>JAKBMM010000069.1 GCA_021831565.1 Planctomycetota bacterium
CCAACTACTTGACGGGAACGCGACGGATGACGTATATAGGAAGCGCAATAACTGGCCGGTTTTGACCCGCACCTCCCTGGCCGGTTTTCACCTGCCCGCTGACACCTCGCATGCCAAAGGCGCTTGTACTCTGCTAGCTCTCGGCGGTAATCAAGCAAGGGCTGCTCACTCTCTGACGGTAAGCGCGATTGCACTTCCGCAAGCTGCCATTCCTCGTAAACCGCCACGTCTTGTGGGTTGTATTCTTCTACAGCGCTCTCGGCATCAGCTAGCCTCTCAAGGACTCGCGGGATCAACAATTCCGCCTCGTCCGGTGGAAGCGCCGTTCGCGCGACGCTGCCAAAGAAATGCTGGCCGTCGCCCCCAAACCTCTGCTGCAACGCCGCGGTAAAGTAGCTGGCCTCCTCTTTTGAGGCGGTACCACCGAAGTATTGCCTGTTTTCCGATGGTGGTTTTTCTTTGCTCCCTACGAAAAGATAGTAGGAATCCGGCTGCATGGGCTACTCCTTTTCAATAACCAGGCGGTAATCCGTGATCCAAACCGGGCACCCGTTGTCGTTGTATGGGACGCTTGAATCCCAGTTCTCTATGAGCGAATAAATATTGTCGAACACACATCTAATGTACGCGCTACGGGCGAATTGTTGCCAGGCCGCCTTCTCACTGGGCGACCATCGCACACCGGGCGCGGCCTCTACCGTCGCGTGCCCAAGTTCCGTATGTATCGGTGTTACCGGTCTACCGCTCCGGTCAATTCCGTGAATCTCCAACACGAACCTTGTATCCAGCTCGCTTTCGTGTGCCTTGACGGTGGCCTTGAAGGTATCCGCAAGTTTCAATCTTTCCTGCTTCGTCATATTCGGTTTGCCCGGCTACATGCTAAATCGCGGCGCTATGCTCAATGCTCAAGCTCCGCAAGAATATCTTCCAGCGTCACGCCTGGATAAATAAGCCAGCCACAATGGTGATCGTTGCAGTATATCTGTGGCGTACCGTAAGCGGGGTCCTTATTTGCACCAGCTGGCAAGTGGCACTTGGGGCAGAACGCCACCCACTTCCCACCTGTGCGTTTTCCTCGCCTAAACTCAACCATCTTATATATGCGAGCCTCTTCCGTGTGCTCATCTTTAAGTCGCTGCAAATCCTGGCATGTCTGTTTGTGGTCGCGCCGCTCACGGTCAAGCTGCGCCTGAAGGCTGTTCTTCTCCAACGTCAATGCCTCATTCTTCACCTCTGTTTCCGCCAAACGATCTAACGCAAGAGAAAGGCGTTCATGGGCTATCTCCGACACAGGCAGGTCTTTGAGTGCGTCTCTGGCAGCCTGAATGAAACTCACGCCTGTGCCTCCCGCCTAGAGAAACCCCGCTTACTACTACGGCATGCCGCAGGTGGAAACCCAGTCACTGGACTTTCCAAATACGTCCGCATATAGAACCACCAAACAATACATCACAAACCCGCCATAATCAAAGATTTTAGCGCTTCGATTTTGACACCTTTTTCCAGAATAGCCTGCCTGTACGCCATACGCAGACAGGTCGGCGGCAAGGCGCCTTCACGCTCCAGGCCCCGGCGAAACACATAGATCAGCGCCTGAAATCAACGGAGGCGGAGGGATTCGAACCCCCGGACGGGTCGCCCCGTCACCGGTTTTCAAGACCGGCCCGATCAACCACTCCGGCACGCCTCCGAGGCTCGCTTTGAGCCTTTATTTTATACGAAAACGAATGATATAGAATAAGCCCATGGCGAATAACAAAGCCCCCCACCAAATACCGGCGTGGAGGCGCCAAAGTTCCACCGGGTGCGCCGGTGGGACGAACCATCCATAGATTCCCGCGGCGGCGATCAGCACCCCGTAAATAAACAGCAGAATGCCGATAAGGAACCAGATTGAGTTGGCGTTATTTTTCATGGCAAGCTCCGCCGATCACCAAAAGAGGATGTTGAGAACCACAAGGCCCGCGAAGATGAGCACGGCCCAGAAGATGGGGCGGTGAATCAAGGGATACCGCTTTTCCGAAGGAATGTCGGTACAACCCAGCACCAGGCCGCGGAGTTCGCCGGCCGCGACGGGCGGGGTGGCCAGGCTGACAATCACGGTGACCGCAACGCCGATAAGGAAGCACCACAAAGCGCGAAACATGTCGTCCGCCATGGGTTTTGCCCGATCCGACAGAGCGATATAGCGCAGCAGCGGCGGATCGAATTTCACCAATAAATACATGGCGATTGATGAGAGCGTCCCGGCGAGAAGCCCCCAGAATCCGCCGGCCTTCGTGGCGCGCTTCCAGAGCATTCCCAGCACCACGGTTCCAAACAGGGGCGCGATAAAAAAGCTGAACAGCGCCTGAACATAGTCCATGATGCTCTGGAAGTGCATCGCCAGATAAGCGGTGGCGATGCTCGCGAGCACGCCCAGCGCGGTGCACCATCGCCCCATGGCCACGTAATGAGCGTCGCCGGCGCGGGAATTGATCATCGGGCGGTAGATGTCGTAGGTCCACACCGTCGCAAACGCGCTGATGTTGCCCGCCATGCCGGACATGAATCCCGCGATCAGAGCGGTCACACCCAAACCCAGCAGGCCCGGCCCGCAGTAGCGGACCAGCATCAGGGGAAGGACCTCGTTGTAACTGAACAAATGCTGGGCGGGATGGGCCTGCACGTAGTTCTGCGGGTAAAGCTTCATCGGCAGCAACGCCAGGCCGAGCAAACCGGGAAGGATGACGATGAAAGGAACAAACATTTTGAACGCGGCTCCGATGATCGGGGCCATCTTGGCCGAGCGCAGGTCTTTGGCCGCCATGACGCGCTGCACGACCAGGAAATCGGTTGTCCAGTAACCCATGGAGAGCACGGCCCCCAGCCCGAAGACGATGCCGACCCAGTTGATGCCCATCGGGTTGGTGGAAAAGTGGCCGAGGGTGCTCCAGGCGTGGACATAGGATGCTCCGTTGGCCACGTTGCGTTCAATCTTGTGAACCATCCCGTTCCAGCCTCCAGCCTGGTATAGCCCCAAAATCGGAACCAGCAGCGCTCCGAGCCAGATCAGCATGAATTGGAGCACCTCGTTGAAAATCGCCGAGAGCAATCCCCCCAGTCCCACATACAGGCCGACGGTCAGCGACGAGACCCAGATGCTCAGGTGCAGGTTCCATCCGAGCACCACCCGCATGACAATCGCCATGGCGAACATGTTGATGCCGCTCATCAGAATGGTCATCACCGCGAAACAGATGGCCGCCAGGGCGCGGGTTCCGCCGCCGTAGCGGAGTTGCAGATAACCCGGTACGGAGTTCGTTTTGCACACATAGTAAAAGGGCATCATGACGATGCCGAGGAACAACATCGCCGGGATGGCGCCGATCCAGTACCAGTGCACCGCCAGGATTCCGTACTGGTAAGCCGCCCCGGCCCATCCCAGCAGCTCCAGCGCGCCAAGGTTGGCCGATATAAAACTCAAACCGGCGATCCAGGCGGTCATCTCGCGACCCGCCATGAAGAAATCGTTGCCGGTTTTGGTGAATCGCTTGAGATACAGGCCGATGCCAATCACAAACAGGAAGTAAATAACGACAATCGCAATATCGACCGGCCCGAGGGAAATCAGACTGGTGGCGGGGGCAGCCGCGGCCAGTGTGCAAGTGAAACTTGACATACCGCAACCGCCTATACCTTCAACGCCACTTTGTGTTCGAGCCGCCCACGGTAACGCTCGCGAATCGGCACGACGTAATGGTCGATGAATTCCTCGACTTGTTGCACCGATCGGCCGACATACTGCCGCGGTTCGAGGATTTTCCCGACATCCACCGCGGCCAGCGCCGGCTCCGCCTTCAAGCGCTCCATCAGATCGTTCGGTCGCCCGTTCTGTTTGACCTGCTGCGCGGCGGCCAGGGAATGCCGCCGAATGATTTCATGCAGCTCCTGCCGGTCGCCGCCGGCCTTCACCGCCGCCATCAGAAGGTTTTCCGTCACGAGGAAGGGCAATTCCTCCCGCAGTCTCTGCACACTGACCTTGTGGTTGACGACTATTCCGTTCGCCACGTGAATCAGAATGTCCAGAATCGCGTCGGCGCACAAGAACGCCTCCGGGATGGAGAGCCGCTTGTTGGATGAATCATCCAGCGTGCGCTCAAACATCTGCTGGGCGGCGGTGAACAGCGGCTGCTGGACAATTCCCATCAGCCAGCGGGCCAGGCCGGTGACGCGCTCGCAGAGCACGGGATTGCGCTTGTATGCCATTGCCGATGATCCGACCTGTTGCTCTTCCAGGGGTTCATCCAGTTCCTTGAATGCCGCCGAAAGACGGATGTCCTGGGCCATTTTATGAGCCGCCGCCCCGATGGCCGCCAGCGACACGACCACTTGCACGTCTACAATCCGCGAATAGCTCTGACCGGTTACGGGATGCACCCGCTGGAAGCCAAGCTTTTCCGTCACGATGTATTCGAGTTGCCGCACCTTTTCGTGATCGCCCTCGAAAAGTTCGAGAAACGAGGCCTGCGTGCCCGTAGATCCCTTGATGCCGCGCAGCATCAACGTTTGCAGGCGAAGCTCGATTTCCGCCAGAGCCAGTACGAAATCGTAGCACCAGAGCACGGCCCGCTTGCCCAGCGTGCAGGGTTGCGCCGGCTGAAGATGCGTGTAAGAGAGCACCGGCAGGTCTTTCCATTGTGCGGCAAACCGCCCCAGCGCGTCGATCAGCGCCGCGAGCTTGCGGCCGATGATGTCCAGCGCGTCGCGCAGCAGAAGCACGTCGGTGTTGTCCACGATATCCATTGACGTGGCGCCCCAATGCAGGATCGCCTTGGCCGGCGGGGCCGCCTTGGCGAACGTATGCAGGTGGGCCATCACGTCGTGGCGGAGCCGCTGTTCCTGCCGATCCGCCTCTTCAAAATCGATATCATCCAGGTGGGCGCGCATCGGGGCGAGCTGTTCGTCCGTAATCGGCAGACCAAGTTGTTGCTGGGCTTCCGCCAGAGCCAGCCATATCCTCCGCCAGGTGGAAAATTTCCGCTGCGGCGAGAATACCGCCAGCATCTCCGGTGAAGCATTCCGCGTAACCAACGGACTCTGGTAGACCATCTGTGAAATCGGTGCATCCATGGGAAGCTCGCATCCTTAACAACCATCAAGCCATCGCCGATTGGGAATCGACCGCACCGAAATGTTAACATAGGCTGGTGTAACTTGAAATCAGCAAGACTGGAGAAAGCCCATGCCTGAACAGCAACCGCAAGTCCAACCCCACGAACTGCACGTGGACTCCGGCTGGAAACAGCAGGCGGAGAGAGAAAAAGAGGAACTGGCCAAAAAAGTCGGCGACGCCAAACAAGCCCCGGATTCCTTGAGTTCCACCCCGTCGGCCGGGCCATCCCCACGGCCGACCGAAGCGGAAAAAAAAAACGGACACTCCCGGCCGCTTCCTTCGAGCTTCTGGTTCAGCAGCATGTCACGTCGATACTCCTGGCGCTGGGCCATCTGCCGGATCCGGCCGGCGGCCGGCCGGCCGTGGATCTTGAACTGGCCCGCCTGTACATTGATCTGCTGATCCTGCTGCGGGAGAAAACCAAGGGGAATCGCACCGAATCCGAAGAGCGCCTGATTACCGCCGCCGTATATGAAATGCAGATGGCGTACGTAAAAGTCCGCAAATAAACTTGCCGGAGAGTGGTTACCGACATACCTTAGCGGCATGGAAACAATTGAACTGCCAAGAGTTCCGCGGCGGCGGGTGGATTCGCACAAGGGCGATTACGGAAAAGTTCTCATCATCGGCGGAAGCGAAACGATGATCGGCGCACCGGCGCTGGCGGCGCTGGCGGCTTGCCGCAGCGGCGCCGGCTTATGCCGCATCGCCACACCTAAGGAAATTTTGCCGTTCGCCCTGACGATTTGCCCATCGGCCACGGGCTTTGCCCTTCACGCGCGTGACCTTAAGGGGCTGCTGGAATTCGCCGATCGGCACGACGCCGTCGCCGTTGGCCCGGGCTTCGGCAACAGCGCCGCCAGCCGGCGCGTGGTGCTGGAATTGCTGGAACGACACAGTGGCCCGCTGGTGCTGGACGCGGATGCCCTGAATATTCTCTCTTCTCTGGAAGCCAGCGAATGGCCGAAGCGACGCAACTGGTCCAATGTGGTGCTCACGCCGCACGCGGGCGAATTCATGCGATTGATGGGAGCGGTTATGAAACGCGGCGGAGACATGGCGTCGGCCGGTCGGGCGCAGAACCAATCTCTCCCGGAGACTCCGCGGGGAGATTCGCCCGGTCCAGGCGCTTCCTCGGACGCCGCTGCTTCGGAATCTCCTCCCGGCCGCGGCGGAAAAACGCGAAGTCTCAGTGAGGATGACGTTCCCTCCACCGCCGACGGCATTCCACTGGAAATAGACGCCGAATCCGCGGAATCTACAAATTCCGGCGGGGACGCAACACCGCCGGATGATTTGAGAGCCGGGTCTCTTGCGACCGGCGCGCCGGATCGTTCCGCTCTGGCGGAACTATTAAGTCGCAGCACGGGTTGCGTGGTGGTTCTCAAGGGCCATCGTACCGTGGTGGCCGAGGGAAAGCGGCTGGCGGTGAATCCCACGGGCAATCCCGCCATGGCCACGGCCGGCGTCGGCGATGTGCTTACCGGCGTGATCACGGCGCTGATCGGCCAAGGTTTTGGCTGTGCGGAAGCGGCGCTGCTGGGTGTTTATGTGCATGGCCTGGCGGGTGATATGGCCGCCGAACAAATTGGTCCGGCGGGTCTGCTGGCGACGGACATCATCGCCCTGTTGCCCCGCGCCCGGGCCACGCGACTGGAAGCGGTATAGTTCAGCGAACGCCCATGATAATTTCCATGGTGAGTTGATCGAGCCGTTCGTAAGCCAGGCCGCGCTCGCCCAGAGCGCGAATGTCAAATTTGCGGTCTTTGAGCTTCCGCACCGCTTCGGAGGAATAATTGGCGCACAAGCTCTCGAGTTCGTCATCGTGCACGTGGATGTGTTGGAGCAATCCCTGGATTTCCTTGTCCGCGCGCCAGCGGGCCACTTTTTCTTTGAGCAGCCGGTAGGTCATCATGCAGCCGCGGGCGAAATCCTTCACGCCTTCGTAATCTTCCGTGCGGTAGGCGTGGGCGTCGAAATGCAGCGGGCCATCGTAGCCGTGATCGATGAGCAATTTAACCAGGAAAAACGCCTGCTTGATATTGGCGGAGCCGAACCGAAAATCCTGATCATAACGCCCCGGCTCCTGGTCGTTCAGGTCGATGTGGAACAGTTTGCCGGCTTCCAGGGCCTGCGCCACGTGGTGGACGAAGTTTAACCCCGCCATGCTTTCGTGCGCCACTTCCGGGTTCACGCCGACCATTTCGGGGTAATCCAGCGTTTCGATGAAGGCGAGGTAGTTGGCGGTGGTGGCGAAATAGATATGGCCGCGCGGTTCATTGGGTTTGGCTTCCAGCGCCAAGCGAAACCCGTAATTGTTGTCGATGGAATACTGGCAGAAAAAATTGATGGCTTCGCGCAAGCGCTGAATGCCCGCGGTGGGGTCTTTGGCCGCATCCGATTCGGCGCCTTCGCGGCCGCCCCAGAACACGTAGATTTTGGCCCCCAATTCGGCGCCCAGGTCCATGGCGCGCAGGGTCTTCTGCATGGCGTAGGCCCGTACCCGGACATCGGCGCTGGTAAAAGCGCCGTCCTTGAAGATCGGCTCGCTGAAAAGGTTGGTTGTGGCCATGGGAACAACCAATCCGGTATCGGAGAGCGCTTTCTTGAAATCGCCGATCAGGCGTTTGGCCCGGGCCGGTGTCGCGTCGATGGGAACCAGATCGTTATCGTGCAGATTCACGCCGTAGGCGCCTACCTCCGCCAGCAGCTTAAGAATCTGCACTGCGGTGAGCGGCTGGCGCACGGGCAGGCCAAAAGGATCGCGACCGATGTTTCCGACGGTCCAAAGTCCAAACGTGAATTTTTCAGCAACGGGGGCGGTCGAATTTTTCCTGGCCATGATTCATTTTTCTCCAGGCAGACCGGCATAACCCTTGCCGGCTCTGCGCAGGGGACATCATGGAGGCGAAGGATAAAAGATGCAAGTGAACGGCGCGGCGATCGCCGGTGTGTCAATACTTTTTGGCAAGATCCGCCGGTCAAAGCGTCCCGGCGTGCCGGGATTGGATCAGCACCGGCGCCATCGGTTGCTCCACCGAAGGAAAAAACCTCTTGCGAGGTCTACCTGCGACCGCCTGTGCATGTCCCGACACCTTGGGATCAGCCAAACGCGATGGCCAATAGGCCGCCGCCGCTTATTACATCACAATCCTTTGCTAAAAGATGTCAATGACCGATACCGACGAAAAATACTTTGGCCGGCTCGGCAACCCCCTTAAACCGCAAGATCAACGTCGCCGAGATAAATCCTATGCCCACCGGCGCAACTCTCACCTTCAATAATGATCTGCCATCGGCAGCCGAGACTTGCCTCACAGATGTAAATTTGACGCCGTGATCCGATTGGCTCTGGTAAGCAGCGAGCCGCACGCGTTTCGTCAGCGTCGGACGAATCCACAGGTGGTAATCCGTCTGGCCTGGCATCAAAAGAACCCTGTGCGGCCAGACATTCACCTCCGGTAGCACATCCATTCTAATTGGCACCAGCAGATAATCATTTTTCCTTATCCCGTGGAAACGGATCTTTTCCCACACTTTTCCAATCCCCACGGGGGGCTTGAGAGTGATCTTATACACCTTTAACTTTTTATTACTACGTTTTGGAGATTCCCTTATCTTTATCCATGGCGCCGATGTTTTAATCCGCAGCTTACCTACGGCGGCCTGTTGATTTCTATAGATTCTAACCATCTGTGTCTCGGTTTTGCCGGGCTTGATAAATCCAAAATCAATTATGCCAGGTGGAGCAGCCATAAGATTCTTATGCGGCGTAACGAAATACCCGGACTTGACCGCACAATTCACGGATGTCGAAGCAAGACCCAATGCCGCTAAAAAGCCCATGAACCCGATAATATATTTCATGGTTGTTTCCCCTTATGATAGAGGTGATTGGTGACGTCATTATACACGGGAGTTCCATTAGGAATCTTCACTGCAAAATCGGATGGCGGTATGGCTTTATTAATTTCCACAACGCGTCGAATGCGGCATTTATTCTCGATAACTCCCGGGTCACCATAGGAAAATGAAAACGGCAACCATAATCCTTTTTTTACCTCATGCCAATGCCCAAATCGGTAATCAAGAAACACTTTCCCCCCACTGGAACTTTCATTGCGAGTAACGGCAAAACCGCGATTCGGGTCAATCCACGTGCGATAACGCAAGGGAGTTTTGCTATCGGCATCAAGCACCTGCTCTAAAACATATTGATGAACTTTGGAATCCCAGATAACCTTGCTGTTCGCATTTGTCACCTCCATCCAAAGCCAGTTTTCCCATATAGTATTGATCAGCGAAACGTGAATTAGATTGCCGTGATTTATCTGGCACTGCACCCAGCCTTGGCTCCAGGATTGATTGGCGTGTGCCGTGATTACCATGCTCGTGGTAGCAGTGCCATCAAACGACAAGAACCTGTCATTTTTCATGGCGCCCAGAGCTGCTGTAGATTGAAATGTGTCAATGCTATGACAATAAACGCGCCAAGGCGTCCACCGCCAGAATTGCCGGCACTTACTTTGCAAAACCCGCTTTCGCCGATCGCCGACTTTTACAACACGATATGTGTTGATCGTAAAAGAATAAATTATCGACCAATACCGCTCTTTAGCGGCCCTGGCCAGCATAACCAGTTGGCTGGGCGTAAGCTTGGCGGGTTCGGCGGCCCTGGCGTATGACACCACCAGCAACACGGACAATAGTACTGGATAGCTCCGCCAACTGAACCGATTACGAATTGCCTTAAACATGAGAGTGCTCCTGAAGCTGGAACAAACAACATTACTGATTCCGGTCTGTCCCGGCACGCGCCGTGGAAACACCCGGAATCCGGAATTTTCCTACTTGGCCATTGCCGTTCGCCGCGAATGTTTTAAGTCCATCTTCAATCTCTTCACATATTGCCGGATCACGCCAAACGCATGACCAGGATAAAAGTCGTGAAGCACCGTCCACTGGCCCTTTCTATTTTGTATGGAATACTCATATTTGCCTGCGGTCTTATGCCATTCCTTCCACCGCAATCCCTTTTCAATCTGCCGGGAGGTGAGGATGCCGTGTGCTTTTTCCACCGCCTCCCAGCGATGAAACATCCCCAAGTGGTAATAGCATTTTTGAGCGATTACCGCGGCGGCGGGATTCTTCGGCAATTTGCCATACTTTGCCACGCACCAGCGCAGAACTGACAGATAAGCCTGCCGCTGGTTGGCCGACCAGGCGGCGGGGTTGCGATGTTCGAGAACGTTAAGAATATCGAGAATTCGTTGGGCCGTTTTGATGGCCCACGTCTGACCCCCAGTCACGTCTGGCCGCCCGACGCTTCCGTATCGGGCTATCGTGTGGTTGTGCCAAGCGGCCGCCAAACGGGTGCGAAATTCCGCTCTCTGCCTCTCGTGCGCTTGCCAGACCCGGTGGCCGAAATAATAGGGCGCTGGATGCTCGGCCAGCGGATCCAGCATCGCCCCGGACAGCATGGCGTTGAGCGAATAATTTCTCGCGACGCGAATCGCCAGTTTCATCGGGCCGCGAACCAGGAATCGTTTCCAAACCCCGCCCCAGAAATTCACCACCCGGCTCTGGAGCGCGCCGCGCATCTTCGCCAGCGGCGCGGTATTGGGAAAAGACCCGCCGCCAAAGTGGTAGGTTGCGGGCAGGGGAATCAGGGAAAGGACATGATCGCGGTTGCGGTTCGGCCCACTGTGGCCATCCTTGTTGAAAAAATAGAGTGAGAGCGTGTAGGCGCCGGGCGGAATATGCAGATACACGTAAAACCCCGTTCCCTGCCAGGTAACCGGGTAAGTCCAGCCGTCATCGTTGACTTCCGCTTCCCGCCGGTCCTTGGCCCAAGTCGTCTGATGCATGATGACACAGTGATCCAGATAAATTTCCGG
>JAKBMM010000070.1 GCA_021831565.1 Planctomycetota bacterium
TTGCCGCCGCCGGTGGAAATGCCGGAGGTGTTATTCACGGTGGCGAGGTTACCACTACCGCCGGCATATCCGAAGCCAGCGCCTTGGCCGCCGGCGCCGCCGATAGCGCTGGCGGTGACGGTGACGGGGTTGGATGAGGCATTCGAACCGAAGGCTTGGGCGGTGGCATTGCCACCAGTCCCGCCAGTGCCCTGATTACTGTATCCACCGGAAGAGCCTATAGCGTTGGCTGTCACATAACTATAGCCGCCGACGGAACCTGTGCCGGTCGATATTCCCACGGCGGTGGCGAAAGCGCGGTGAGCGAAACCACCATTGAAGTTGCTGTCACTGCCGCCGGTACTGTAAAAAATAATGTTGCTGCCATGCTGTTGTCCGTTGTTGGCAGTGGCGGTGGCGCTGACATTGCCCACATTGCTAAGATTGATTTGAGCATTGGCGTTTCCGGCTTGGCCAAAGTTGATTACTGCGTTGCCGGGGTTGTCGATGTCGCCGCCGCTGCCGGCATAAGCGTTGGAATTGCCGATCAGGTAGCTTGGCGCACCGGCACCGGAGAAGGTGAGGTCCAGGAAGGAAGAGGCGTTGCCGGCCACGCCGGCAAATTCGCCGCCATGGGTACCACCACTATTACCGCCGGTGGCGTTCTGGGTAAGAGTAAGCTTGCCGGTGGTGGAGCCGGAGACGGCATTCCCCAGGGAGGAATTGGCGCCATTGCCGCCCAGAGCGCCGTTATATCCTTGTCCGCCCGAACCGCCAATCTGGTTGGCGATGATGTTCACCGGGCCGCCGCCGGTGGAACCGCTGGCGTGCGCGAAGGCGTAGCCGCCATTTCCGCCCCTATGTCTTAAGTCAGTGCCTTGGCCGCCGGTGCCACCGGTTGCGCTGGCGGTGAAGGTTACGGAGTTGGATGAGGCATTTGACCCAAAAGCCTGGGCGGTGGCATAGCCACCAACTCCGCCGTTGCCGCCGGTAGCGCCGGCGCCCAGCCCATACCCTCCGGTACCGCCGATGGCGATCGCGGTATTGCTCGTATCGGTGTTGCCGGAGGCGTTGGCGGTGGCGTTGCCGCCGGGACCACCATTGGGATTGCTTGGTGTGCCATTGGTTCCGGAAGTTCCGATAACTTTCACCATGCTCGCCACCGCGACATGGGCGGCGGCGAAGGAAACGGCCAGACTCAAAATGGCCAGCCGCCGCTTTGAGCGGCTGGAACGACGGTACTTGTGCGAAAGCAATTTTGCGATCGTGTCGGGACGGTTCAAACGGTTCAACATGGCTGCTTTCCTCCCAAAAGGTTCTGACTCCCGCACCGGCTAATGACAAGACCTCGGCGCATGATTTTCTTCACCTGAAAGATGACGGCGGACGGCGCATGGAATTGCCTCTCTCCATGCCTGGGAGTGGCCGTGAATGTAGCGCCGCGCCATCCAGGCAATGGCCCCTCACGACGAACTACCGAACACCGCTACAGCTTTGTTTGGACGGGCTTTTCGCCCGCCGCCTCGGCCCCAACCGTTGCCCATTCGCCGATGTTGATGATAGACACTTACCACTCATTTTAATCCATTTGAGAATCAAGTCAAATGAAATTTTGATAAAGAGTGGCTTGATGCTTTTTTCCGTCGAAGCGGCTCGGTAACCGTTCACGGCGGCGCGGAAAACGGCCGCGGGATTGCGATCCTCGCGGCTGCCCCATGGTCGCCCCCCCCCGCAGCCGTGGATGGAAATCCACGGCCGTCCGTAACCGCAAACCATCATGCCTCGTAATCCAACCACCGCTCTATTACCATCCACAACCGTGAAAAGCCGCCCGGGGGTGGATGCAAAACGGCCGCGGGATTGCGATCCTCGCGGCTGCCTCATGGTCGCCCCCCCCGCAGCCGTGGATGGAAATCCACGGCCGTCCGTAACCGCAAACCATCATGCCTCGTAATCCAACCACCGCTCTATTACCATCCACGACCGTGAAAAGCCGCCCGGGGGTGGATGCAAAACGGCCGCGGGACTCCACCACGCAGCTGCATAACTTGGGCGGCGCGGTGATTGGCGGTCCCGGCACACCGGAAAAACCCATGCCCGCCGGTACGGGCGCCAAAAACATCCGGTGCGTGAACGGTTACGCGGCTCGCAAGCCCCGGCGCAATACGATAAACTTCGGGCATAATGATCGGAAAAATGAAATGAGAGGTATACAATGAACGCGCCGACATTCAGGCTGATAAAAGTACCGCCCGTGGGGCAAGCCATTCAGATGGGAACCGACAACCAACTGCGGGTTCCCGATCATCCGATCATTCCCTTTATCGAAGGCGATGGGACGGGGCCGGACATCTGGCGGGCCAGCGTACGGGTGTTTAACGCCGCCGTCGAAAAGGCCTACGGCGGCAAACGCCGCCTCGTCTGGATGGAAGTTTATGCCGGCGGAAAGTCTTTTGAAAAATTTAAAACCGGAACACCCGAAGGCGACGCCAAAGCGTGGCTGCCCGACGAGACCGTGCAGGCCTTCCGACATTTCCTGGTCGGAATCAAGGGACCCTTGACCACGCCGGTGGGCGGCGGCATTCGTTCGCTCAACGTGGCGCTGCGGCAGCAACTCGATTTATACGTATGCCTGCGGCCGGTGCGTTACTTCCCCGGCGTGCCCAGTCCGGTGAAAAAACCCGAAGCCGTGAACATGGTGATTTTCCGCGAAAACACGGAAGACATTTATGCGGGCGTGGAATGGCCGGCCGGATCCCCGGAAGTCCACAAGTTGCTCGCGTTCCTGCAGAAGGAATTTCCGCAAGCCTACGGAAAAATAAGATTTCCAGAAACCAGCGGTCTGGGCATCAAGTCGGTCAGCCGGGAAGGTTCGCAGCGGCTGATCGCGGCCGCCATCGATTACGCGATCACCCATCATCGCAAGAGCGTTACGCTGGTGCACAAGGGCAACATCATGAAATACACCTCGGGCGCGTTCCGCGATTGGGGTTACCAGTTGGCCAGGGAAAAGTACGCCGCCACGGAAATCGACGGCGGACCATGGCTCCGACTGCCCGACGGAGTGGTGATCAAGGATGCCATCGCCGACATCACGCTCCAGCAGATTCTGACGCGGCCGGAAGATTTTGACGTGATCGCCACGCTGAATCTCAATGGCGACTATTTAAGCGACGCTCTGGCGGCGCAGGTCGGAGGGATCGGCATCGCGCCAGGTGGAAATATCAACTACCGCACCGGCCATGCCGTTTTTGAGGCCACCCATGGTACGGCCCCGAAATACGCCAACCAGGACAAGGTCAATCCCGGGAGCGTGATCCTCTCCGGCGTCATGATGCTGGAATATCTGGGATGGCCGGAAGCGGCCGATTTGATTGTCCGAGCGCTGGAGCGAACCATCCTCCAGAAATCGGTTACGTATGACTTGGCGCGACTGATGAGCGGCGCGACCGAAGTGAAATGCAGCCAATTTGCCGACGCCATCATTCGAAATCTTGGTGGAAATGGAAAGTAATCGCCCGTCCGCCCGGCTCGGACGACCCGCGCGACGGCGCGTTACAATGCGCGCATGAATGCGCCCCATTATCTTTTTTGGCTGGCGGGAAAATCCGGGGGCGGTCCGGAAAGAACCGTTCGCTCCCCCTTTGATGATTCCGAGATCGGGCACGTAGCCCAGGCGTCGCCGGACGACATTCACCAGGCCCTGGACGCCATGGTGGATGCTTTCCCCGCGCTCCGCGCGCGGGGCGCCTGGCGGCGCCGGGCAGCCTGCGAGCAGGTCCATGCCGGCCTGCTGGCGCGCCGTGAGGAATTTGCACGGATGATCGCCCGGGAAGCCGGCAAACCGATTCGCGCGGCCCGCGGCGAGGTCGATCGCGCGCTGACCACGTTTCGTCTGGCCGTTGAAGAGAGCGTCCGCATCGGTGGGGAGCAGCTCCCGGTGGATGGGGACGAGAGATCGCAGGGCTATCACTGTACGATCGAACGCAGGCCGGTCGGTCCGTGTCTGTTTATCACCCCTTTCAATTTTCCGTTAAATCTGGTTGCCCACAAGGTCGCCCCGGCCCTGGCCTGCGGATGCCCTTTTATTCTCAAGCCATCCGATCGCACGCCCGTCACGGCCCTGTTGCTGGGGGAACTGCTCGCCGCGGCGGACCTGCCGCCCGGTTCCTGGCACATTCTGCCCACGCCGGTTGAGAATATCGCCGCCCTGGCCGCGGACCGGCGCCTGCGCCTGGTGTCGTTTACCGGTTCCGTTCCGGTCGGCTGGAAACTCCAGGCTTTGGCGGTGGGTAAAAGCGTGCTGCTGGAGCTTGGCGCCAACAGCGCGGTGATCGTCGAACCGGACGCCGATATCGACGATGCCACCAGCCGCATCGTGACCGGCGCCTTCAGCCACGCCGGCCAGAGTTGCATCAGCGTGCAGAGGATTTTCCTCCATCGCGACATCGCCGCCGCCGCCACCGCCGCGCTGATCGAAAAAACCCGGAAATTGCGGTGCGGCGATCCCCTGGAGGAAACAACCGATGTCGGTCCCATGATCGACCAGGCCGCGGCCATTCGCATGGAGCAATGGCTGGACGAAGCCTGTTCCGGTGGCGCCCGCGTGCTTGTCGGCGGTCCACGAAGCGGGGCCTTTTATCCACCGACGCTTCTGACCGATGTGCCGGAAACCAGCCGCCTGCTGCGCGAAGAGGCGTTTGGTCCCGTGGCCGTCATAGGGGTGTACGATGATTTCGCGCAGGCCATGGAACGGGTCAACCGTTCCCGTTTGGGCATTCACGCCGGCGTGTTCACCCGCGATTTATTCAAAGCCCGCCAGGCGTTCGATTGCTTGGAAGTGGGGGGCGTTATCATCAACGATGTTCCCACCCTGCGCCTCGACGCCATGCCTTACGGCGGGGTCAAGGAATCCGGCCTTGGCCGCGAGGGCGTGCGCTTCGCCATCGCGCACATGACCGAGCTTAAATCGCTTGTGGTGCGTTATTCGTAAACAACAGTTCGGTCAGCACACTCGGCAAGTCGGTGATTTTGCGGATGATGTGGTCGGGGCGATTGCGCCGGGGAGGCTTGCGGGTCGGACCGACGGGTTTCCAGACCGTTTTCATGCCTACCCGGCGGGCGCCTTTGATGTCGGCGCGGATCAGATCGCCCACAAAGAGGGCCTGCTGGGGACGCACGCCAAGCTCTTCCAGAGCGGTGCGGAATATCTCGGGGTGGGGTTTGCGGTAGAACGTATGCGATGAATAGACGCGGGTGGGAAAGAATTCGAGCAGTTTTTCCCGTTCCAGGTGCCGATCGAGGCAGCAGGCCGGGGCGCAGGTGTTCGATACGATGGCCATCTTAATCCCCCGCTGACGGAAAGATTCGAGCATGGCGTGCGTACCCGGCTCCACGCTGGCCCGCTGGGCCACGGGACGATACCACATCCACGCCAGGATATGCTGATTGCGCGCCGGTACGTCTATCGCGAGTTTCCTTAGAACACCGACCATCACGTCCATGGCGTCGAAATCGCGGCGGCGCACGCTCGACCAGATATATCGCCGCCTGAATGCCCGCATGTGCGCCAGGGCGTAAATCTTGAACGCTGGAATCTCCAGATCCTGCTGGCGCAAATATCCGTAAGTGTCGGCGGCGCCCTCCAGAAAGAATTTACGCGCGTCGAAATCATTGAAGTACAAAAGCGTATTGGCTAAATCAAACAGGATCGCTTCGACCATAATGCCCGCCATTTCCCCGTCCGCAACGGGGCCTGGGAAGCCGCGCCAAGCGGCCTGTTGGTTATCGTAACCGGAGCCGGTGGGATGAACCAGCCCCGCATCGCCGCACCCCCCGCGGCGCTATTCGCCGGAATCGGCATGGCGCATCTGGTCGTCGATCCGCGCCAGCAGTTCGCGCAGGGACTCCAGGGAATGCAGCGCCAAGAAATATTCGCGCCATGCGGCCACGGCGGCGTTTTCCCGGGCGATATCCGCCTGAACGATTTGACTCTCGATGTCTTGCATGACCCCCGGCGCCAGCTCCCCCAACCGCTCATTGATGGCGTGCAGACGGCGAAACAGTTCGCCGCGCACGAGGCGGTTCGAAGCGTCGCGCCGCCGGCCGCGATCTTCCCGAAGACTTATATTGATTCGTTCGATCATTGCCTGACGCTCCCGAAGGAGCTTGGCCGCGGGTCCGGATGCCGCCGCGGCCGGGGCAAAAAGCAGTTGGGGATTGTGCGCCAGGTGATGGCGTTGCGCGCGCAGCCGGGCCGGGTCGGGCGACGACGCCACGGCATCCGCCGGCGGCAGCAACCAGCCGGCGGAAATGCACGCATAAGAGGGACAAACCTGAAATATGCTTTGCAGAATCTCATCGGTGATCTGATCGTACAACGCGCCGCCGATTCCATGGATAAAAAGATCGCTCAGATGCAGCCGGATGAACATGGTCAGAGTCAACGCCCGGGGCCGGATGTGCAGGCGTTGCCGGACAAGCTCTTCGTGCAGGCGCGGGGCGGCGGCGATCAGTTCGCCGGCGAGAAAAGAGGCGACGGGAAGCCAGCGATCGGAATAAAGAATTCCCGGTTCACCGGTGTCATCCAGCATGAGCCGGGCGCGCGGCTGGTTGTCGGAATAAATCCAGAACGGCAGCTCAATATGTTGATCCGTGCGGAGCAGAGCGGGCATCGGCCGGCCGGGATCCGAGATGCGGCGGGCGGCGCGGTAACGCTCCAGGGCGGCGTTGTACGCGCCGGACCAGGCCCGCGCCTCCCGCAGCCAGGCCAGTACAAACGCCGTCCAGGCGACGCCTTCGCAAAGCCGGCTGCACGGAACATGCCAAACGTTCAACCCCAGCGATATTTCGAAACGCCGTCGCGCGCAGCTAAGCCAGGGAACAAAACGCGGTTGCGAATCCTCGGCGAGAAAGCCCAGGAACTGTTCCAGGGCGTCGCTGCGAACCAGCGAGTCGGCGAAAATATTTTCAATCCAGGCGCGGCGCACCGCGGCGGAAGGAGCCGATAGCTGCTCCGCCGGCAAGGGACTGGCGTGGTCCCAGCGGACCAATTTCTTTTGCAAGCGGTCCCCTTCCCGCACAGGCACGACAAAACCGAACGGATCGACCCGATCATGATCAACGAGCAGATCGATCGCCAGGGCGCCGGTCCAACGGGCCAGACGGTCCGCCAAAAGAACTTTGGCCCAGACGCCGGCATGATAAAACTCGTTCTGATGACCGGTGATGATCCAGGGTTGTTGGAGAACGTCCGCCGGTGGTGGGGGAATATCCAGCAACCGGGCATGCGCGCAGAGGCTCTCATAAAGCTCGCGCCGGGCGACGGCGGCGAGCGCGGGCCACGGCTCGGAGGAAATCCAGCCGGCGGATTTGCCCCGCCGGGCGATCACGGCTTGGTGGAGCACCGTCCCGGTCGGTTCCAGGAGCACCTGGCCGTGTCGTCGCGGCACGAAGATCCGCGAACTTCGCGGCCAAACGGAACCGGACGGGGCCATTTCTCGCGGCAGAATGGATTCAGGAATAAAAATGATGCGACCTCAACCACCAGCGGCGCATTGCGTACAAAGATCCGCAGCCTCGAGTTCCCGAAAAAACACCTCCAGGTAATGTCGCAGCCGGCGGTTCGGATCATCGAGATGCCCGCCGAAATGCCGGGAGGGATCGTGGTAGATCAGGCGCACCGGCAACTCCGCGATGCGCAGGCCGGCCCGCACCGCTTGCACCCAGAACTGCATGGGGAAAGCATAGCCAGGCTCCGTAAGCCGCAGTCGATCCATCGCCGCGACGCGATGGGCCTTAAACCCGCAGAAACTGTCGGTAAGATGCAACCCCAGCCGGCGGTTCACCACCTGGGTGATAAGAATGTTGATGTTTCGGCGATCCGGCGGCGGCTGATCGCGGCGGTCGCCGGTGAGGAGGTAACGCGAGCCGCTGATGATATCCGCTTCGTCCCGCGCCGCGGCGGCGATGAAACACCCCAGCGACGCTGGCTCGTGCTGCTCGTCGCAGTCCATGGTGATCACCCAGTCGTAACGGGCGGCCGCGGCGTAATGAAAAGCGTCGGCGAGGCTTTTGCCATAACCGAAGTTCTCCCGATGGCGCAGCACGCGAATGCCGCCGCGGCGCGCCAGAATCGCCGGTGTGGCGTCCGTCGAACCGTCGTCGATCACAAGTATATCGGCGCGGACGGCAGCGCGGATTTCGGCTAGCACCTTCATCACATGCCGCTCTTCGTTGAATACCGGAATGGCGATAAGAACCTTCATTATGCAGCTCCAACCTTCATGGTAGAAGGGCCGGCGGGGATGTCAAGGTGTATTGATGGAATTCTATAAACCGGGTGAGTGGCAATTTTTCCGGGCATCCATGGGGGGCGGGGGCGGACACCGCCTGCACCCTTCGGCAGTCTCCGCGGTGTGCTCAACAGAGCTTGTTTGGCGGGAATTCCAGCCCGGCCCGGCGGCGCCAATTGCTGCCGGTTCCGCGCCACCCACCGAAAAAATCGCCATGCCTCAGGCGGCAACCGCCCGTTGTTGCCGCAGGGCATTCACGGCATGGGTGTAGAGCATATCTTTCTCCCGCCGGATCAGTGCTTTCACATCCGAAAGGCTTAAGCCGTATTGGAAGCCCACGCCGTTGATCAACCGCTGTTCGGATGTGGTTAAATCACCGTTGGTCAGCGCGGCGGCGACCATCGCCCCGAGCCACTGCTGAACCTCGGCCGGCGAGTGCGGTTCGGGGGTCTGCAATTGCCCGCGCCCGGCGGCGTCAATCATGCGATGCAGTTGTTCGTCCGAGATGTTCCGGCGCTTCGCTACGGCGCGAAGCATTTGCTCTTGCGCCGCGTCGATTCCGCGGTTGCGCACCACCGCTTTGACCATCCAAGCCAGCAGGCCGCTGGGTTCCGGTGGTAGCGCCGGGCCGGCTCCCGGGGAAGCGCCGGCGGCGGTTTGCCCGCTTGCCGAGACCGGTTCGGCGCCTTGCGCCGGAATTGATGGACCCGCGTTGTCGGACCGGGCCAGTTGCATCAATAGCTCCTGGGCTTGCTCGCCGGACATCGCCAGCATGTCGGCGAGCACCCAGCCGCGGGAGCCGTCATTGAATACGGCGCCGCAGTAACCGCACTTGTCGGAGGCGTCATCAACCACTGGAGCGCCGCATTGGGGGCAGTGTGCGGAAGATATGCCGGCGGCGGTGTCGGTTTTGACGCCGGCCTTTCTTTCCAACACCATGAGGTTGCGAGCCAGGTTGGATTCCGGTGTCCGCCGGGCTTGCCCCTGGGCGTCGACCTGATAGCGGCGGGCGGACCATCGAATTTCCACAAGGACCTGGTCCTTCCCGTCGCCGAGGATCACGCCGAGAGTTTCCACGCCACCCACGGCGCAATCACCCCAGAACGCCCGCTGGCCGGCGGCCGGCGCCGCCAGCAGTTGCTGATAAGTCCGGGCGAATTCCGGGGTCGCTATTTTTCGCAACGGATCTACCTTGCCCAAACGGTCCGCCCGCGCTTTTCGCCAGAACATGACCGAGACGCGATCTTCCAGGTCGGCCAGCGTGAAATCAGGATCGCGCTGCTCCAGTGCACATACGCCGGGCAGGACTTTGGGGGATTCCGGCCGCCATTCGGATTCCTGGGTGATTTGAACCAGCACCCAATCATACTGGCCGCTGCGCAACTGGGCGTGACAGTTTTGACAGCGGGCGCCGGCGTTTAGTTCGATGGGCGCGCCGCAATTGGGACAATGACCTTCAATCAGACCGTCTTTGTCCGTGCTCTGGACGCCGCGGCGGCGCAGGAAAGACCAGTACTCGGTGAAATTTTCGCTTTGGCCGGAGCCGGAAAGAACGCGCGAGTCGGCCAGCGAAACCTGTTGATCCACCGCGCTGGCGTCGATGCGCACCACCGCGGTCTCGAAGACGTTGTCCGAGGTAAGCTGCGCCAGTTGAACGGCCTGAACGGAAATATTCTCCATCCGGTCGCGCACCGCCTCCTCTTTTTGTTCCAGGAACTGCAGACCGAAACGTTCGTGCACGCCGTCGGAAATAAATGGCCGGACGCCGTGCAGATTCTGGGCGCACCAGGCGTCCTGGATTTTCAAAAATGCCGTCCGCACGCGCTGATAGAACCGGTCGAGTTGAAAGGCCGGATCGCGCTGTTGCAAGGACGCCAGTGCGGCGGCTTCGCGGTTGGAGTCCATGGCGTCCAGGCCGCGCTGCGTGCGCCGGCCGCGGTAATAGCCGGCAACGGAGGTGTGCGTCATGTAATAGATCACGCCGACCACAACAAGTACGGGAATGCCGATCAAAGGATGCAGAAGTACAAGAAAATACAATAGTTCAAAAAGCAGCGCTCCCCCGCCCCCCCCACCCCCTCCGCCGCCGAAGCCGCCGCCGCCGAAACCTTCGCCGCCGCCGGCGCGGGCAAGCACCAGCGCGGGCGTCAGCAGCAGCGCGGCCATCGCCAGCGCTAGAAGAAGGAATAACCAGTTTCGCCGTTGAAACCGCATAGAATAACATCTTAGCGAGGTCGGGCGTCCGGTAGAAGCGCGTGATGCTCCGGCCCATGATGTTGCCGGTTTACGGCGACACCTCCTGAAAAATTACTATTTCCCGCCCATGATGCCGCTGCGGCGGCGTTCGGGGAGTGCTCTGTCACAGCTACAAATTGGGGTTGACGGAGGGCCAGGGGGGCCGTGGGCGCGAAGCGAGGAGGATCGCGTATGGGTTCATACGCTGACGACGAGCGACAAAGCCCACGGCCCCCTGGCCCCCGCTCGCAGGGTTGGCCGGAAACGGGCCATCTGCGGCGTCGC
>JAKBMM010000022.1 GCA_021831565.1 Planctomycetota bacterium
TGTTACGCGACGCCGCCACCGGCGCCATTCTGCGCCGGGCTTTTCCTCCCGGCATGTCGAAGTTCACGATGCGGCAGTGGGATGTGGGTGATTTGCTCGGAAAGCGGGTGATTTTTGAGGCGATCGCCGGTTCTCCCAGCGGGGGTGGATCGCTGGGTTTTGGGGGATTGGCTTTCACTCGCTGTGAACAAATGGTCGCCTCAGTGGCCTTGGGCGGCAACGAGGATGGCGGCGGCGCCTGGTGTGACTGGGACGCCCACCTGCGATGTTCCGGAGCCACGCTGGTGCAATTCATGGATGCCGCCTTCCGGTATGAACCGGAGGTCATCATGATCCAGCAGTGGAATGAATTTGCCGCACCGGATCAATACGGCGTGGAAGCCAGCAACGACATCGAACCGACCGTGGTGCACCGGCTTGAAGGGCCTTATTCCGACGGCTGGGGTTATTACTACCTGGACCTGGTGACCAAACTGATCCGGCAGTACCGCCAGGGATTCCGCGTGCCGCAGGTGCTGCTGGACACCCGCTATCCGTAATGATTGTAATGCGCCGGTCACGAGGAGCGGGAAAATGCGAACCGACGGATTTATACTGCACGTGGTCCCGGCAAAGTTTTGTGACCAGTACGAGATATATTAATAGGAGAATATCACACATGTCCGAGCGTATTCAGGATTCCAGCGGGCCGGCCGATTCGCCGGATGAAATACCCGCGGAGATAATTCATGACGAGCAGGATCGTCTTGGTGATACAGCGGCCGTCGCTCCACCCGTGCCGGGCGCCATGGCGCGGCGGGCCTTTCTGCAGCGCGCCGGCCTGACTGCCGCCGGCATCGCCGCGGCGTCGGCGCGCGGCGCCAACGCTCTTGCGGCGGCGAGACCGCGGATGCTCCATTCGTCACTGCCCGATGATTCCCCGGCGCCCCTGCCGCCGTTATCCGGCGCCGCGCTGGAAAGGCGAAAAAAAACGCTCTTTTGCACCGAATATGAAACCTGGTTCGTGCCCCCGGTGGATGGCGGTAATTATTGGGGCAACGCGGAGGCAAAGCCAGTGCTGGGCCATTATTCATCTTTGGACCCGAAGGTAATCCGCCAACATGCCCGTTGGATTTACGACGCCGGGTTCGATTTTATCCAGATCGACTGGTCGAACAATCTCGGCGTTAACTGGACCAACGGGAATGCCAAAGGAATTATGGGCGCCACCATGCGTCTGCTGGCGGAATATACGCACCTGAAGCGTCGTCCAAATTTTGTTCTGCTGCTGGGGCTGGATAACGGCAGCATTTCCACGCCCCAATTTTACGCGCAGATTCAACGCATCGAGCGGGAAATCCTGGCCAAGCCTGAATACGCCCGCCTCTGGCAGCATTTCGACGGCAAGCCGTTGTTAAACATTTACACCGGCGCGTCATTCAGCGCGCCGCCGGCCTATTCCAATCCCCATTTCACCGTGCGTTTTGTCAGCGCGTTCCATGAAATCACCCTGAACCCGGGCGGCACCTGGAGCGATTTGGATCGTGCCGCAATTGTGAATGGACCACCCACGCCGATTTTTCCGTTCCAGGGTCATAGCCTGCGGCCCTGGAAGGCGGGGCCGGGCTGGTCGTTGGCCCACCAACCGAAGACAGGCGTCTACGCCACCCATCCGCGGGGGGTCCGCGGCGCGCTGCGCAGCGAGCCTTTTACCGTGACGGATCGCGTCATCACCTTTAATTACTCTGGTGTGGACTTTTGGTTATATGCGAATGCAACCCGGCAGTTTCCCGGCGGCAAGATTCCCGCTAACCAAACCCTCTTCGTGTTACGCGACGCCGCCACCGGCGCCATTCTGCGCCGGGCTTTTCCTCCCGGCATGTCGAAGTTCACGATGCGGCAGTGGGATGTGGGTGATTTGCTCGGAAAGCGGGTGATTTTTGAGGCGATCGCTGGTTCTCCCAGCGGGGTTCCGTATGGTGGATCGCTGGGTTTTGGGGGATTGGCTTTCACTCGCTGTGAACAAATGGTCGCCTCAGTGGCCGTGGGCGGCAACGAGGATGGCGGCGGCGCCTGGTGTGACTGGGATGCCCACCTGCGATGTTCCGGGGCCACGCTGGTGCAATTCCTCACCGCGGCCTTCCGTTATGAGCCGCAGGTCATTATGATTAAACAATGGAACGAATTTGGCGCGCCGGATCAATACGGCGTGGAAGCCAGCAACGACATCGAACCGACCGTGGTGCACCGTCTTGACGGCCCTTATTCCGATGGCTGGGGTTATTACTACTTGGACCTGGTGACCAAACTGATCCGACAGTACCGCCAGGGATTCCGCGTGCCGCAGGTGCTGCTGGACACCCGCTACCCTTAAGCCTATCTATGTGAGATAAGCTCTTAATGAAATCATAACGGGTGTGCAATCATCTCAACGCCCCATACAAAAGGTTTTTAAATCAGGTGTTTTATGTTCCTAAGAATTGGTAACAGCCGAGTGAACCGGCCATCCTTCCCTGTGTCACGCGTGGGGCGGCGTTTGGTGCCGTGGATCGTGTTGTCCGGCATATTATGGCTGCAAGTATCGTCGGCGTTGTCCGCCGTACCCATGCTCAAAAACGCTGTATTCCGGGCGCCGGTGGGCAATTGGGGCGTTGGAAATAACTGGAACACGGGTAGTGTGCCTGGATTTTCGGACTATTCCGTGTTTGTCAGCGGCAACAACACGGCGCGGATCACCGCCCGCGAGCCTGGCCCGGTCAACGTCTATATCGGCCGGGGGAACGGTAACGGAGAGGTACAGATGAGCGGCGCCGGCGCTCTGATCAGCCGAGGGGTTTACTTGGGATGGAACCGTGGCCGCTATGGACTTTGGTACCAAACCGGTGGCTTGTTGGATACTTCGTATATGCGGTTGGGGAGCGCGCGGAGCACCCAGGGTAAATTTATCCTCAAAGGCGGCATCGTGCGGGTGGCATGGAATGTGGATGTAGGCCGGCACGGCTTGGGGGGATTTACCGTAGCCGGCGGAACGCTCCATACCGGTGCGGTCAGCGTCGCCGCACAGGCTGGTTCAGATTATTCCTACTTCAACGAGGCCGGCGGGCAAGTAACTGTCCACGGCGGCGTGAACGTCGGCGCCCGCGGCCTGCTGGATCTTTCCGGCGGTACGTTCCACTGGGGCGGAAAACTCACCGTGGCCGGCAACGGTGGCACAATGGAAGTGATGGGCCCTGGCGCTACGGCCAAATGGACTGGTCGGGGAGGGACGGCGCTAACGATCGCGGATGGGGGAATCCTGCGTTTCGATCTGATCCCCAACGGCATCGGCACGCTGAACCTGGGACGCGGCAAGCTCGCCATCGACGCCGGCGCCGTTCTAGTGGTGGATGGTTCGCGTTTCAACTTCCCCGGCAAGCGGACGCGGACCTTCAAGCTTATCACTTCCAGTGGCATGGCGGGAGAAAGCACATTCTCCCGAGTGGAATTCGTGGGGTTTGAAGACAAATCCGCCTGGGTGAGTTGCGTTGGCGGCGACGTGGTGCTGAACCTGCGCCCGGCCCCGGCGCTTTCCAGACCGGCGGTGATCAGCGCCGGGACGATCGAGCCGAATTCACGGTTTGACTATATGTATGCGCCTTCGGCTATGTACGATCGGACTGAAGGACTTTACAAGGTCTGGACTTGTTATCTGACCAGTTCCATGACCAACGGCGGCGACCATATCGGCTATAAGGAATATCCGACACTCGCCGGCCTGGCCCACGCGCCGACCATGACCGCCATGAACCCCAGCGGCAACCCGTCCCGCCAGGACGACGTGGACGCGTGCGATCCCAGCGTCTACCGTGATCCATCCACCGGCATCTATTATCTGGCTTACGACGGCAATACCCAACCGGATCCCCGCAGCCATCTGCCTTCGGCCACCCGCATTGGCATCGCCCGGTCGTGCGACGGCGGCCGAACATTCACGCCGCTCTACACTAAGAACGCCGCCACCGGTTATGCCCTGATTGCGCCGGGTCCCAGGTTTCTCGCCAACGCCTATGGCACGGGTCAGCCCGCGGTCGTGCAGGCCGACGACGGCTACTGGTACATGATCTATACCGACGACGATTCCAATGCGCCGAACAGTTCTCATCCCAACTGTGTCAAGGTGATCCGTTCCCACTCACCGACATTTATGAAAGATGGTGCGGCCGACTACACCACGGTGAAAAGCATGCCGCTGTCAGTTGTCGGCAATGGCTCATCCTTGGATATGGCTTACGATCCGGCCACGAAGCAGTTCATCGTCATCGACGACAACATGCCGGGACTGGGTAAGCCCATCGGCGATAACTCCATTGAACTCATCTGGTTCAATGCGCATTGGAAATTGATCCGCAGTCAGTATCTGACAATCCGTCATCAGAAATTTTCTTTCGGCGAGGGGGTGGCCTTGCTGACCAATTCCCGCGGACGGGTTTTGTATCCCAATCTGCTGACCTTCTTCGGCGCCACGCAAGACCGGCATCAGCATGTGTGGCCCTACTGGATACGCGGCAACTTCAGTTATCTAAATATTGTTTACTGGTAAGACGAATACGGTCCGATGCGCGGGTTCCGATGACTCTTCGGGGTTCGCAAGCGGGCACAGAGCGCGTCAGCCAGGCGCGTCGGTTCCGGCAAGCGGTGGCCGAAGGTACAAGAGAGAACCAGATCGGCGGCTTGGCGGGGATGGCAACGGAATCCGGGACTGACATAGATCGGTTCATCGCCGGTCCGCGTGCGCAGGGCATAACCGACAAGGCGACCGTTATGAATGATTTGTGCCCGGGATCCCCGCCGGCGAGCCGGTTGTGCGCACCGTCCGCAAAGCAGGCTTTTGGCCGCTCCCACGGTTCCCGCGCCGGCGAGAATGCCAAGATGCGTCGCCAGACCGCAGCCGCGCGGATGGCTGATGCCGTGCCCGTCGAACATCCACACGTCCGCTGTGGTTTTAAGTTTCCGCATGGCGGCGAGCAAAACGGGTGCTTCGCGGAAGGAAAGCAAACCTGGAACGTAGGGGAAGCGAATACGGCGGCGTGCTACGGCAACCTCAACGCAAGAGCGGGTTTTCCGATCCCACACCAGTGCGACGGCGATGGCGCGCGACCCCACCGTGCCGGCACGACGCGGCCGCGGGGAGGGTGATTTCTCAAAAGCCAGATCCGCGCCGCCGACGAATCGTACGCTTGGCGGCCAGCCCCTGGTAGTGAAACGAAGGGACATCCGCCGCTGACGGTTCATAGCGCGGCGGACAGTTTCTGTGGAAACCCATCGTCCCAAGATTATCCAACTCAAAAAAGATCACTCAAGAGCCGCGTTTTTTCAATTCCCGCACCACCATCGCGTCACGGGCCGAGAGGGCCGGATATTCCGGGTCCGATCCTACGTCCGGGCGGCGTTTCCACGAGCGCGCGCAGCTTGAGTAACGCTCGCGAACGTCGAGAATCTTGATGCCCCACGTGTCCCCCGGCACGATCCGATGGTAGCCGACACCCAGCACGTCTTCGAGTTCCGGGCCGTAGGCGGCCATCAATTCCGATGTGCGCCGGGATTCCGGCGTCTGAGAATTCCGCGGAACCACGATCAGCGCTTCGGAGTCGAGCGGGTTGCCCAGGCCGATGGTTCGCTTCATATCGTCAAGCTGTTTGAATCCGTCCTCGACCAACGGCATAAGCAATTCCCACGGGCGCACCAGATCCGCGGCGGGTTCGTCCGGTAGCGCCTGGAAGATTTCTTCGTGTATACTTGCGGCGCCATGCTCCTTCATCAAGGGCAATTCCCGCATTGCCTGCCAGGCTTCTTCGGCGGTGAATACCAGAATCGGGGCGATCAGATCCAGCAGATGAATCAACAATCGCCGGCACATGGTTTGCGAGGCCCGCCGTCGCGGCGATTCCGGCAGCTCGCAATAAAGCCGGTCCTTGATGGCCTTGGCGTAAACCGCGGAAATATCCACGTTGCAGAATTCATAGACTGTGCGGAACACGCGGTGGAATTCATAATTTTCATACGCGGCATGCGCGGTTCGCCGCACCGTCGAGAGCCGATGCCACATCCACGTATCGATCGAATGCGGCGGCGGCGGGGTTTCATCTTTACCAGCGTCAAAATCAAAGAGATTTCCCAGCAGGTAGCGAAGGGTATTGCGGATTTTCCGGTACGCCTCGCCCGTGCGCGTGAAGAGTTCCTGCGAACAGGGCATGTCGTTCTGATAATCGACGCTCGCCACCCACAAGCGCAATATATCCGCGCCGTTCTGCTGGAGCGCGGCCGAAACCTTGATGTCGTTGCCCTGGCTCTTGGACATCTTGCGTCCGTGCGCATCGACAATGAACCCATGCGTAAGCACCTGCTCGAACGGCGGATGGTCGCGGTAGCCGGCCGCTTCCAGCAGCGAGGACTGGAACCAGCCGCGATGCTGGTCGGAACCTTCCAGGTACATTTTCGCCGGATAACCGAGTTCCGGGTGCGTCCCCTCGAGCACCGCCCGATGCGAGGCGCCGGATTCAAACCAGACATCCAGAATGTCCGATCCCTGGCGCAGTTGAGATGTATGGAAACATGTGTTAGAGATGATTCGTCCGTCCGGGCCGATGCCGTCGTCCAGCCATTGGTCGCTTGCGAGTATCTTGGCCGGGGAATCGGTGAACCAACTGTCGGCTCCGTGTTGGCGGACGTGGCGGGCTGCCTGCCGGACTGATTTTTCACTTAGCAATATCGTGCCATCGGCGGCAAAAAACGCCGGAATGGGAACTCCCCAGCAACGCTGGCGCGAGATACACCAGTCGGGCCGGGTTTCGAGCATCCCGGCGATGCGGTTTTTTCCCCACCCAGGGATCCACCGGACCTGCTCGACGAACGCCTGGGCGGATGGCAACAGATCCGGCGCGCCGGAATCGCCGGGAGTCTCCGTAGCCGTCCGGCTGGCGCGGATGAACCATTGTTCCGTGGCGCGAAGAATGGTCGGTTTGCCGCATCGCCAGCAATGCGGGTAGCTATGGGTAATATTCCGGGCGGTCAGCAGCAAATCCTTCTCGCGAAGATGCGCCAACAAGGGTTCGTCGGCCCGCCAGATGCTCCGGCCGCGCAGAAATTCCGGTACGGTCTCGTCGTATCTACCATCCGGCAAAACCGGGCAATATGTCTCCAGATCGTAGCGGCGCCCTGTTCGGTAATCTTCGATCCCGTGGCCCGGCGCCGTATGCACCAGGCCGGCGCCATCCTCAAGGGTAACGTAATCGGCAAGAACAACCGGACATAGACGCGATGGTTCCAGCGGATGGCGGTAGGGTATCGCCAGGGAAGCCAGCTCGGAACCCTTGATCGGTTTGGAAATATCGTATGAAACTCCGGGATCGTGTTCCCTGATACTTGGAACCAGGCGGGCGGCCACGATCAGCGTTTTTCTTTCAGTACGCCGGGATTCATCATGGCGCCGCACGCAGACGTAATCATGATCCGGCCCGATCGCCACCGCCCGATTTGCCGGCAGTGTCCAGGGAGTGGTGGTCCAGATCAGCAGGAAAGCTTCCGCGGGTCTGGGTCCCCATATCGGCGGCCAATTCGCTCCGGCCAGTTCCAGTTGAAATTGAACAAAAATGGATGGATCCTGTTTGGGTTTGTATTCAAGTTCCGCCTCCGCCAAAGCGGTTTGATCGAACACACACCAGTGCACCGGTTTGCGCTGACGATAAACAAGCCGCCGCTTAAGAAGGTCCGCCAGCACGTCCAGTACACCCGCTTCGTAGGCCGGGTCCAGCGTCAGGTACGGCCGTTGATAATCGCCGAATACGCCGAGCCTCTCAAACGACTCGGTCTGGATCGCCACGTGGCGCAACGCATAATCACGGCATAGGCGGCGAATTTCATCAGGCGGCATCTGCCGCATTTTCGGCCCAAGCTGTTTTTGCACCGCGCTTTCTATCGGCAGGCCGTGGCAGTCCCAACCGGGTACAAACGGCGCGTCATAACCCTGCATGGTGCGGAATTTGACCACGATATCCTTGAGCACCTTGTTGACCAGGTGCCCCATGTGAATATCGCCGTTGGCGTAGGGGGGGCCGTCGTGGAGTACCCATTTGCCGCGGGGATGCCGGCGTGCGCGAATGCGTTGGTAAAGCCCGGTCTGTTTCCAGCGGGCGAGAATCCCCGGCTCGCGCTGGGTGAGATTCGCTTTCATCTCAAAGGGGGTCTGGGGGAGATTCAGCGTTGCGCGGTAATCAACGGAATTTTCCAGCCCATCGCTTCCGTTAGCCGCCGGGTTTTTTTTTTCGTCGTGTACCGCCATAGCCGTAGTTTGCTCGTATACCACTGAAAATCAGTTTGCCGATAAACTTTTCGTACGCGGCCCAATCCTATCCGGATTGGGGGTGGCGGACATGGGAGAGATGATACCGCCGACTCCGACGCCCGCCCAGTTAACCGGCGGCGTTCCCCGAAAAATCTCCTCCGGCCGTGCCCCAGCGTATACTATACCGGTGAACAATCCGTTCGGATGGCCGGCGACCCATCCGGTTATTGCAAGTTCGGGAGTTCGTCTAATGGCCGTGCAGGTTAAACTCAAACGCATCATCATCACGGAAACGTCCGACCAGCAGTTCATCTTCCTTCAGGAAGTTGATGGCGAACGCGTGGTCCCTATCGTAATCGGCTCGGCGGAAGCTCTGGCAATTGACCATCGCCTCAAGGGAACGCCGTTTCCCCGCCCCATGACCCACCAATTGCTGGCCAACGTGATTGATCAGCTTGGCGGAAAACTGGAGCGCATTGTGATCAACGATTTACAAAAGCACACGTTTTTCGCCCGCCTGGTCATCCGCCACAACGGCCATTGCATTGAAGTGGATAGCCGCCCGAGCGATGCGATCGCCCTCGGCGTGGCCGGCAACGTGCCTATTTATGTCGCCGAGCACGTTCTCGAGGAAATCGGCGGTGAAAACCCGGAATAAAGAGCCTATCTATATGAGATGGACTCTAACTTCCGGTTACGCCATTATGATTCACCATGAATCCGGTATGCGGACGTTGCGCGGCTGGAAATTTTCCGACCAGCGCAACTGCCAGAGTTGCGCCAACGGCACCGTGCGAACCGAGCCGTCGACAAACGCAACGTTGATCTGCCCCATGTGCCGATTGATGCAGAACAACCCCATATCGTCATTGGCGTTGAGCGACGCATTGCCCTGCTGCAGATTGGAAGGTACCGCATCGGTGGACTGCGGGCTGCCATCCACCCAGATACAGTCCGCCAGCAAGGGCTGATTAGCCAGCAGATGCGAGCCTTGCGCGCGCGGATCAAACGACGGCGTGCGGCCCTGCACCATGGTTCCCTTGCCGGAGTTTGAATATTGTCCATCGACCACCAGTACACCGGTGAGGTTGTACCTTCCGCTGATCGAAAAGTTCCCGGCTGTATAAATGCCGCCATTGAGGTTGCACTGGCCGGAGATGTTTACATTTCCCAGACACACAATGTTGATTTTGGCCGCGCCGCTGCCATTGGCCGGGAACCAGCCGGAAAGATCCACGTTGCCGGTGACCAACAAGGTTCCCGATCCAATGATTTGCATTTGGCCGCTGTTGGTGAAATTTCCGTTGATGAGCTGATACGGATTTTGGGTGAAATTAATCACCTGTCCAGGACCGGCGGATCCTCCGCCACCTCTGCCATCGCCATGGCCATCGCCATGGCCATCGCCGCCGTCATCGCCGTTTTCCTGGCTTCCATTGTCTTCTGACCCGCTGGCTTGTTGTGGATTATCCTGGCTGACAATCTGGTTGAATATCGCCTGTACGCTCGGCGGTTGCAGACCGGGAATATCCGGTGTCCGCGAGCCGCTGACGTTCGTGTCGCCCGAGAAGATAATCCCGCCTCCCGACTCGAGATTTCCCTGCACGGTGGTGCGTCCGCTGCCGATAATATTTGTCGCCGAGGTGATATCGCCGTAATAAGTCTGGTTTCCACTCAGCGCAATACCACCGTATGCCGCCAGGACCGATATTTGCCCGGCCGGGTTCACGTAATTATTCAGACCATAACTGGCGGTGACGTTCTGCAACCAGGGGAAGGCTTTGGAGTAGGGTTGATCGTTCGTGCCGATCGGTCCCCAAGCCAGCGTGGCGGCTCCCACGCCGGCGGATGATTCGGCCGCGTCCGGGCAAATCGAATTGGCCGCCATGTTGGTGTCGTATGGCTGGAGTTCCGTATACCAGTATCCATTCGGAATCCGGTAATCGCTGGGCATGGAGCCGTGATTATGGACCGCATATTCGTTGGCGGCCAAAGCCAGTTGATGCAGATTGGACTCACATTCCGTGGTCTGCGCGAACTGCCTGGCCCGGTTGTACGTTGCCAACACAATCGCCATAAGTACCATCGCGCTGACAACCACGACCAGCAGTTCGATTAGGGTAAAACCGTGCCGCGTACGCATAATATGCCCCCCTTTTTTAACCAAGCTGCGCATTGCGATAGCCCGCGTTCTGGGCATCCCGATCCACCGGACCGGTAAGACCTGGTGTTTCACGAAGTTCGATAAAACGGGCTACACACGCCGTTTTATGCGAGCGAACCGGCTTGGCCGGCAGCAGATTACCATTACGTAAGATGGCGGGAGGTGTTGAGACAACGATTTTAAAACAGGCCGCCATGATGAGTTCCGAAACAAACAAAGTCGGATCATTCGTGCGACCTCCGTGTCATCAAGCGAATACCACTTTACTACTTCGGCGGAAAGGCCCCTTGAATTCCATTAAAAATCGCCGATTGCAACATCCGCAAGCGGTAGCGGGCTGAAAAAGTGAAAAAAACCGAAAATAACCGGCATTGACCGGCCGCACACCTGTAAATATCATGTAAACGGACTTCGGTGGCCGAATAATTTGTTGGTGGCGGCCCGCAATCCCGACGGCTGTTGGGAATATAGACAGGCATCGAAAATGCCCCTCTCAAGAAGCCGGTTGTACAAGTCCCGGCGCCCCTTGGAGCTTGGAGAATGGCCCAACCGCAAAACCTGGTGAACCCGGCAACCCACGAATCGGCGAACGGGATATCCCGCGCTTTTTCCGGGGACCAAGGCTCAAATGAGACGTTGCTCGATCAAATTGGCCGTGAATCCGTCGAAAAAGCCTTTCTGATCCGGCGCGTGGAACAAACCTTTCTTCAGCTTTTTTCCGAAGGGCGGCTCTTTGGAACCGTGCATACCTGTGTTGGGCAAGAGTTGATCGGCGTCGCCGTCGCCAGGGCGCTGCGGGCGGATGACTGGATATTCAGCAACCACCGCTGTCACGGCCATTTCATAGCCAAGACGGATCTGGTGGAGGGTCTGATCGCGGAAGTCATGGGTAAACAGGCGGGCGTGTGCGGCGGCTGGGGCGGCAGCCAGCATCTATGCGCGCGGCGTTTTTTCAGTAACGGCGTGCAAGGCGGCATTGTGCCGGTGGCCGCCGGATTGGCCCTGGCGGAGAAACTACGGGGCACGGAGAACATCGCGGTGGTTTTCATCGGAGAGGGAACGCTCGGCGAGGGCGTGATTTATGAAGCGGCGAACGTGGCCGCGCGATGGTCGCTGCCGTTGCTGATCGTTCTGGAAAACAACCATTACTCGCAGAGCACTCCCCAGGAGGAGACGATCGCCGGCAACATCGCCGCGCGCTTTGCCGCGCTGAATATTCAATGCCTGGACACGAACTGCTGGGATGCCCGCGGGCTTTTCCAGACCACGCGCGAGGCGGTTGAGTACGTCCGCGGCCAGAAGCGGCCGGCGTTTGTGCGGATTGAAACCTATCGCCTCATGGCGCATTCCAAGGGAGATGATGATCGCGATCCCCAGGAGGTGCGCAACTACTGGGAAAAGGACCTGCTGGAAACATTCCGTAAAAATTCGCCCCGCCCGACCGAGGCTATCCTGACCGCTGTTGACCTACGCGTGCAACAGGCGGTGGCCGCCGGTCAGGTTTCACCATACGCCCAGGTCCGCCCGGAACAAAGCCCCGATACCTGCGATCTAAAGCCGGTACGCTGGCATACCGCGCGGATGGAATCGAAAGAGCGGATCGGGCAGGCCATTGCCGATTGCTTCGCCCGGCGGATGGAAATGGACGAACGCATCGTCATGCTCGGCGAGGACATCCGCTCACCCTACGGCGGAGCATTCAAGGCGACCCGGGGATTGAGCGACAAGTTTCCCGAACGGGTGCGCAATATGCCCATCAGCGAAGCGGCCATCGTGGGCATTGGCAACGGATTGGCGCTCCATGGGATGCGGCCGGTATGCGAGATCATGTTCGGCGACTTCCTGACTCTGGCGTGCGACCAGATCATCAATCATGCCTCGAAATTTCCACGCATGTACAATGGCCAGGTTCAGGTTCCGCTGATTATCCGCACGCCCATGGGCGGCGGACGCGGTTACGGACCCACCCACAGTCAAAGCCTGGAGAAACACTTCCTGGGCCTGCCGCAAACGTGGGTGCTGGCTCTGCACGAGAGGATTCATCCAGCGACGATTTACGACCGGCTTTTCGATATGATCGATCGCTTCACCCTGGTGATTGAGAACAAACTCATGTACACCCGGCGGCTTTCTCCGGAGGTTCCCGATGGCTTCGTGCTGGAACATTCGGATGAGCCTTTCCCCACCACCCGGCTTCGGCCGGGAGGTCAAGCTGACGTAACCGTGGTCTGTTACGGGGGAAACCTGCCCCTGGTGGAAGAGGCGGTTCTGCGGGCATTTGATGAACACGAAATCATCGGTGAAATCATCTGTCCCACGCGGCTGTATCCCCTGAACGCGGCGCCCATGCTGGAATCGGTTCTGCGCACCGGCCGGCTGGTGGTGGTGGAAGAGGGGCACGGCTTCGCGGCGTGGGGATCGGAATTGATTTCTCGCCTCTGCGAAGCGCGCCCGGGCGTTCCGGCCAAAGTGGTTCGCTGCGCCATGCCGGCGCACCCGATTCCTTCCAGCGGACCTTTGGAGAAAGCCCTCCTGCCGAATCCGGACTCCATTCTGAAAAACATAAGGGGGATTTGCGCCCGTGTCTGAACCCACCGCGATTTTCGCGCCCCTGAACAATGTCAATGACGAAAGCATTCTCGTGGTGGAAATCCGCCATAAAGACGGCGATTTTGTGTCGAAAGACGCCGTCCTGCTGGTGGCGGAAACCAGCAAAGCCACTTTTGAAATTCAGGCCCCTCATGACGGATATGTTCGTTACCTGGCTAAAGTTCAACAGGACGTTCCCATCGGGGCCCCGCTGTGCCTGCTGGCGGAATCGTCCGAACAGGTTTGGCAGGCCGCGCCGCCGGTCCCGAAAGGCGCCGGGATCGCCACAGAAGACGCCGGCCATGCGGAAGAGAATTTTCCACCCACCGCCGCGCCGCAACCCGTTCCGGCGCGGCAAGAGATCGCAGCCGAAGCGACCGCACAAATCGCCGGAGCTTCGGCCGGCCGGCGGTTGAGCAAGAGAGCCTGGGAACTTTTGAAACAACACTCCGTAGATGCCGCGGCCATCACCGGTACGGGTCTGCTACGCGGCGCTGATGTGCGGCGCTGCCTGGGAATGGCCGCGGCGGATCAACCGGAGGGCAAACCCTCTCCGGCGGCGGGTCCGGCGCGGGCGACGGCGGCGGCTTCGCTGGTTTGCGACCACGTGGTGGAGGGCGTTGCCAGGCACGAGCAGAAGCTGCCCCACTCCAAACGAACGGAAATATCTATATTAGCTACAGCACACGCCAGTGCGATAACCAGCCAGGTTTCCACGCTGGTTCCGTGTCAAAGAATTTTTGAACTTTGCAGTCAAAAAACGGAATTTTCCGGAGAAATGTCCAGCCGGATTATTTTTGAGACATCCCGTCTTCTCCGGCGGTATCCAATGCTCAATGCCGGTTATCGGGCTGGACACATTGTTTATTATGACGAAATCAACATCGGGTACGCCATCGACGTGGACCACGGGCTGAAGGTTCCAGTGTTTCCCCGCGCCGACGAAATGACGCTGGAGCAAATTCATGAATACAAGCGGGATCTTCTTGAAAAGTACCTGCTCAATGCGCTTTCCCTTGATCATCTGGCCCGTGGCACATTCACCATGACCGATCTTTCCGCCCAAGACGGCTGGATTTTCAATCCGATCATCAACAAGGGGCAGGCCGCAATACTCGGAGTCACCGGCGAACAACAGCTCGCCGCCGGGCAATTCGCTTTTGGACTGGTGCTGGCTTTTGATCACCGCCTTACGGACGGCCTGGCGGCGAGCCGGTTCCTGGCGGAGCTTAAACGCCGGTTGCTGGCCCATGAGGCCCTGCTGCTGCGACGGATGGGCGTTGCGGACGAGGGGAACCGGGAACCGTATTGCGAGGAATGTCTCCAGCCGGTCTCGGAAATCAAACGACGGCGGAACCACCTGTTCAAAACGGTAACGGCCGATGGACGCGAGCGGTTGGTCTGCTCGGTATGCGCAGGAGGATATTAGTGACCGCTCCGCAAGAAAAACTCCAGGAACTGATTGCCGGGCTGCTGGATATACCGCCCGAACAAGTAACAGCCGATCTGTCGTTGGACGTGCCGAAGTTTCGCGGTTCCGTGGGAACGGCCATTTTATCCGGGGCGATCGTCTCGCGGTTGGGCAGGCGCATCAATACCCGGGGAATGAAAACCTACGGAGAGCTTCTGGCCGCGGTAATCGGCCGGCCCGCGCCAAGCGCTCTTCCAGCCGCGGCGGAAACACGGCGCGTTCCGATCCCGGCGGCAACCGGGCCTGTGCTTGCCGCCGAGGCGCGTTGGGGAACGACCGCCCCCGCCGGCGGGAACTGGGAATTGATTTCCTGCGGCACGGACATTGAGGAAATATCGATATTTCCGGAGACGAACGACTATTGGAACCACGATTTCTATAAGGAACATTTCACGCCGGAGGAGATCGCTTATTGCGTTTCCCAAGCGGCGCCACGCGAGCATTTTGCGGCGCGCTGGTGCGCCAAAGAGGCGCTGAAAAAAACTTCCGGTCAATTGATGAATCTCCCGTTTTCGCAGATTCAGGTCGGGAAACGTCCGGATGGTTCCGTCGCGCTGCAGGTTCGGCGCAATGACGCCTGGGTTGATGCGGCTTGCCGCGCGAGTCTTTCCCATACGCCCCGCTTTGCGATTGCCATGGTGATCGCCTTTGACGCGGCGGCGCCCGCCGGCGAAAAGGGAAAACAAGTTCCTGCCGCCGTTGGGAATGGCCAGGCTCCGTTGAATTCCAACGAGGGCAAACGTTCCGCGGCAAAGGAGATTGGTGATAAGAAAAGAACATTCCTGTTGAAACGATTCTTTGGTTGATAGGCGGGACCGCCAATCACCGCGCCGCCCCAGTTATGCAACTGCGTGGTGGAATCCCGCGGCCGTTTTGCGTCCACCTCAGGGCGGCTTTTTACGGTCGTGGATGGTAATAGAGCGGTGGTTGGTTTAAGAGGCATGATGGTTTGCGGTTACGGACGGCCATGGATTTCCATCCACGGCTGCGGGGGGGCGACCATGGAGCAGCCGCGAGGATCGCAATCCCGCGGCCGTTTTCCGCGCCGCCGTGAACGGTTACCTGGGACCAATGTAGGGCTGATTTCCCTCATCGGCCGTGCATGATGCCTCGCCATTCAGCCACCGCTCGATTACCATCCATATTTTCAGGAACCGCCACAGGAGCCGGCGATGCAGGAAAATTTCAACCAGGCGGCCCATCCTTCGTTTGAAGAATTTGTCCGCTTGGCGCGCCCGGGAACCACGGTTCCCGTTTACATCACCATTACCGGCGACTACCTGACTCCCGTGACCGCTTACGAGCGGCTGGCGAGCCTTTCCGAATATTCGTTTCTATTGGAATCGGTGGTGGGCGGCGAACGCATCGCGCGCTATTCATTTCTAGGCGCGGCGCCGCGAAGAGTCCTCCAGGCCAGAGGGCACAAGGCGCTGATCGAAGATTATCAGCCGGGCCGCTGCGAAAAAAGGGAATTTGATTCGGTCGATCCGCTTAAGGAACTCGAAACGCTCCTGGCGCCGATTCAACCCGTGCGCTTGCCGGGGTTGCCGACATTCGTGGGCGGAGCGGTCGGCTATGCCGGTTACGACACCGTGCGCTACCTGGAACCGGAAAAACTCGCCGCGCCGCCACCCGACAGCCGCGGATTGCCCGATCTGCTCTTCGGCATTTACGACGAGCTGGTAATTTTTGACCACGTTCAGAAAATTATTCTCGTTTTAACCAATGTCCATGTCGATTCCGGCGATCGGAAAACCGCCTACGATGACGCCCTGGAGCGAATCGACCGGATGGTTCAGGTTCTGGCCCAACCGCGGCCGGCGCGGCTGGGCATTGTGAACCTTGGGGGGAACCGCCCGCCGGCGCACCAAAGCAATTTCACGCGCCAGGCGTTTGAAGAGGCGGTGCTGGCGGCCAAGCAATACATCGAGGCCGGCGACATTTTTCAGGTGGTGCTTTCCCAATGTCTGCGCGTGGACACGCGCGCCGCGCCTTTCGATATCTATCGGGCGCTGCGGATGATCAATCCCTCGCCGTTCATGTTTTACCTGACCGCCAAACCCTGCACGCTGGTCGGCTCGTCGCCGGAAATTATGTGCCGGGTGCAGGATGGCGTAATCACGAATCGCCCCCTGGCGGGCACGCGGCGGCGCGGCGCGACGCCCCAGGAAGACCAGAGGCTGGAAAAGGAGCTTCTGGCCGACCCCAAGGAACTGGCCGAACATGTGATGTTGGTGGATCTGGGCCGCAACGACGTGGGGCGGGCGGCGGCGCCGGGGTCCGTCCGCATCAGCGATGCGCTGAGCGTGGAGCGCTACAGCCACGTGATGCACATCACGACGAACGTAACCGGTCGTCTGGCGGAGGGTAAGACCTGTTTCGACGCCTTGCGGGTCGCCTTGCCGGTGGGCACGGTCAGCGGAGCACCGAAAATCCGCGCCATGCAGATCATTGATGAACTCGAACCGACGCGCCGCGGCCCCTACGGGGGTGCGGTGGGATATGTGGATTATGCTGGAAACATGGATACGTGTATTGCACTTCGCACCATGGTGATCGCACCGCCGGCGGGCCGGGACCGCGCCCCGGAACTTTCCCGCGTGTATATTCAGGTCGGCGCCGGCCTGGTGGCCGATTCCGTTCCCGCCGCCGAATACCAGGAAACTCTCAACAAGGCCGCCGGGTTGCTTCAGGCCGTGGCTCTGGCCGAGGCGGGGCTGGGCTGAGAATCGCCGGGCGGCATGATTCGACCGATCGCGGCGTCCCGATCGCCATCGGGATTGCCCAATGGTCTCCCTGCGTGTCAGAGCCAAACAGCCGGCGTTTGCGCCGCGGGCCAACCCGGACCGGGCCGCCGGCGGGACTTTCCAGAAAGACTACGGGAACAGAAGATGAAAATCGCCATCGCCATCACTCTCGGGACAGCTCTGGCGGCGGGACTCTCCGCCGGCGCGCGCAGTTTCGGATTCTCCCCGCAGAACCTTACCTTAAGCCCCTGGCGCGATGGACTCTATGTACAAACATGGAACAACGGTCTTCTGGAAAATAAAAGCCACGTGCGGAACAGCGGCGCGCCGGCCCAACTGGAATTATGGGATTTTTCAGGACGTGTTCGTCTGGCCAATACCGGCAAGTATTCTCCGACGGTGGCGGTTCATTCGTTGTATCTGGGGCTGGATTCCAATACCGCGCTTCTGCCGCATCAATTGGTCAACGATGCCATGAGCGTCGGCATGCCACTGGGAAAATTCGCCGGATGGGGATTCGGCGTATCGGTGGGGGCGGGATATGCCGGTAACAGCCCTTTCAACGATTCTCATGCCGTCTACGGCATGGCCCGCGTAGTCGTGCAGCGTCGTCTGTCGCGGTGCGATCAGCTTGCTGTTTTTCTAGATTACAACGGCAATCGTCAACTATTGCCGGACGCGCCGCTTCCGGCCCTGGAGATTGAGCACAAACAACCCCATCTGCGCTGGATGCTCGGTTTTCCCGACGAAGATGTCCGCTGGCGGCCATTGCCCCGGCTTGCCATTCACGTTGATTATCAACCGGTTGTTTCCGGTGTGGCGGATATCGAATATCGCCTGCTGCGCTGGCTGCACGTGTTTGGAAAGTTTGAAAGCTCTTCCTGGGCGTTTCACCTCGATTATTACAGCAGCACCCAGCGGGTGTTTTTCGCCATCAGCCGCATAGAGGGAGGCCTGCGACTCTTCGCATGGCGCAAACGTCTGGCCGTGGAGGTGGGCGGCGGCTATGCGTTCAACCAAACCTTGGGTGAAGGCTATGATGCCCGTGATGAGCATACGGTGAGCCAGATCGCCAATTCGGCGTTTGCCCTGGTCACGCTGGCGGTGCGGTTTTAATGCGTGGTAAAATGCGAGCGCATTGGCCGGTATAAAACCTGAGTGAACGGTCATTTGGGATGGCGATCAGCGGAAGTTTCGCCGGTCCGCCTGCGGGCCTTGGCGTGAATGAAAGGTTATTAAGGATGGCGATCAACGTGGGCACAGTCAGTGCGGGAGTTGACACGGTCGAACGGCCCGGTAACCGGACTTATCGCGGCCCGTTCACCATTATGACCATCCTTTTTTTCATGTGGGGGTTCATGACGGTCTGGAATGACATTCTCATTCCACGCTTTAAAGAGGCGTTCACGCTGAATTACTTTCAAGTGATGCTGATCCAATTTGCGTTTTTTGGAGCTTACACTTTTGGATCGCTGGTCTATTACCTGGTTTCCATGTTCTGGGGTGATCCCATCAACCGCATCGGCTACAAGAACGGCGTAATCATCGGCCTACTTCTCGCGGCGGCGGGAAGCCTCCTATTTTACCCGGCGGCTATATTAATATCCTATCCGTTTTTTCTGATGGCGTTGTTTATCGTGGGCGTGGGATTTGCGATGCTGCAGATTGCCGCCAATCCGTACATCACCATTCTGGGGCCCGAGCGCACCGCTTCGAGTCGACTAAATCTCTCGCAAGCCTTTAATTCCTTCGGTACAACCATCGGCCCGATCATCGCGGGTTGGCTGATTTTTAAAGTGTTCAATGGTCCGGGGAGCCATGGAGCGCAGTCTGTAAAAATTCCCTACCTTTGTCTGGGGGTCGTGTTTCTGGCGCTGGCGGTGTTTTTTATGTTCGCCCATTTGCCTAACTTTACGAACACGGAACATGTCACCCGCGGAGCCGGGGCGCTTAAGCACCCGCATACCGTGCTGGGGATGCTGGCGATTTTCATGTACGTCGGCGGTGAGGTTTGCGTGGGCAGCTCCATTATTAATTATCTCAACCTGCCCAAGCTTGGCGGGCTTAGCCATGAGGAGGCCTCCAAGTTTCTCGCGTTTTACTGGGGCGGCCTGATGATCGGCCGGTTCATGGGTGCTTTTGCGCTGAGCGATGTCAGAAAATGGCTGCGCAATACGATAGTGGTATTGCTTCCGGTGGTGGCTTTTATCACGATCTGGGTGCTGTCCGGACGGGCCAATGCGCTGCATTATGGCGTAATGCTGGCGGTGATGCTGGCGGCATTTTTTCTGGGCGCGGCCAGCCCGCAGCGAATGCTGGCGTTGTTCAGCTTTATTATCATCGCCCTGCTGTTGACGGGCATGCTCTCGGCCGGAGCCGCGGCGATATGGGCGATACTTGGTATCGGTCTATTTGATTCGGTCATGTGGTCGAACATCTTTTCACTGGCCATTGAGGGGCTTGGGGCACTCAAAAGCCAGGCCGCATCGCTGCTGATGATGTCGGTGTTCGGCGGGGCGCTGATGCCGCCGCTGCAGGGTATTGTGGCGGATCACATCGGCATTCAGTTATCCTTTATTGTGCCGATGGTATCCTACGTATACATTGCGTTCTATGGCTTGTATGGATACCGTGCCGGGAGGCGGTCTAAAGCGATCCCCGCCGGGAATATTTAAGGCGCGACGGATGCTATTGCCCGGCAGTGAAATTATTGAGTGATTCGAATCCAGTTAGTATGACAATTTCTTATCGATAGCCGCGGCCCAATCGGAAACCGGACGGGATTCCGAAATATCCCCCACGCCGAACCGCCGGAGAGCTTGCACGAAACGGTTGAACTTCTTTCGGAACGAAGCTTTCTTCGCCGCGGGAGAGTTCTTGGCGGGCATGCGGCGCATCAATTCCACATAGCGTATGCTCAAGCGCGCCTCCTGAACGCGATGGAGCTGGGCGGGATTGGACTTTACCGCCGCCTGCGCTTTTTGAAACAGGTGGTTCGCTTTTTTCAATACGTTCGAGTTCAGGTAGGGCGCCATGATGGAATCGCCTTCGCCCATCCGCACGTTCGGTCGGTGCGCCTGGTTCTGCATCAATCGTAAATACCGGTAGATATATCGACCAGCCGGACCGTAATAACCGTTGCTGAACTCCCGGACCAGCTTCCAGACGTTCTGCTTCGGGTTCCACAGCAGATGCGCTATCACCCAGGTGCGCATCGCCATCATCTCACCGATGGAATCGTGATCGCCCTCACAGAAGACGCCGGAAACCCCGTGCTCATGAAAAATTTGAAAGTCGGCGCCCAGCTCATCCCAATCGGGAAACGGCTGGAGGTAGTTGGCGAAATTCGTTACGTACTGCCAGACCTGCAGGTGACCGGGGGCCACTTTAGCCCACCCCAACAGACATTTGTACGTGAAGCGATTGTGCGGCGAAGCAAGCGAGTGCGCAAAATCCATACCAATCGGGGCCAGGCACACCAGGACATGAGGTCCCGGTTTGATGGTGCCGGGTATGGGAGGCTTCTCCGTATATTGATAGGCCAGTGTATCGAACCAGATGTCGCGGCCCGGGAGTTGTTTCTGCACCGCGGCGGCCACCTGGTTCACGAAATTCAACAGAGTGCCTGACGGCGCGCCGTACCGGGCGTCACTGGCCCGGGAGCGGGCGCCCTGGGAATTTCCATCTGCCGCGTCATTCGGCGAAAGCCCCAGCGTGAGCTGTTCAGGGTTGGCTTTAGCCTCCGCCACCAGCCCCGCGGTGACGATCCGGAGCACGTGGGGATTTACCAGGGAAAGTTGGGAGCCGGGAGCGTCGCTGCGCTTCCCATTGATTAAACTATAATATTCGGGGTGTTTGGCAAAATACTTCGAAGGCGGCACCAACTGGTAGAAATTTTCCGAACCCTGAAACAACCGGTTGATCCCCCCCAAATAGGCCCTGTCCGGAACGCTTACGCCGTCTAATTTCAGATGAGCATCCCACTGGGCGGACGTCTCCGCCATGTACTCATCCGTATCCCGATACGAAAAAGCGGGAGCCTGCCTTTCATGCAGTGGTGGAATCTTCACCACCCGACGGTGGGGTATAAATGTATCGTTCGGTGAATACCAGCGAACCCCGAGCCGCTCTTCCAGAAATGTGTAGACCGCATAGAGTGTTCCCCGGTCGTCGTTACCCGCCAACGCTAAATTCCGGCCGGAAGTCTCTATGAAAAATCCCTCCGCCGGCAAAGAACGCAGCGCCAGTTTGGGGAAAGCCGCCAGCAACGCGTGGCTCGGCCCGACGTAGATGGCCGGACTGCCGGTTTGCTTGGAAGTGATGACAAAATTCGCTCCTGAAATCTGATGCAGATCCGCCGATAACTCACCGGCGGCATGTTTTACCGTCGCCGAGGCCTTCGCGCCGATCACGATCGCATACCGCGTGCGGCCATGGGCGGCCAGTGTCAGGGCGGCGCCGGCGGCCATGCGGGTTACGCTCGCCACGGCCAGGATGGGGGTCAGAAAGCAGATGAGAAGTGAATATCGCCGGCACACTTTCATGGAAATCTCCTTGAAAAAAGAAGCGGAGGACTTTTCAGTCCTGTAAGCTTCGGGACTCCATATTACCGCCAGCTTAGATAATTACAATGTGCTTGACTTCAGGCTGCCTGATAATTTTATACCAAGATCCGGCAGAGTTCACCGTTGGAATCAGGCGGTTTTGATAGAGAATCCATAGAGCGATTACCGATAATTTATCCATGTCGGATCATGTGGAGCCCGATGGTGTGTGGAATCATCGCATACGTGGGTTATAAGGACGTCCAACCGTTGCTGTTGGAGGGGCTCAAGCGGCTTGAATACCGCGGCTATGACTCCGCGGGCATTTGCATCAGGGGAGATTCGGGCTTCTTTGTGCGCAAGGCCGCCGGGCGCATCAGTGTACTCGAGTCCCTGCTCGACGAGGAGCGAACCGCGCCGCACGGGCGCATCGGCATGGCGCACACCCGCTGGGCGACCCATGGCGCGCCAACGGAGATCAATGCGCATCCCCATACCGATGATAAGCAACTGGTGGCCGTGGTGCACAACGGCATCATTGAAAATTACGTGGCGATCAAGCAGTTTCTTACCGACAAAGGCCACAAGTTTGTCAGCCAGACCGACACGGAGGTTCTGGCGATGCTGATCGGCCATTTTTACCAGGGCAACCTGACCAGGGCGGTGCAGGCGGCGCTGCATGAAGTAAGAGGAACCTACGGCCTGGCGGCGATGGGCGCGGAGGAACCGGAAACGCTGGTGGTGGCGCGGCGCGGTTCGCCGCTGATTATCGGTGTGGGAAAGGATGAATATGTTGTCGCTTCCGACGCCGCGGCGATTGTCGAACATACCACGCAGGTGGTTTACCTGAACGACAACGAAATGGCGGTGTTGGCGCCCGGCACGTTCAAGACCATGACCATCGACGACATTCCCGTCACCAAGGAAGTCCAGGAAGTGGAATTCTCCCTGCAACAGATTGAACTGGGTGGCTATCCGCATTTTATGCTCAAGGAAATTTTCGAGCAGCCGGAAGCGATCGCCAACTGCTTGCGCGGCCGGTTGGACAAGAGCGAAGGACGGGTGGTTCTGGGAGGACTTTCGCAGTACAGCCGGGATATTGTCCGGGCGCGGCGCATCATCATCACCGGGTGCGGGACCGCGTGGCATGCGGGGCTGGTGGGAGAATTTCTGTTTGAAGATCTGGCCAAAATACCAACGGAAGTGGAGTACGCCAGCGAGTTTCGTTATCGCAACCCCATTATCGAAGATGGGACGATTGTGATCGCCATCAGCCAGTCGGGAGAAACAGCCGATACGCTCGCGGCGCTGCGCGAGGCCAAGGATCGCGGCGCGCTGAGTCTGGGTATCGTCAACATTGTCGGCAGCACCATCGCGCGGGAAACGGACGCGGGCATCTATCTGCACGTGGGACCGGAAATCGGCGTGGCCAGCACCAAGGCGTTCAGCGGACAAATCGTGGTTGAAGCGCTCCTGGCGCTGACCATCGCCCGCCGCAAGTACATGTCGCAGAGCGTGCTGGAGGAATTCCTCCGGGCTTTGGACCGAATTCCCAACCAGATGCGACTGGTGCTCCGCCAGAGCGATCTGATTCGCCAAGTGGCGGCGCAGTACTCACACCGGGACAACTGGCTCTTCCTGGGCCGCGGCTTTAATTATCCTGTGGCCTTGGAGGGCGCGCTCAAGCTCAAGGAAATCAGCTATATTCACGCCGAGGGTCTGCCGGCGGCGGAAATGAAGCATGGCCCGATCGCCTTGATTAATCCCGGCATGCCCGCGGTATTCATCGCCACGCGCGGCACCCAGTACGAGAAATTGCTGGGCAATATCCAGGAGGTCAAGGCCCGCGGTGCCAAGATCATCGCCGTGGCCAATGAAGGTGACGATCATGTCAGCCACGTGGCCGATCACGTCCTGACTGTTCCCGACACCATCGAGCCTTTGCAGCCGCTGTTGACGGTTTTGCCGCTGCAATTATTGGCCTACCATGCCGCGGTGGAACGCGGCTGCAACGTGGATAAGCCGCGGAATCTGGCCAAAAGCGTCACGGTGGAATAAGAAACTATCTCAAAAGATGGTTTCTAACGTTTATTTTCCTTCGGGGCGCGCCGCCCACAGGAATCCCCTTCGCATGAGAGTGATATGCGGTTCCTGCGCCACAACTTTCGCATCGTGCCCCACCGACGAGTAAAATACACGGCCTTTTCCCCAGAGCTTGGTCCAGACCACCGGCATATCCACAGGCCCGTTGGGCGAATGCGGACCATCCGCGCCCGGCGCGGGAACTCGCGTATCCGCCAGGATTTTGATCGCCGGGTCCACGTGCATGTAGTATTGCTCGCTGACCACCTGAAAATCCTGAATGTCCTGGGTGATCGGATGCTTTTTGTCGGTAATTCGCACGGTGTAGGATATGCGGCCGCCGCCGGGATGGCTCACGAACTGGCCGCCAGTGATGAATTGCCAATCCCCATTGCGGAAGGCGTCGCACATGCCGCCGTGGCAGCCGGCGATTCCCACACCGCTCTGAACGGCCTGTGAAACTCCGCGGACTTGTTCGCCGGTAATGTTACCCCCCGTCCAGACCGGTACGATCAGGTCCAGCGCCAGCAGACGTTGCCCGTCCGCCAGCGTTTCCAGCGACTCGCTGGTCTGAACCGTAAAACCGTCCCGGCTTAGGACATCGCGAAAAACCTCGGTGACCTCACGCGGGTGATGGCCGTCCCAGCCGCCGAACACGATCAAAGCATTGCGCATGGTAAAACTCCAAATTTCGAAAACGGATGAACTATAAAGCCCACCGTTCAGGGTGTCAAACGGCGGCGGGAATGAAGAGCGCCCAGGACCATCCTGATCGCGGAATTTCATTGACAACGCGCCCGCCCCGGATGATAATTCCGTGGCGTTCTATCCGCCCGCCAGGGCGCGCGTGGTGTGTGTCTTTTCAGGAAGGAGTTTCATCATGCACGGGGAAATGTTTTCCAATAATGTAGTGGTGTATAACTATTCGGGTATATTGGCATTCTTGGCCTTATTTCTGGTTATGCTCGCGGTGCAGATTTTCATCTGTTACCTGCTGCAGACCTGCTACAGCCGCATTCCGGAGGATTTCCGCCAACTTTCTCCGGGGCTGGTATGGCTGCTGCTGATTCCGATTTTCGGCCTGGTATGGAATTTCTTTGTCTTTCTCAAGCTCGCCAACAGCTACCAGGCGTATTTTACCAGCATCGCCAAACCGCACATGGGCGACTGCGGCCGCGCCCTGGGACTGGCGTATTGCATCTGCGCGTGCTTATCGATCATTCCCTTGCTTGGCTACTTGACGGGCATTGCCGCCTTGATTCTTCTGATCATTCTGATGGTCAAGATGGTCGGCCTGCGCAACCAGATTTCCCTGGCGCCGGGGACGCCCGCCGCCTGAGAGGTCTCGGCCGCGTGCCGGTTGCCCGCTATAGGCGATCACGCTATCGTGCTTGACTCATTGTGGTTTTGAGGAAAGCGTCCATGGACATGAAGATAGCGGTATTGCCGGGCGATGGCGTCGGAAGGGAAGTCATTCAGGCGGCGATGCGCGTGCTGTACGCGACATCCGAGGAATCCGGTCACAGAGTCCTGGCCGAACACGCCGCCGTGGGCTGGGCCGCCATAGACCAATACGGCGAGGCCTTACCCCCGGCCACGCGCGATATTTGCCGGCGCAGCGAGGCGATTCTTTTCGGCGCCGTTGGCCTGCCGGACCGCGACAAAACTCTGCCGCAGGACCGGCGCCCGGAGCGGGTCGCTTTGCTGGAGTTGCGCAAAGGTCTTTTCGCCAATCTTCGACACATTGTTATGCCACCCAGGCTGGCCCACCGCTGTCCGCTCAAAAACGAGCTGATAACCGACGGCATCGATATTTTGATTATCCGCGAGCTTACCGGCGGGCTGTATTACGGCCAGCCGCAGGGCATCTCCGGCCAGGCGCCCAACCGCCGGGCGGTGGACACGATGGCGTATTCGGAGCATGAAATTCGGCGGATTATCAAAGTCGGGTTTGAATCCGCCCGCAAGCGGCACAAGAAACTTGCCAGTGTGGACAAAGCCAACATCCTCGCCACCAGTCAGTTATGGCGCCAAACCGCCGTGGCGATGGGTAAAGAATATCCCGATGTGCATCTCGAACATATATACGTGGACAATGCGGCCATGCAGCTATTACGCCGGCCATCGGATTTTGATGTGCTTGTGACGGAAAATACTTTTGGCGACATCCTCAGCGACGAAGCGTCGATGCTGGCTGGTTCCATTGGACTGGTTCCTTCGGCATGTCTGGGTGAACCGGACGCGCAGGGCTCTTCCGCCACGCCATTTTATGAGCCGATTCACGGCAGCGCGCCGGATATCGCCGGCCAGGACAAAGCCAATCCGGTCGGCGCCATTCTGACTGTGGCCATGATGCTCAATCATACTTTTGGGTTGGCCAAAGAAGCCAAGGCCATTGAAACGGCCACATTTGCCGTGCTTAACGAAGGCCAATATCTTACCAGCGATCTTGGCGGCACGGCAGCATGCAGCGAAGTCGCCGAGGCAATTATCGAACGGTTGAGCTTCTGACGTGATCGAATGGGGCGCCGGGTGCCGGCGGATAGGGCGCCACTCGATCCAGCGCCAGATTCAATTCCAACACGTTGACGACCTTTTCACCTAACAGTCCAAATTGCGGTCCCGACGTATAGCGGGCGATGAGTTTTTTCAGCCGCGCCGGACTCATCCGCCGAAGCCGGGCGATACGGGGAATTTGATAATAGGCGGCGGCAACGGACTCATCCGGATCCAAACCGGAGGCGGAACTGGTCAGAAGATCCACCGGTATCGGTGCGGAGTTCCCGATGTCCGCGTTGCGCAGCGCCTGAACCCGTTGTTTGATATGCGCAATTAAAGTCGGGTTGGTCGGCCCCAGATTCGATCCGCCGGACGCCGCCGCGTTGTAGGGCACGGGCGAAGTGGCGCTGGGGCGCGGCCAGAAATACCATGGCTGGTTGAAATATTGGCCGATTTGCGCCGAACCGATGGCGCTCCTTCGGCTGAGCGTTGGCTGACCTTTGCGGTTGATCAACGAACCGGCCGCCTGCCAGGGAAACAGGACCCGGGCGATACCGGTCATGACCAGCGGATAGACAATTCCCGTCAAAACGCTGCAGAGCGTCAACAATACCAGCGCGGCGCGGAGCATGGCCAGGACGCCGCCGCGGCGCGGCAACTTCGTCTGCCTGCGTCCGCCGGGAGAGTTTGATTCATCGGCATTCGCCGAACCGTCTGTCGCGGACATAATGAATTTCCTTTCTCCAGTTTAGAATCGAATATTCAACAGCAGATCAATCAGCTTGATCCCGATAAATGGCGCAAGCAGGCCGCCCACGCCATAGATGAGGATATTATTCCATAACAATTCATGAGCGGGCCGGGGGCGATACCGTACGCCGCGCAGCGCCACTGGAATCAGGGCGATGATGATCAGGGCGTTGAAGATGACCGCCGAGAGTACCGCCGTTTGCGGATTCAGATCCATGATGTTCAGGCGTGTGAGCGCCGGATAGGTGGAGGCGAACATGACCGGAATGATGGCGAAATACTTGGACACATCATTGGCGATGGAAAAGGTGGTCAGAGCGCCGCGTGTCATCAACAGTTGCTTGCCGGTTTCCACCACTTCGATGAGTTTGGTGGGATTGGAATCCAGGTCCACCATGTTGCCGGCTTCCTTGGCGGCCTGCGTGCCGGTGTTCATGGCCACGGCCACGTCGGCTTGCGCCAAGGCGGGAGCGTCGTTGGTGCCGTCACCGGTCATGGCCACCAATTGGCCGTGCTGTTGGTAGTCGCGAATGAGCTTGAGTTTGGTTTCGGGCGTGGCCTGGGCCAGAAAATCATCCACGCCCGCTTCCGCCGCGATGGCCGCGGCGGTCAGGGGATTGTCTCCCGTAACCATCACCGTTTTAATGCCCATGGCCCGTAATTCGGCGAACCGTTCGCGAATACCTCCCTTGACGATATCTTTGAGTTCAATGGTTCCGAGCACCGCGGGCCCCTGGGCCACAAGCAAGGGAGTTGAACCTTGGCGTGAGATTTCGTCGGCTTTGGACCGGACCGCGGGAGGGAAGGATCCCCCCAGCGCACAAACGTACTTTTCAACGGCGGAGTCCGCTCCCTTGCGAATCGGCCGACCGGGCAAATCAACACCCGACATTCGCGTCTGGGCGGTGAACGGAACAAACCGCGCGCCCAAGTCGTCAATATCCCGTTGGCGCATTCCATATTTATTTTTGGCCAGCACCACGATGGATCTTCCCTCCGGAGTTTCATCGGCCAGCGAACTTAATTGCGCCGCATCCGCGAGGTCTCGTTCCGCTACGCCGGGAGCGGGATGAAAAGCGACCGCCTGACGATTGCCCAGTGTAATAGTTCCGGTTTTATCCAGCAGAAGCACATCGACATCACCCGCCGCCTCCACGGCGCGTCCCGAGGTGGCAATGACGTTGGCCTGGATCATGCGGTCCATGCCCGCGATTCCAATGGCGGATAACAGCCCGCCGATGGTGGTGGGAATCAGGCAAACCAACAACGCCACGAGTGTGGTGATCGGCACCGCGCGGGCGACCATGGCCTTGCCGGCCGCGGCCAGGGCGGCGTTAACCGCAGCGGCGCTGTAGATGGAATAGGGCAGCAAAGTGGCCGTAGCCAGAAGACACACGATTGTAAAGCCGGCCAGAAGAATGTTCAGGGCTATTTCATTGGGAGTTTTTTGCCGTTTGGCTCCTTCCACCATGGCGATCATCCGATCCAGAAACGCCTCGCCGGGATTGGCGCCCACCCGGATGATCAGCCAATCCGAGAGCACCCGTGTGCCACCCGTGACGGAAGAGCGATCCCCGCCGGCTTCTCGAATAACCGGGGCCGACTCGCCGGTAATGGCCGATTCATCGACGGAAGCGACGCCGCCGACCACTTCGCCGTCCGCCGGGATTGAATCGCCCGCTTCACATAAGATGATGTCGCCTTTGCGCAACGTGGAGGCGGGAACCTCGGTGGCCGCGGCGGCGCGCTGCGGCGCGGAAAGTTTACGCGCCGGCGTATCGCGCCGGGCCCGGCGCAGCGTATCGGCTTGGGCTTTTCCACGCCCTTCCGCCATCGCCTCCGCGAAATTGGCAAAAAACACCGTGAACCAAAGCCATACCGAAATCCAGAAAATAAACCATGTCGGCGCTTCGCCGTGTCCCGCCAGCGATTGCACAAACAGCGCCGTGGTTAAAATAGCGCCCAGAAAAACCACAAACATCACCGGGTTTCTGATCTGATGGCGCGGGTTGAGTTTGATCAACGCGTCGCGCACGGCGCGCCTGAAAATATCGCCCTGAAACAAATTAAGGGGTTTACGAGACGCCATGATGACAACACCTAAACAAAACTCGCAGTGTGTTTAAAAATGGCCGGCGAATGTTTGCAATTGCTCCGCCAGAGGCCCCAGGGCCAGCGCCGGGAAAAATGTCAGCGCCACGACCACCACAATAATTCCCAACAGCACGAATACAAACAGCGGCGTGTGCGTGGAGAGCGTGCCGGATCCGGCCGGAACTATTTTCTTATTCGCCAGGGAGCCGGCGATCGCCAACGGGGGAATGATGGTCCAGTAGCGGGCTATCAGCATGATCAATCCGCCGACAATGTTGTAAAACGGTGTATCGCCATTGAGGCCGGCAAAAGCGGAACCATTATTATTGGCCTGGGAAGTCATGGCGTAGAGGATTTCTGTAAAACCGTGCGCGCCGGGATTGGCGATGCCGGCCACGCCCTGGGCAATGACACAGGCCACCGCCGTGCCCAGCAACGCCAACGAAGGTGGAACAAGAATGGCGATCGAGGCCATTTTCATTTCGAAAGCCTCAATTTTTTTCCCCAGATACTCCGGCGTGCGGCCGATCATCAGACCCGCGATAAATACCGTCACCAGCACGAACATCAACATGCCATAAAGCCCCGACCCGATGCCGCCCGGGGCTACTTCCGAAAGCTGGATCAACCACAAGGGAAAAAGTCCGCCCAACGGGGTAAATGAATCAAGCATGGAGTTGACTGCTCCGGTGGATGTACCGGTGGCGGTGGAGTCGAAAATAGCCGAGTTAACAGGGCCCAAGCGTGCCTCCTTACCTTCCATATTGCCGCCGGGTTGCAAAGCCGTCGGCCGTTGGTTGCAGTATTTGGCCAGGAGTGGATTGCCGGCCTGTTCGGTTATGACGCAGGGAATCATGAAAGCCAGAAGCAAAATCACCATGGCCGCCAGGATGGCCCAGCCTTGCCGTGTATCGCCGACCATGCGACCAAAGGTATAACAGAATGCCAGGGGTATCAGCAGAATGGCCGTTTCTTCAAGAAAGTTGGTCAGACCGGTCGGATTCTCAAATGGGTGCGCCGAATTCGCATTGAAGAAACCGCCGCCATTGGTCCCCAGTTCTTTGATGGCTTCCTGGGACGCCACCGGCCCGACGGCGATGGTTTGGCTGGCAACCGCTTCGGGACGGGACGCTGCGCCGGAGGCCACCGCCGGTGCGACAAAAGGCTCTACCAATTTCACATGGACGTAACGCTCGAGTGTTTGTGGTACGCCCTGGGATACCAGGATCAGGGAAAAAATTACACAGATGGGCAGAAGAACATAAAGAACGCTGCGGGTCACATCGACCCAGAAATTTCCAATTCCGGAGGTGGTTTTACGCACCAAACCGCGTATCAACGCCACCAGAATCGCCATGCCCGTCGCCGCCGAGAGAAAATTCTGCACGGTCAACGCCGCCATTTGCGTACCATAGCTCATCGTCGATTCGCCGGCGTAATTCTGCCAGTTGGTGTTGGTGATAAAACTGGCCGCCGTATTAAAAGCCAGGGAAGGCGGCACAGCCTTCATACCGGCTGGATTCAGGGGCAACGAGCCTTGCAGTCGCTGGATGGCATATACCGCGAGGAATCCAAGAAAATTAAATACCAGGCAAGCGGCGGCGTATTGTTTCCAGTTCTGTTCGTCATCCATCCGTATCCCGCATAACCGATAAATGCCCCGTTCCAACGGCCCGAACAATTTGTCCAGACCGAACAAGGGCTGAAACTCGTATACGCGGGCCAGAAACGCGCCGACGGGCTTGACCAGCAACAGCACGACCAGCATAAGCAAGCCGATCGATATCCAGGCCTCACCAGTCATAAAAACTTCTCCGGAAATAATAGGGCGATGAATAGATAGATAAGAATCAACGCGGCCAGGATTCCGCATATCCAGTAAAGGACGCTCATGGAGGCCCTCCCCTCAGATATTCGCAAAGTTTTACCAGCGCCCAGGAGACGCCGAAAAACACCGCCGCCGCCAACGGATACAACAGGTCCATTGAAATCACCTTCCGTTCAACATAAGAAAGCTCCATCGGATGACACGTCGCGACCCTGCACGCGTCACCAGAGCAAGCTTAGGCGGACAGAAGGAAGAGGTCTAATCAAAAAATAATCAAAAATGGGCGATTCCTCATCAAGAAAACATCAAGACGCCAAGGAAGAGGCCGGCGCGGGAATCTTTTCAGGCATGGGGACACTTATGGCGCCGGTCCACGCGGGCATTCCCGAAGAAATTGTCATACCCCGGAAGGTAATAAGAAACATTCATCATTTTGCGGCGGCCGGCGGACCTGTTACCATATTTTACAAGAACCAGGCGTAAACGGGGACGTAGCTCAATTGGGAGAGCACTGCCTTTGCAAGGCAGGGGTTGCCGGTTCGAGCCCGGTCGTCTCCACTTCGTTGAAAAAAAGTGAGGTTCACCAGGCGCCGCCGCGCTCTCGTTGAGCGCGGCGTTGACGTGGGCAATAGAACCTCAGGCTTTCTACAGCAGGCCCCAACAGGAGCTTAACGACTCGCCCATGTCGTTGGTGCTTACACAAGACAAACCCATTTCCTTGGCATAAAATACCGCCTACGGCGTTGATTAGGACTCAAGCGGCGCTTATGGCGAAAAATACGGATAAATCAAAAAAGCCCAAAGTCCGTGCCGGTGGGATTGAACCGGGGCGGCTGGCGCCGGATTTCACTTTGTGCGACGGGCCGGAGCGAATGTGGTCGCTGGCGGCCATGCGCGGCGGACCGGTGATCCTGGCGTTTTATCCGGCCGATTTCAGCCCGGTCTGCGGCGAACAGCTTGCTCTATACAACGAAATACTTGATGAATTTCAGAAATTCGGCGCCCGGCTCGTTGGCATTTCGGTCGATGGACCATGGTGCCATCAGGCCTACGCCGCGGCGCAGCGCCTGGAGTTTTCACTGCTGGCGGACTTTGAACCCAAGGGGGCTGTGGCTCGCCGGTATGGCGTGTATCGGGCCGGGGACGGCGTGTGCGAACGGGCGCTGTTCGTCATCGACGGCCGGGGCGTGGTTCGCTGGAAACATATTTCGCCGATTGAGATCAATCCCGGCGCCGACGGAATTCTCGCGGCTCTGGAAGCATTGCCTTCGGAGAAAACGGCGTGAAAATTAGCGAGGCGCCGTGCCCGGCTCTGGCGCCTTCGCTGGGACCGGCGGACCATATCCTGGGTTCCATTGGCGCGCCGGTGGAACTGGTCGAATACGGCGATTATGAGTGCCGGTACTGCGGTCTGGCGCGCCTGGCGGTACGGGATATTTTGAAGCGGGCGGGATCGCAAATATGTTTTGCCTGGCGGCATTTTCCCTTTGGAAAGATTCATCCGCGTGCCCGTCTGGCGGCCCTGGCGGCGGAAGCGGCGGGAGAAAATTTCTGGTTGATGCACGATCTGCTCCTGCGACACCAACGCTCTTTGCAAATGGAAAAGTTGCTGGAATACGCCCGGCGGATTGATCTGGACGTGGAGAAATTTCGGGCGCAGTTGGAAGATAAGCGGCATGCGGCGCGGTTGCGGGAACATCGGATCGGCGGTATTCGCAGCGGTGTAAACACGACGCCGACGTTTTACGTCCAGGGCCGGCGTCACAACGGAGGATTCGATGCGGCGGCGCTGTGGGCGGCCATCCTTCCGCATCTGGACGCGGCGCCGCGGCGCCGCTGGTGCAACGATTCTGGAAAATAAGGATGACTTTACCGACTGTTGCCATTGTGGGCCGTCCCAATGTGGGCAAATCGAGCCTGTTGAACTTTCTGGCCGGCCGGCGGATCGCCATTGTCGCTCCGATCGCCGGAGTTACGCGCGACCGCATCGCCGCCGCGGTCGAACACGAAGGCCGCTGGTTTGAATTGATCGACACCGGCGGCTACGGCGTGCAAGATGCTGACAATCTCACTGAGGAAATTCAACTCCAGATTCGCCGGGCCATGGAAACGGCTTGTCTCGTGCTTTTCGTGGTGGACGCGCGAACCGGGCCGGTGCCGCCGGATCAGAGCGTGGCGGCCCTGTTGCGGGAATTCGGCAAACCGGTGATCTTGGTGGCCAACAAGGTGGACAGTTCGGCGCTCCAGAGTCGGTGCGCCGACCTGTTTTCACTTGGCTGGGGAGAACCGCTGGCGATCTCGTGCCAGGAACGCCGCGGTCGTACCGATTTGCTCGCGGCGATTATCGCCCGGCTCGGCGCCGCGGCCGCCGCGGCCCTTCCGGAGCCGGAACTGAAACTGGTTGTCGTGGGCAAGCGCAATGTCGGCAAAAGCACGTTGATCAACGCCCTGGCCGGGCAGCCGCGCGTGATCGTGTCGGAAATCCCCGGCGCCACGCGCGACAGCATCGATGTGCGGCTGGAATTTGATGGGCATGACATTTTGATTATCGATACGGCGGGCGTGCGCAAGCGATCGCGCATGACCGGCAACGATCTGGAATTTTACAGCCTGCATCGCGCCGAGCGTTCCATTCGGCGGGCGGACCTGGTGCTGTTGATGATCGACGCCACGCAGGAAGTCGGTGATGTGGATCAGAAGCTGGCCGGCTATGTCCTGGCGCAGTTCAAACCGGTGATTGTCGCCCTCAACAAATGGGACTTGGTTGGATCGCGCGCGGATCCTTCGGAATACGCCGATTATGTCGCCCGCCGATTTCCCCAGCTCGAATTCGCGCCGGTGGCGTGCCTCAGCGCCAAAACACAGGATAATCTTTACGGGATTATGCGACTGGCGCTGGCGCTGCATCGGCAGGCGTCCACCCGCCTGACCACCGGACAACTGAACCAGGCGGTGGAGGATATTCTCGCGCGGCGCGGTCCCGGCGGCACGGGAGCCAAACCGGTCAAGGTTTATTATGCAACACAGATTGGCGTGCTTCCGCCGACGATTGTTCTTTTTGTCAATCATCCCCAATTGGTAACCGAGGAATATCGGCGTTATTTTCTGCGGCAGTTGCGGCAGCGCACCGCATTGTCGGAGGTTCCGATTCGGCTTCTGCTCCGCGGGCATCGTGACCGGAACCGGCACTTATCCTCCGCCGGAGTGCAAAATAAATGAGCCGGCACGCCTTTACCGTTATTCTGCCCGCAGCCGGCCGGAGCCATCGCTTCGGCTCCGGCGATAAACTCCTGGCGGATTTGGCCGGTATGTCGGTCCTGCAGCGGGCGGCGCAAATTTTCACCCGGCGGGACGATGTCACGGCGATTGTAGTCGCCACCGGTGTCGACCGTATCGAATCTTACCGCCGGCATCTGGAACCGGTGCTTTTCGGCAAAAGCCTGGTTGTTATTTCCGGCGGCCGGGCACGGTGGGAAAGCGTGTATTTCGCCCTGATCAACGGCGCGATCCGGACCGATTATGTCGCCGTCCACGATGCCGCTCGGCCCTTGACCCCGCCGGGGGTTATTGATGCCGCTTTCGCCGGCGCCGTGGAATATGGCGCGGCGGTTCCCGTGATTCCGGAACCCACCACGCTCAAGCGCCTGGATGGACGGCAAATGGTTGAGGCGACTGTGGACCGGGCGGGACTCTATCAGGCACAAACGCCGCAGTGCTTTCGCACGCGATTGCTGCGCGAGGCGTTTGAAAAATTGCGGGCGCTCGGCCTCTTGGCGGACGTTACCGACGACGCCCAGGTGGTTGAATTGACCGGGGGCCGCGTGGCCGGCTCGGCAGGTTCATCGCGCAACATGAAAATAACCGTGGGGGAGGATTTGTCGCTGGCGCGGGCGTGGGTCGGCTTAGGCATCAGCGGGAATGAACCATGAATCAAAACCGTCGAATCGCGGATATTTTCAGCCAGGCCGCCGATGTCATGGCTCTATTGGAAGAAAACGCTTTTCGTGTGCTGGGAACACGCAAGGTCGCTCGGACGATCGAGGATCTTCCCGAAGATGTCGCCATCCTGGCCGAGTCCGGCCGGTTGGAAGAAACCCCGGGCATAGGCCAACACTCCGCCGAGAGAATCCGTGAATATCTTCGCACCGGCCACATCACGGAGTTTGAACAGCTCGCCGGCCAGGTGCCGCCGGGCGTTCTGAAAATGATGGCGATTGCATCGGTGGGCGTAAAGACCGCTCACCTGTTCTGGAAAGAGGGCGGCATCACCACCATGGAGGAGCTCAAAAAGCGGCTTCAGGATGGCACTTTCCCCAAACTCAAAGGACTCGGGGAAAAAAAACTCTCCCGTATCCGCCAGAATATGGAGTTTCTTGAGTCCGGCGCCGGGCGCATCGGCATTGGATGGGCGCTGCCGCTGGCCGAGGAATTTTGCCGGCTCCTGCGCCGGCTCGCCGGTGTCAACAACGCGCAATTTTGCGGCAGCTTGCGGCGGGGCAGGGAGGACGTCGGTGACATTGATATTCTTGTCAGTGCGGAAAAATCCGCCGTTGCGACCATCGGCAGGGCGCTGGGGGAATACCCCCGGACCGCCGAAGTGATCGCCGCCGGAGAAACCAAAATCAGCCTGCGAACGAACATGGGCCTGCAAGTTGATTTTCGCATAGTACCCGCCGATAGCTGGGGCGCGGCGCTGCAATATTTCACCGGCTCCAGGGAACACAATGTGCGGGTGCGGGAGCTGGCGGCGAAAAAAGGCCTCAAACTCAACGAATGGGGTCTGTTCCGAGGCTCGGACCGCATCGCCGGCGAAAGCGAGCCGGGTGTCTATCAGGCGTTGGAACTCACCTGGCTGCCGCCGGAAATGCGGGAGGACAAGGGCGAAATAGAACTATCCGCGGCCATGCACCGGGTGGCGCAGGGGCAAGACGCCGGTATTTCCGATCCGCGCCTGGAATTTCTCGGCGCGAAAATTCCCGCGCAGTGGGCTACGCTGGAAATCGCCGATATCCGCGGCGACATGCACGTGCATACCACCGCCAGCGATGGTACGCTCGCCCTGGAAGACATGGTTGCGGCCGCCAAGCGCCGCGGCTATCAATACCTCGCCATTACGGATCACAGCAAATCGCAGATTCAGGCCAATGGATTGCAAGTTCCACGGTTGCTGGAGCATATCGCGGCGATCGGCGCCCTGGCCGGAAAAGTCAAAGGCATTACGGTTCTCTCCGGCAGCGAGGTCGATATTCTTGCCGATGGTTCGCTGGATTATCCCGATGAGATTCTGGAAAAGCTCGACTGGGTGGTGGCTTCGCCGCATTCGGCGCTGAGTCAGGAGAGCCAGGCCGCCACGCGCCGGCTCGTGCGCGCCGCGTCGCATCCGCTGGTGGACGTGGTGGGCCACCCGACGGGCCGCCTGCTGGCCGGCCGCCGCGGCCTGGAGCCGGATATGGCCGATGTGATTTCCGCCGCCGCCCGCAGCGGCGCGGCGCTGGAGATCAACGCCCAGGAACTTCGCCTGGATTTACGCGATGCGCACGCCCATCTGGCGGTGCGGGCCGGGGTGCCGCTGTGCATCAATACCGATGCCCACAGCCTCGAAGATATGGATAAGATAATATATGGAATCTTAACCGCCCGCCGCGCCTGGGCGCGGGCGGATGATGTGCTCAACACCTGGCCGCTGGAGAAGATCCGCCGCCGCCGCTGGCAGCGCCGTTCCTGATGGCCATCCCGATCCCGATGGTTAGGGGCCGTCAAGAAATAAGGTTTACAAATATGACGCGGGGATTTTGGCCTCTGGCAAGGCGCCAGCGAAGAGCACATCCGCGGGGATCTGTAACGAGCGAGCAACTTAGCCAGAGGCCAAAAGACCAAGTCAGATTGGAAAGGTTATTTCTTGACGGCCCCTTATCGGGCCGGTTCGCAATTGCGCGCCGGGCAGCCCCGCTGGCTATCGGGAATCGCCATCCCGCGGCCGCCCAGCGCAATCCGTCATTCTCCCTGTAGAAAATTCCCGTAGCGCGTGGCTGGCAAGCCTTGGTGTGGATATGATCCTCCTTGCCTCCTGGGGAATTCGTTATGCCCGCACCGAGCGGCCTGGTTCAACAGCTCGATCAGTACCTGCATCGCCGGCGTCTTTTACCGCGTAGCCGCCCGATCCTTGTGGCCTGCTCCGGTGGTGCCGACAGCGTGGCGCTGTTGCGCCTTCTCTGGGCCGTCAATCAATCGCGCTATTGGAATTGGCGGATTGTCGTCGCCCACGTCAACCACGCTTTGCGAGGCCGGCAAAGCGACGCGGACGAACGATTCGTTCGCCGTCTGGCCGCGCAGCTTGCCTTGCCCATTCGGGTCAAACGCCTTCGTCTTACAAGGGCGGCCAAAGCCCCGGATCGTGTCAGCGAAGCCCGGGCTCGCGCGGCCCGCATAGCCGCGCTGGCGGCTATGGCCAAACGCCACCGGTGCGACGTGGTCGTTCTGGCCCACCACGCGGATGACCAGGCGGAGACCGTATTGTTGCGTTTGCTGCGTGGCGCCGGTCCGCGTGGTTTGGGCGGCATGCTCCCACGTCGGCGGATGCGGGGAATTTGGTTCGTCCGACCACTGCTCGGCTGGCCGCGAAATACGTTGCGACAATGGCTGACCCAAGGCGGTTGGAATTGGCGGGAAGATTCCAGCAACGCCACGGGGCGGTTCCTGCGGAACCGTATCCGCCACGAGTTGCTGCCGCTGCTGGAAACCTATCAGTCTGGAATCCGCCGCATTCTTCATCGAACCGCGCGGACGCAGCGAAGCGTTTACCGGGTATTGTCGCGCCAGGCGGAAGAACTCCTTCGCCGCGCCGCGGCGCGCCGATCCGGCGGCGCTCTCCTGCTGGATCGCGGGGCGTTTGCCGCGGCGCCGCAAGCCGTGGCGGCGCTGGCGCTGCGCCGCGCGATCGAATCCCAGGGCGGCGGCGGGGATCGTATCGACCAGTCCAGTCTGATTGAAGCCCTGCGCCGTATCCGCAAACCCGCCGGCCGGCGGGGCCGGCAAACCGTCGCGATGCCGTTCGCGGATGGAATTCTTCTGCATTTGCGCGGACAAACCATCCGTGTGGTTCGCGGGAACGCGGGCCGGCCGTTCCCGGCCGAATCACTGCGCTTATTGAAATTCAATGATTTTGGGAAAAGGCGGTAGAATCAACCGCCGTATGACCAGGCTTCTGGTTCAATGGTGGAACACTCTGGAGGAGTGGGCGCAATCGCCGGGATTTCGCCTGTGTGCGCTGGCGCTGATTGTTCTGGCGGCCTTGATCGTGCGCGCGTTGGTCGCCTGGATTCATCCGTTTCTATTGCCGGACTCGTTCGATTATGACACCCTGGCCCGGCGCCTTCTGTTGGGAAAATCGTATCAAGTCACGGGAATGCTGGCCAAGCGCATGCCGGGTTATCCCCTGTTTATCGCCGGCGTTTACGCGATATTCGGTATATCGCATTTGGCTCTGCTGTTGATACAGGCGTTTGCCGGGGCGCTACTTTCGTGGGTTGTTTACCTTATCGGCCGGCGTATTTCTCCGGTGGTGGGTCTGGTTGCCGCAGCGCTCACGGCGGCGGATCCATTGCTGATCGGTTTCTCTGCGGCGCTGCTGAGTGAAATACCTTTCACGCTTGTTTTTATGATCAGCTTGCTGATGCTGGTGGAAATTTTGGAATCCCGACACGCCGGTGGAAATCTCTGGCGATGGGTGCTGTTCGGCTTGTGCTTTCTGATCGGCGTTTATATCCGTGCGGAGGTCGCGCTGTGCATTTTTCCTTTGCTGGCATGGGTGTTGTTTGCCGACTGCCGGAGAAATTTGCCGGTGGCGGACGCCGCTTCCAACGCCGCCGGATTAAAAAGCAACGAACCGGATCAGCCGGCCAGGCAGTCAAGGATTCAAAACTTTTTTCACTCGCCGCGCTGGGGCGGTTTAGGAGTCGGCGCAGGTACGGCCCTGGCGATCGTATTTGTCGGGCTGTTGCCCTGGTGGATTCGCAATGATCGATTGTTTGGTCATGATTTTTTCCGCTTCACCACGTTGCAGGGAATTAGTCTCTATGAATCCGTCTATTCGGGCGCCACGGGCGGACCCCGGCAATCCCATATACCGTTGCCGGCCTATATGAGAAAAATGAATGAAAGTCAGCGGGACCTGGCCTGGACCCGCCGGGCGTTCGGCGACATCTTTGACCATCCTCTTCGCATCGCCCGCCTGGCGGTGGTGAAGATTGCGCGCACCTGGTCGCCCTGGCTGCACGCGCGCGGTTACGCTCGTCCCTGGATAAATATTTCGCTTACGCTCTGGTACGCGCCAATATTTTTACTGGCGATAATCGGCGTGTTCGCCCGCGGATTACCGTCGCGACTGCTTGGAGTCCTGCTGATCCCCATCCTATACTTTACGGGGATGCACGCGTTGTTCCTCGGCAGTGTGCGCTACCGTGTGCCTGTGACTCCGCTGGTCATGCTGCTGGCCGCGGCGGGGCTGAATCGCTTGCGCGGGCTCTGGAGTGCCGCGGACCTGCGCCGGCGGAAAGCCGGCTTGCGCGGAGGCTCAACAGACCGCGATCGTTCCGGCCCGCCGGTCGTCTTGCCCTAAGACAGGTTCCCAACATGGCCCACTATCCACGAGCCAATCCCGCCAAGTGGTGGAAAACACGTTCGATAGGCTCGGTGCGCCGTTCGCCGCATGCGATGTTTGTCAGTCGATTTCGGCGCTGGACGTCGATTCTGGCGTTGATTGTGTTGACCGGAATGGTGGGGGGGGCATGGTATCTGACCAATCCGAATCGCATCAGCGCCATGGCGGGGATTGTCCTCTCACACGTTCTGGGCGGTCGCGTCACCGTGAAAACAGGGCATCTTTCGCTGGCGGGTACGCTGAGCCTTGCCGGGGTGCGATTAATAACCCGCGGCGACGAACCCGTGCTCTTTGCCGCCGACCGGGTGGAAATGCAATTCAACTGGCTAAGTCTCTTCACCGGAAGACTGCTTGCGACGCGAATATCGGCTCTTCGCCCGACGCTGAACCTGATTGAGAACCGCAAGACTGGCCGATGGAACTATCAAAGCCTTCTCCAGTCGCACCCGCTCTCGTCAGGCGCGGCTGTTTCCACCGTTACCACACTCCGCCCGCGCTTGCCGACGATTGTTTTGCGCGACGCGCGAGTCCGCTGGGGACGCATCATGCACGGCGTTTACCGTCGGACGGGTCAAAGCGTTATCAACGCCCGCCTGGGACCATTCAAAAATTCCCATTCCACATACGTCATTGAGATGGAGCAGCGCAGCGTCGGTGGAACGCCGGGAATCACTTTGAAAGGTCGCTGGAATCTCCTCGCCCACCGTTTTACCGCGCGAATTCATCGGCTCAACCTCACGCCCACTTTCCGCCGTACGCTGCCGCTGGTTATCCAGCGATGGTGGAATCGCTTTGCGCTTCGCGGCAGTCTGCGGCATATTATTTTTCGTGTTTCGCCCAAAATGGGAGCCGGTGTATCCGCCCAACTCCGCAGAGTGTCGATGCGCCTGGAACTCAATAGCAAGCGATTCGGGACGATGCGTATTCCCGTCCGCGGCATGAGCGGTTCGGTAGTCCTGGCGGGGTCCGGTCTGACCGTCAAGGCCCTGCGGGGGCGGATCATGAATTATTCTTTTCGCGTGCCCAGCGCCGCTTTCACCGACTTCGACGATGGCCTTGGGTCACCGGCCTTTCACCTTACGATTGAACTGCCGCATTGGCGTGTTTCCCGGCGCTATCCGCGTATTGTTTCCACGCGCGCTTTCCGGGCGGCGCGCGGGATCATTTACCAGCTTCGCCCCAGTGGTCTGATGGATGTGCGCGTACAGGTCAACCGGGCTCTTGGCAGCGCCACGCCGCGGGTGCGAGGGCAAATCCTATGCCGGCGAGTACGAGCGCGTTACGCGCTTTTTCCCTATCCCATGCACGATATCCGGGGCGTGATTCGTTTCAGCAGACACGAGATCGATTTCGTTCATCTGCACGGCCTGGCGGAGACGTTTCCGGTTGCGCTTGATGGCGAAGTGGCCATCAATGGAAATAACGGTCCGGTGGACCTGCGCATCTCTTCCAACCGGGCGTATTTTGATCGGCGCCTGGAGGCTTGTCTGCCGCGGGCGATCCAGCCGATCTGGCGGCGATTAAATCCGGTCGGTTGGGGGCGCTTCGTATGCCACGTCCGGCGGGCGGCCGGAGTAACGGGTATTCCGAAAATCACGCTGCACATTTTTCCCACCGACGTTCAGGCGCGCTACGTGGGTTTTCCTTATCCCCTGCGGCATGTGCACGGCGAGTTGTACTTTACCCGGCGGCAGACACGCATCATTCGTCTGACGGCGCCGACGCCCGCCGGCGGCGCCATCACTTTTACCGGCGCGGTGGATTACTCCCCCGGCGATTTGCGCGATCTGCAGCCCCACATACGCGTGGTGGCTCAAAATATTCCCATGACACGCACGCTGCGCCAAAGTTTGCCGCGCCAGTATGCCCGCTGGATTCGTTCGCTCCACGCGCGGGGAAACGTTGGCCTGAACGCCATGATCACGCGTGGTCCCGGAGGCCGGCCTTCCGTACGCGGGCTGCTGACAATCCACGGCGGCCGTCTGCAACCGTCCGCCCTGCCTTGGCCGATGCGGGATGTGTCGATGCGAGCACTCCTGGCGCCCGATCATTTGCAAATTCTCCAGTTGACCGGTCGCACCGGTGCTGACGGGAAAGGGACTTTCACCGCCAAGGCCGACATTCATCAGTTGCGCAAGTCCCGGAGAAATGGGATTCAGGTTCAGGCGACCGGCCAGTGGCAAAAGGTGGCTGTGACGCCCGTTCCGCCGCTGGCGCTGCCCCCCGCCTGGCGAGCCGAATGGTTGCGATTCAAACCGAGCGGTCCGCTGGACGGCGCTCTTTCTATCGCCATGACGCTTCATCCGGGTACGCCGGTAGGCATTAACATGAAAGCATTTCACCTGGTGCTCCAGCCGGAGAACATGCGCGCGTCGCCCGCGTTTTTGCCCGGACCGCTTACCAACATTCTGGGAACTCTCACAATAGACCCCCGCTTATGGCGGGTAAAACAACTGAACGCTCTGGCCGGCGCCATTCATTTGCAGGTCGCGGGCAGCTACGTCCCGGCCACACAGTCTGTGAATGATTTTTCCCTGTCCGCCAGCGCTGACCAGGTTGATAAAAAATGGCTTTCCGCCCTGCCGCCGCCGGCCAAAAATTTCCTTCTACCGCTGGCGCTGCAGGGGACCTGGACCCTGAAAATAAATAAGTTGTCCCGGACCATGCGGGCCGGCATGGCCCATTGGAGCTTCACCAGCGCGCTGGTTTTGCGGCATCCCCGTACGGCGGGGGCGCTTCCCGCGCAGGCGAACAACATCTCTCTGACCATGGCCTGCGATTGGACGACCGGACAATCCATGCCCAATCTGCTGGGTCATTTCTGGGTGCAAAAGTTGTTACTGGCGGGGAAAATGATCGATTCGCTCAAGGGAAAATTCTCCGCCGACGCTCTGAAGAACACCATTTCCGTGGGCCAGGTGCGCGGCGTGATCGCCGGCGGCACGCTGACCGGATACGTCCATATCCATGCCGCCAATAAAACAAACTATCACGCCGCGTTCCTGCTCAACCAGGCGCAACTCGCCGGGCTTCTTGCCGCGACACCCATCTCTGCGGCCGCCGCCACGACCGGGAGGAATGGCGACACCGGCATAGTGGACGCGAATTTGACTCTCCGTGGCCGTCTGGACAAGCCGCAAAGCCGTACCGGAAATGGTAAACTGGTGGTGCGCAAGGCCAATATCTACAACGTGCCTTTGGCCATGGGGCTTCTGCAGATCGCCACGCTGCGGCTCCCCATCAGTCTTGCGTTCAAACACGCGCAAATTCTCTATCGGATTCACAACCATACGGTGCACTTCACCAACATTCGCTTGGAAAGCGGCGGCGTCAATGTTGTTGGCCGGGGAACCATGAACCTGACCAATCGTCGGCTGAATTTGCACCTTGTCACCGAGTCGCCGCAGGGGACGCGATTGCCGATCATCGGCCTTTTTTTTGGCCTGGCGCGCTCGCAGTTGCTCCAGTTGCGCGTAGGTGGCACGATTGAAAAGCCTAACATCCATGTGTTACCGTTGCACTTTTTAACCTGGCCGTTTGAGTAAGCGCTCGGTGGGGGAGGACTTCCCTGCCGCCATTTTCCTCATGCACACTCGGGCCGGGCGCCTGCCTGTCGGCAGGCCTGGCCCAACCACTTTTTGGTCCCCCGTTCGCGGGCCTGTGACAGTTTCTGTCCGGGGTCGGCGATTGGTAGAATGGGAGAAACTGATCCACAGGAAGTGGTTCGGAAGTTATGGCTTCTGTTCAAGGAGGAACCATCATGCCCGCGACAACCAC
>JAKBMM010000023.1 GCA_021831565.1 Planctomycetota bacterium
CCGGGCAATCTCCATCGAATCGCCGCATATCCAGCGCGGCTTGATTCCTTTGCGGCATATCGCCTCCGCTTGGTGGCGGTTCGCTTCAATCTGCTCGGCCCGAAGATCAACGCCGGTGTATTCACGCAGCAGCCGGGCGCCCACAATACCACGAACCGATCCGCCGGCGAATGGATCAAGAACAGTACCGCCGGGCGGGCAGAACCAGCGAATGCAAAGCTCACAAAGAACCGGATCGAAAATCGACGTGCCCGACAGCCCGGTTTCGTCAATGGGTTTACTGTTCGATCCCATCCAAACCGTATTCTTGCCCGATCCGCCGCCGGGCCGAACGTTGCGGGCGGCTATAGCGTTGAGCGAGGCGATGCCCTTGAAGCAAAGGCCGCGTTTTCCATAACCAAACCGCTGGGCCGCTTCCGAATAATCCAGGGCATTGCTCTGGCGGCCAAGCTCGGACTGGATGCCCAGGGCGATCCAGCTTTGTTTGCGGCGCTGCCACCAGCCTTGCCGGGCGTCAAGCACGCTGAACGGCGATACGCCGAAAGATTCGGACAGCGCGCCAGTGTTACTTCCCGGCTCGGCGTTACCATCGGTGCCAGGTTCGCCGGGCAAGTTAATCGGGGAATTGAGCATCGCCTTTTCTTCATCGGTAAAATCCAAGAGCCGGGCAAGCTCCGGCGGAAGCGAGCCGAGTTGCTCAAGCAAGCGGTCGGAGTCCCATGAAGCCAACTCGCCGCTGCGGTTATCGACAAGGGCGTAGCCTCGCGCCGCAGCGCCGGTAAGACGAGTCCGCACAACCGCGATGCTCTTCCAGCCCAAGGCTTGCGCCGCCAGAAGCGTGCCGTTGCCGGCAATGACCATGCCCTCGGCGGTTATGACGATGGGTTTTTGCTGGCCGAAGCGTTGCAGGGAATTTTTGATCGTGGCCAGGTTGCGCGCGTTATGCGCCCGCGCGTTTTGCGGATCAAGTCGGATGCTCGCCAGCGGCACACTTTCAATTTTCAGGCTTGGCGCTTGCACCGTTTTCTTTCTCCGTGGTTTGCGCGTAGCTTTGTAAATGCCGATATACATCATCCACAAAGCGCTGCAAGTCGCTCTGTATCCGCGCTTGCTTATCCGGCGGCAATCCCCAAAGCGTCGTCAATCCAGGCAGGCTTTCCAGCGCCGCCTTGACGATCCCGGCATGTTCCACGAACATATCTTTGACCGCCGATAGCGGATAGGTTTTTCCCTCGCGCTCCAATCGCTCGACTTCAAGCTGATAACGCCGAGCAAGCCACAACTGCGTTTTCACTTTTGCCGCGACCAATTCCCGGCTGCCCGCCATCGCCGGACGACCAGGATCGCCCGTTTTAGAGTTAACCTTCATCCACGAGGCAAGCTCTGGAAGGCTCAAAAAGTATTGGCCGTTGCGCTTTTCGCAAGGTGCGCCTTTTTTGAGATAATCCCGCAGGGTTTGGACGTGTATGTCCAGCGTGGTCGCCGCGTCCAAAAGGCTGGTATCACGCTTGATTTTCAACTTCGCACCCATTTTCAAATCTCCTAAAGTGAGTGATTATTTAATTCGTGGCGCGGCAAAACTTTGACAAATAATGCGACTCGTTAACCGCATTCATTTCAACACTTGAGAAAGAACCTATAGCTAAATATTCCCATATTATCATAGTCCTATATCCCTGTTTTGCGTATCAATGCGGATAACCTCGCGGCCCAATTCTTGCAGTTGCTCGCCACAAAGCTGATTACAAATTAAAAGCCGCTGGGCCAGCCGCACAACGATGCGGTCGTTGACAGACAAGGCGCGTTGGACTAACCGGTGGGCACGACCTTCAATAATGGCACGGTTCCGACAGCCGCACAGTAACTCCTCGATTCCGCCCAAGTCGCCCGTCCATAGCGAGCCGGACTGCTCGGCGGTTTGGTCAAAGCGAAAGCGTTCAACGGCTTGTGCTTCGCGCCGTTCGTGGCGAGGCGTTGGCCGCTGGCATGGCATCGTGGATATAGGTAATACAGTTAGTCGCCGATGACGGAACATATTCGCACCAAGCGAACCGGCGAGGAGGACGGCGGCGCGCCGGGAGCGTTTAGCGCCGGGCGTAAAACGAACATGCGTGGTTCCCGATATAGCCCCCGCAATGATCCGCAGGTCGATCTGTCGCACAGAAAAACCCAAGGCCAAAGCGGTTATTGCGTGCGAGGCTTCGTGCAAGGCGATTTTGGAAAATTCGCGCTGGGTTTCCGTCATTACTGCGGCTCCAACTGTTTCCGCCAGGAAGTCAGGTTACTTTGATGGCGCTTTTCTTCACTAATTAGCGCAAGCAATTGCTCCCGGCGTCGGTGATGCGGCGCGGCCTCGTTGCGAATCGTCCCCAAAAAGTTTTGGAGCTTCGTTTCGAGCTCACCAATTTTGGTCTCAACCCGTTGTGTTTCGTCGTCGATGTCCGGGTGCTGCTGAAGGAATTTTTCGGCTTCGACGGCCCGCATCGCATCAGCCAGGTCGGTTTCAAGTTGTCGCCCGGTTTCGCGCGCGAGCTGGGTAAGCTCGATGGCTTCGTCGTCGGTCAAACGAACATTATGAGCTTGGCGGTCGAGCAGGCCGAGCAGGCGCACAACCTTGTCCCGTCGTCTTGCGCGCAATGTGGCATCGGCCTGGCGCTCAATCAACCCTCTCGCCTGCTGCACCGGAGATAGCGAGATGGATTCAGCCGCTACGCCCGCCTTGACCGCTTCCGAGTAGCGAAGGAGACGCAGACTTCCGTCGGGCTGCGGCAAGCCGACCCATTGATCCGGATCGATGCGTTGGTCGACCTTATCGGGTTGCGGCGGCGCGGTCGGCGGTTGATAGCGGTACAAACCTGAGGGCGGCACGCTGATGGGTTTTGTTTCGGCCATTGTAGCTCCTTCGCCTAAGCACCGGCCAGTGGCGCGCCTCCGAGCAACGCCACCAGCCGGGCGAATCATCCACCCTTGGCCCAAAAGCCAAAACGTGGTCAATTACCGGCCCGAAAACAGCGCTTTTGCTGGCGTTTCTGCGCGCCGCGTGGTTCAAAAGAGGCTCAATGCTCACGATCCATTCTCCACGTCTTCGGTGGTGGCAGCACATTCGCCGCCGTAGCCGCGCGATGCGGATAGCGGCGCGGTGCTCATTGCCAGACACGACCGGGCAGTTTGGTTTAGGTGTAATCTTTTGTAAGTGCTCAATGAAATTCCGATCCGCGAGGCAATCATTCTGTTCGGCGCTGTGGGACATTCCGCCACGCAAGCGGCGGTGCGAGCACGAAGCGCCGTAATCTGGTCGGGCGTGAATACGCGATGCCTTGTGCGCCGCGCCGGGCCGGTTTGCCCGGCGGCATGGATGATCGCAGCCGCAAAAGCCTGCTGGACGTCCGGCGGCAGGCGCGACCAAGCTGCGATAACCGCCTGAAGCAGCGGATCGGCGTTAGGGTTGGGCGTTAAAGAGGACATTTTAATCTCCGTGCTTCAATTCAGTTCCGTCGGCGACCACAACCGCGAATCCAGCGGCCAGCGGCTCCATGCCTGGGCGCCGCTGCGGCCAACGTAAAGCGTAAGCTTGGCCGGGGCTTCACCGGTCGCCATCCGCGATGCGGCCTCGGCCCGCAATAGGATGAGAATCTGCTGCTTGTGTACCTTGGCGTAGGCGAGCAGTTCCGGCGTGAGCAAACTCTTCTTTGCCCGCAGAACCAGTTCGGGGCCATCGGCCAGAACCTTAATTCCCCGCTGTCGAAAAATATCCAGTATCGTGGTCATAGCCTCTCCTCCATGTCTTGGACCGCCGCAAACAGGTCGGACTCGACCTGCCGGGCCTCCTCCACGGCGGCGGTGTCCTCGTCCATCGCCACCGGCACGGCGTCCGCCGGGGGCGGTTCGTCCGCCATGACATCGTCTGCTGGATCATATTGGGGGGGGGTATCGGTATCGGTCGCCGGGGTGTCTACGGTGTCTACGTCTACGGAACCTGCCGAATCCTTAAGGTTTGAGGGGGTACCGTAGACCGTAGACGTGTAGACGGGCCGGATCACGAACCGCTCGGCGGGCCTGCCGCCACGGGGGCCGGGCGGAGAATCGTCCCATCGTCCGTGGCCGGCGCCAACCAACTCCGACAATGCCGCGCGGGCGACTCCCACGGGCTGGTAGCGGCGGGACGCCTGCGCCAGCTCACGCGGGGTGATCTTGCCGCCGCGCCGCCGGATCAGCTCGATCAGCTCGCGCTGCCGCCGGTCGTCGGTGTCCTCCCCATACAGCCTCTCGGCCTCGGCCCGGAACCACGTCGCCAGCGTGATACCGGCCCGCATCGCCTCGCCATCCACGATGGCGGCGGCGGGGGTGCGGGCCAGCATCATCACCAGCGCCAGCCGGGCCGCCTGCTCCTCGATTTTCGCCAGGGCCGCCGCCACCGGGCCGTCCGACTCCGCCGTGCGCCGGGCATTGGCGTCGTACCACTGTCGCCACTGCGCGCGAGCCCCGGCGTCCATATCCAGCGTCACCGGCTCCGGCTCGCCGTCGGCATCCACCCCCATCGGTATCGCCAGCAGACCATCCACCGTCCGCGCCCACGCCTCACGGGTAGAGATGGATACATCCGCATCCGTCCACTTTTTCGGCGGCGCCGCGGGGGCGGCAAAGAGAATCCGCGCCATGAGTCCGGACTCGACGCGCTCGCGCGTCATGGCCCGGCGGAGTATCGCGGGCTGTATGCCCCCGATGATGGATATCGCCGCGCGCGGTATATGGATGATGCGCTGGTCGCCGGTCTTGCGGTTGACGGTGAATGATTCAGCCCTATGTATACTTAGCCATCGCTGCATATCTCCGGCATCCCGGTAGGCATCCATACCTTCCAGCCAGCCGCCCAGCTCGTCGCGGGCCAGCAGCACGCCGCGCGGATTCATGGCCAGTACCACCGCCATCGCCTCCAGGGTCGTGTCGTCCAGCACATACTGCGCGCAGACGGGGGCCGTCGGCTCCTCCGGCGGCTCTTCCTCGCCCGAAGACTTTTTCCAGCGGGCGACATCCCGCTCGTGGCGCAGCGTGTCGGCGCGATGTGTCGCCACAGCGTCCGCGTAGGCTCGGAAAGCGTCGCTCTGGTGGCGGCGCAGGGGGCGTAGCGCGTGCTCCATCGGCGGGGATTTGCCCGTGCCGCTGGGGCCGACCACACACGCCCAGATCAGGGCCGGCGCGTGCCAGGTATCCCGCAGTCGCAGCGTGCGACTATTGCCTATTGCGGCGGCGGCGGTGGCCAACATCGGCAACGCCACGTACTCCGGCGGGATACCCATGATACGCGCGTACTCATTTACATATCGGCGCATCACCGGCGGCAGCGCGCCGACCGGGAATGGTTCCCGCGGCGCAGGCGACTCGGACGGCTCATCCGGCGCGGCGGGCGATGCGGCGGCGGCAAGCTCGGTCGCCAGCGGTGCGATGTCGGAGGCTGGCCACCCGGCGGATGCGGCCTGCCGGACGCGGTGGGCGGCGATAATGATCTCGCGCCGGCGCTGCGCCTCCCGCACGCGCTCGAGCCCGGGCGTCCACACCGACCTCATGGCCAGCCCGGTCAGTGCCTCGCGCAGCCACGACTCCATCTCCGGCGTGCGCAGATTCCGGCGGCGCAGCTCGTCGGCGACCACCGATGGAGCGAGGTCGCCGTCGCGGCGATAGAGCTGCTCCAGCACCGGCCAGAGCTGGCGACAGTACGTATCGGTATAGCTAGATAGATCGATCCCGGCGCCCAGTGCCTCGGCCATGCGGGCCGGATCCTGGAGGACGGCGGCGAGCAGGTCTCGCTCGGACGCGGGCGCGGCGGGGAGTGCCTGCGGCGTATCGTCGGCGGCGGCGGCGGGACGCGGTCGTGCGGTGGTGGTGGCCGTCATGGCATCACCGCCGATCCGCCGGCCTCGCCGGCGAAGTGGCCCTGCGGGTCGCGGCGCAGCTCGCCGGCATATCCCTCGCGCGCGGGCAGCCCACGTATGTATGCAGCTACATCTGTCTCCCGATACCGGACGAGGCGCCCCAGTCGTACCGCGCGGATGGCGCGGCTCGCGGTCAGCCGCTCTACCTGTCGGCGGGACACGCTCAGGAGCCGCGACAGGTCGCCCACGGACATGAGCCGGTCCGGGGCACTCGGCGGGGTGGTGGTACGCATATACTGATCTCCATATATTCGGCGGTCGGCGGCGGTACACGCGCCGCTCTGCCGCCTCCGGGAACCATTAGCCGCGCGCGCCGCGGCAAATGGGGATTTTTCGTCGCGCGAGCGGCAAATGTAATGATTCCTAAATACATGCCGCGCGGAAATGGCCGTAAACATTGAACAAATGACGAAAAACGCGATGATTCAATTATACATGAGATTTTTTTGGGATTTTTTGCGGGGAGTTTTTGCGGGCGGTGGTGAACGGGCGGGCTCGCGGCTATTCTGAAAGTCATGGGCATTGCCAACACCATCACTTACATCGTTACGGCGGTAGGCATACCGACCATCGTTGCCGCGCTGATCTACGTGGGGCGGAAACTTCACGCGCTGGACGTGGTGGAAAAACAGATTGCGGACGTGGCAAAGAAACTGGATGCCTTCTTGGACAAGCCCAAAGCGGGATAGCCGGGCCTCGGCGGGACAACGGGCCAAAAAGCGTCCGGCCTCCGCCTGATCGGGCGCCCATATCGCCCCGCCGCGCTTTCACCGGCGGCTTGTCTTGCCCCCGGCGGCCTCGGCCATGCCGAGCAAGGCTTTGCGGATAGGTCCCGGCAGGGATGGCCAGATAGCGGCCAGCCGGCCAAGTTCCGGGTCGGTTTGTCCCTTATTTGTCCCACGGATGGGGGCCATTGTTTGTAAGTGCTTGAATTTCAAGTGGTTGCGGTTTATAAGCATCGGATTGTCGATCCGAAGGTTGCGGGTTCGATCCCCGTCGCCCTCGTTGGTATAATACACACGCCGAACGCTAGATTTAGCGTACCTACCTGCGTTGGGAAGCGCGGTTTCAAAACCCCAGATGTTCAGTATGGTACTGAACATCGGTTTGGAGCCACGCCATGCCCTACCAAACGTACATTCCCAAGTACGGCCACCACAAAGCCAGCGGCCAAGCCGTCGTCCGCTTGGACGGCCGTTACTTTTACCTAGGTCCCTACGGCAGTGCGGCCAGCCGGCAGGAATACGACCGGCTGGTAGCGCATTGGCAAATCGCCGGTCGTTGCCTGCCCGAGGCTGGACCCAAGAGCGTAGCGCAGATCATGCTGGCCTCCGGGCGCTACCTGCACCAGTACTACCACTGCCCGCTCAAAGGGTTCCACAAGGACATCCACGCGTGGAAGATGGCCGTGCGGCCGCTGAAGGCCCGCTACGCCCACATGCGGGCCTTGGGTACCTTGACCCGGAACCGATGTGTCATACGCCTGAAGGACAAACCAAATCCTGGCCACAGCCAACAGGACCGCGGCATCCGCTAGGGCACCCAAAAAGTCGGCAGGAACAGTTGAGGAACCAACGTTCACGGTCATCAGCGATGCCACGCCCCTTCAGGAGACGGCCTTGAAACTTCTGGGTTTGTACCCAGTACGGTGAAGGGCAATAAGAAAGGAAACCCTTGAAACCAAAGGTGTTTTACGCCTTTTGTGGGGGGAACTATGGGATAGATGAGAACTGGTCTCACTTAAGATGCGGCAGATTCCACCTGCGGCTTGTCGCCCCCGCATTGCGGTTTACAATATCCTTATGCTTATCGACACGCACTGTCATTTGACCTATGTCGGCTTGGCCGAGCGGCAGGATGCCGTGGTCCAGCACGCGGTGGCGGCGGGTGTTAAGCGTTTGATAACCATCGGCACCCATCCGGTGGATCACCTGCCGGCGCTGCGAACCGCGGAAAAGTTCCCGGAGGTTTTCGCTGCCTTAGGAATCCATCCGCAACACGCCCACGAAGTGGAGGCGGACTTTATCGCGCCATTACGCGATGCAATTACCGCGAATCGGCGTGTGGTGGCGGTGGGAGAGTGCGGTTTGGATTACCATCATGAATCGGCGCCGGCGGATATCCAAAAAAAGGCTTTTCTGGCCCAGCTTGCATTGGCGGATCAACTTCATAAACCCGTTATTTTGCACGTGCGCGACGCTCATGCGGACGCCTTGGCGATCCTGCGCGATTTCCGGCATCTACGTTTCGTAGTGCACTGCTTCAGCGGTACACCACAAGAGGCCAGGCAGTGGATTGAATTAGGGGCGTATATCGGTTTTACGGGGATTATCACTTACAAAAACGCGCCGGACGTTCGTGCCGCCTGCCAATTGGTTCCCGCGGACCGCTTGCTCGTGGAAACCGATGCTCCTTACCTGTGTCCCCAGCCGGTGCGGAAGAACAAAACCAACGAACCAGCCTTCGTGACGCACGTGGCGCGGCAGGTGGCGATGGAACGAGGTATTACATCTGAAGAGGCGGCCGGAATAACCACGCGCAACGCCCACCAACTATTTGGTCTGGATGGTTTTTGTCAATCTTGACATCAATCTTGACCAACCTTCACCTCCATGGTAACATACATAACTTGGAAGGTAGCCTCTCGTGACTTTGTCGCAAAAGTGTATGGCGGCCTTCCTGATGAGACGCAACTCGAGGAGTTGACTCGGCTTGGCGAGGCTTTAGTAAAGCCTCTCACCCCGGTTCCAATTGACAGAAACCGGGTGGGTATGCATGCCGTTAATTGTCCATTCGTCCGGCATGACATGTCGGCGGGCGGGCGCGATCCGAAGAACCGGATCGTATAGATCGACAAATGGTGAATCAGCAAAGGCTTATCTTCTGAAATCCCTTGGGGTGTCCCATGGTTCGAGTCTTTCCCGATTTTCGCATGGCTTGCGTGGTGCGGGAGTCGGCGGAAACGCCGGGAGATTCACGAACCCGAAACGTGCCTATGTTCGCCGACGGTGTTTCAATCCTTTGTCTAAAACCGGTGTGCGAACAGTTCCAAAGGGGCTGACTTCTCCCGCGGACACAAGCTGAATTTTTCCATTTGTCATCTGGCGGCAGGCGTACGGGCGCTGGAGCGTCTGTGGGAAGCTGTTGTGGTTGGCTTGCGGCCGTTCAACTCTTCGCCGGTAGCGTGCTTCGGCGGAATCCGTGTATTGATACCCTGGTCCGCCGCCTCATGGGCGAGCCGACGTGGGGATCGCCGGCGGCGCCATTGTATGACGGTCTGGATAAGAAAGGATTGAGGGTTGGCCATGTTTTATACCGATTGGGTTGCCGGCCTGGGGCTTTACCAGGCATCATCTTCTCCCGCCGCCATCGCCCTCCTCTTCGATGTGCTCATCGGCGCTGGCGGACTGGTGCTGGGAATTTTCGCGGCGTTTCTGATCGCCAAAATACGCGGCGGGTCCGCCCTGAAGAGGGGACGGGCGGAAGCGAAAAGAATCATTGCGGATGCCGATCGCCGGACGGGCGAGTTGGTCAAGCAGGCGGAACTGGCCGCCCAGACCGAAGCGCTTAAAATTCGCGCGCAGGCCGAGCGTGAAGTGGAGACGCAGCGTGCGGAAATGCGCAATATCGAACAGCGCCTTCTCAAGCGCGAAGACACGCTGGACCAGAAACTCGACACCCTTACGAGCAAGGAAAAGAATCTCGAATCGCTGGAAAAAAGTCTTTCCGAACGGAACCGCGCGTTGCAGGCCAGGGAGGCGCAGGTGGATCAGGCCCTCGCCCGTGAAAAGGAAATTCTGCTGCAAATAACCAATATGTCGATCGATGACGCCCGCCAGTTGCTGCTCAAACGGGTGGAAGACGAGGTTCGCCATGAAATGGCGGCTCTGGTTGAAAAAATCGAGGAGCAGGCGCGGGAGGAAGCCAAGCAGCGTTCCGCCAACATCATGCTTCAGGCCATGCAGCGCTACGCCGCCGAAGTCACCAGCGAAGGCACAACCAAATCCGTCGCCATTCCCAACGACGATATGAAAGGCCGCATTATCGGTCGCGAGGGGCGTAACATACGCGCCTTTGAGCAGGCCACCGGTGTGGATGTGATCATTGATGATACCCCCGGCGTGATCACGGTGAATTGCTTTGATCCGATTCGCCGGGAGATCGCCCGCCTTACCATGGAAAAGCTTATTGCCGACGGGCGCATCCACCCCGCCCGCATCGAAGAAGTGGTCGAGGGCGTGCAGCGAGAAATGGATAATCACATCCGCCAGATCGGCAAAAAAGCCGTTCTGGAGGCCAATATCAGCGGCCTGCACCCGAAAATATCGGAGATGCTCGGCCGGCTGCACTACCGCACAAGCTACGGCCAAAATGTGCTTCGACACTCCCTGGAAGTCGCCTATCTTTCGCAAATGATCGCCGATGAGCTGCGCCTGGACGGTGCTTTGGCCCGCCGGGCGGGTATGCTTCATGACATCGGCAAGGCGATGGATCATGACCAGGAAGGCGGCCATCCCGCCCTGGGTATGGAATTCTGCCGTAAATTCAACGAACCGGAAGCCGTCCTTAACGCCATCGGCGCCCACCACAGCGATATACCCGCGACCACGCCTTATACGCCCATCGTGATGGCCGCGGATGCCATCAGCGGTGCCCGGCCCGGCGCCCGGCGCGAATCGCTGGAACGCTATATCAAGCGTTTGCAGGACTTGGAGAACATCGCCAATAGCTTTAAGGGCGTTCGCCAGGCCTTCGCCATCCAGGCGGGACGGGAAATTCGGGTGATCGTGGATCCGGATCGTTGTGACGATGCGACCGCCCGGCTCATTGCCCGCGACGTGGCCAGGCGCATTCAGACGGAGTTGACGTTCCCCGGCGAAATTCGTGTAACGGTATTGCGCGAAGTCCGCGCGGTGGAATTGGCGCGATGAAGCGAGCGGCCGCTTGGCCTCTTTTGCTTCTGGTTCTATAATCACCGCATCTTCGCCGGAGTGGCGGAACTGGCAGACGCGCTGGATTCAAAATCCAGTTCTCGCAAGAGAGTGTGGGTTCGATTCCCTCCTCCGGCATATTCGGATGCTACGGGCCGATGCTTGCCATTGTTGATTACTCCATGGGCAATCTGCGAAGCGTTCAAAAGGCCTTTGAACGGCTGGGCTTTCCCGCATGTATTGTTCGTTCGCCGGACGAAGTCCGCCGGGCCGACCGGCTGATTCTGCCGGGAGTTGGCGCCTTCGGCGATGCGATCGGCGCCTTGGAGAAAACCGGCCTGGACCGGGCGGTGAAAGAATTCATCGCCACGGGACGGCCTTTTCTGGGAATCTGCCTCGGCCTGCAACTCCTGATGGAAAAAGGCTGCGAAGATGGCGAACATGCCGGCTTGGGCGTCATTAGGGGCGATTGCGTTCGTTTTACCGTGGACTCTCCGCCGTGGAATCTCAAGGTGCCGAACATGGGCTGGAATGCCATTAAGTTCCGGTCCGACATTCCGCTTTGGCGCGGAATACCGCCGGAGTCCTATATGTATTTCGTGCACAGTTACCATGTGCGCCCCACGGACGAGAGCTGGATTGCGGCCACGGCGGACTATGGCGGGGAATTTGTCGCCGCGATCGGAAAAGACAACGTAATGGCCACGCAGTTTCATCCGGAAAAAAGTCAAAGTACGGGGCAAATGATATTGCGGAATTTCGCCGAGTTGTAAACTTCGTGTAGCCGTGTGGCTTTTCTCAAGGAACGCGGAATGGCGCCTATAAAAAAATTCCGAAAAAATTCCCTGATTTTCCTTGACAATCCCCTTCTCCGCGATTAGAGTAATAATTGAGTAGCGGATCACTGGAGTATTTTATCCGTCCAGTGTGTTCATCAGTGCCGTTGAGGCCGCCCTCATATTCCTCCTCATTCGGCTCCAGAGATACCGCTCTCCAAAGTGTGTGTCCGCTTTGTCCGGGTTCCATGGGGCTCGTCGGGCGGGCGGAAGAAAAGTTTTCGTCTGGGTTCTCGGTCTGTTACAATGAGTTTGTGGCCTCGGTGGCCACATCGGAAACTGGATCGCAAGCGTCCGTGTAGTGGCGAGGGCCAAGGCCCGCCGAAAAACGGATGGGGTTTTTATGATGGGCCGTGCGGCCTGTGCCCCGTTTGTTTATGGACTCATCCTCTTATTATGCGGGCTTGGAGCCTGTGACGTTGGAAACATTATTCGCGTCATAGTGCTTGGGCCGCCTGCGGGGCGCGAGCGAAATGTGAACGTCGGTTGAAAAAATGCTGCTCACGGCGCGTTGCCGTGGAGTGGCAATCAGCCGTCGGTAATTGTGGTCTCTTTTTTGGAGGACCTCTCATGAGGAACCGTCAAAATCACAAATTCGATATCCGCCGTGGCGGACAAAGAACCGGTCAAAGAAAAAGAAAAGGTTTCACTCTTATTGAGCTGCTGGTGGTGATTTCGATCATCGCTCTGCTCATCGCCATCCTTCTGCCAAGTTTGGCCAGGGCTAAGGAACTGGCCAACCGTACGGTTTGCTCGGCCAATATCCGCGGCATTATTCAGTCGATGATCACGTACGCCCAGAGCAACAACGGTACGTTTCCGGTTACTAATCCGGCGACCGGGCTGACCTACGATAATACGCCGATCACTCCCACAGGTTGGAGCAAAGGAATTGCCACTACAACTTATGCGACGGTCGATACTTGGTATGTCACACCGGGTAGTAACCCCCCAGCTCCGGCCAACCAGGTAGGCGATGTGCTCAGCGGTCCATGGATGCTGGTTCTGGAGGGTTATTCAGTTCCAAAGGCCTTTATTTGCCCGTCTGATCCTCTCACCAATACCGGCCCGTCGCTTGAGTATATCACAGGAATTGGAGCGACGTCCACAGCGTACCTTGGCAACTTCGGAATAACTCAGACAGTATTGTCATCCATTGGATCCCCCACTGCCGGTACAGCCACGCAGCACCCTGCCGACGGCGAAGGTGAAAGCTATTCTTTCGCTTTCCCGTGGGTTGACATTGGTGGAACCCTTGCTGTCGGGGGCTGGTGGAATTCCAACAATGCTTCCACCAATGTACCCCTTGTGAGCGACATGGCTCCGATCAGCTCCAATGCCGCCCCCACCGGATCCACATATCTCCGACACACAACCACCAATCCCAATACCAACACGTATGGGGATTACATCTATAATTCCGGAAACCACAACGGTGCTGGTCAGAATGTGGGCTACGGCGACGACCATGTGAGCTGGACAAAGAATCCCTACGTCGGCCAAAATCAGGACAACATCTTTACGTATGAAACGGCTGGTTTTGGCGGGAATGGTCTCTCGCCAAGCGTTACGCAGACGAGCCTGAAGCAACCGGGTGATGGTATCACGGCGCCCGCAATCCAAACCGCTTCGCCGCCGTATGACATCTGCATGACACCGGTGCGGGAAGTTAACGCCGCCCAAACACCGGCTTGGTAATCTCGGATCGCCGGGATCGGCGATGCGGTCAATAACCTATAGCATAGCGCGGGCTGAAAGCCCGCGCTTTTTTTTCAGCTATAATCCTCCGTATGAAACCCAGTCGCCAACGATTTCAGGAATTTCGCCGGAAAGTTCGTCAGGGTCTGCTCCAGGGCGATCGGCTCCGGGAACCTGAGCACCGGAGTGGAGAATCGGCCGGGGTAGCCCACCACAGTGTCCCCAGCCACGATAAACATGTCTTTAAATTCACCAGGCGGCGACTGCTGGAAGAATACCGGCTGATGCTGCGGGGCTATTACGGATCGCTCGCCATGCTGATCGTGGTGGTGGTGGTCAGTTCACTTGCAGCGCTGGTCTCTCCGTTTATTCTAAAGCTGCTGATCGATTATGTCTTTCATGACAAGCCCCTGCCGATGGTTTCGCTGTTGCCACATGGCTCTCTGCGCCACTGGTTGATGGTTTCAGCGGTACATGGACTGGCGTTTCTGGCGTTGGCGCTGGCGGCGGCGGAAGCAATATCAGTGGCGGCATCGTGGGCCCGGCTGCTGGCGATCCAGCGTTTGAATTACCGCCTGGCGGCGACGCTGCGGCAGCGGCTCCATGCGCATCTGGCCACGCTGCCGCTGGGGCAACTGGCCGAGTACCGCACCGGCGGCATTATCAGCCGGATCATGAGCGATACGGACCAGGTGGTGGGCGGGGTACAAAACGCGATTGTAAACCCGACGGCGGCAGCATTTCGCATCGCCTGTATCCTGGTGATTTTAATTGCGACGAGCTGGAAACTTTTCCTGATCGCCGCCGCCTTGATTCCTCCCGTAATTGTGATCCATCTGCTAGTTTTTCGGCGACTGCGGCCCCTGTGGCGGAACATCCAGGATGATCGCAGCATGCTTTCGGCGCGGGTCAGCGACATGTTCGCGGGCATACGGGTGGTGCGCGGCTTCCGGCGCGAGCGCAGCGAGGGAAGAGAATTTGGCGCCCGCCAGCTCACCATGGTGCGCAAACAGTATTACACCTCAGTGCTGGGGCGCCTGCTGATGACGGGCTGGTCAATTTTCGTGCCGATGATCGGCATCGCGATTGTCTGGTTCGGCGGCCAAATGGTGTTGGCGAAGAAACTCACCGTGGGCGATCTGGTCATGTTTGAAACCTACGCCTTAATGCTGCTGGGACCGATTACGCAGATGATCGATTCCATGCAGAACCTGCAGCAGAATCTCGGAGCGCTGGACCGGGTCTGTGACGTGCTCAGCCAGCCGCCGGACATGCCGGATCGGGCCGGGGCCGTCGGCCTGGGGACCCGGAAAGTGCGCGGAGACATTGAACTGCGCGACGTACGTTTCGGCTACCGGCCGGGACAGACGGTACTGGATCGCCTGAACTTGCGCGTGCCGGCGGGCTCAACACTGGCGGTCGTGGGACCATCCGGCGGCGGCAAAACCACGCTGGTGAATTTGATCGCCCGGTTTTACGACGTCAGCGGGGGGGCAATTCTATTGGACGGCGTCGACATTCGCGACATACGAATGCAGGATTATCGGCGGCTTTTCGCCATGGTGCTTCAGGATGTATACCTGTTCGACGGCACGGTGCGGGACAACATCGCCTTTGGACGGCGGCATGCGACCGCGGAGAGAATTCAAGACGCGGCGAAGAAGGCGTATGCGCACGAATTCATCATGGCGATGGAAAAGGGCTACGATACGCCGATCGGGGAGCGCGGGGCAAAACTTTCCGGCGGAGAAAAACAGCGGATCGCCATCGCCCGCGCGATTCTGGCCGATCCGAACATTCTGGTACTCGATGAGGCGACCAGCTCGCTGGATACGCAAAGCGAGCGGCTGATCCAGCGCTCGCTGGAAGAGTTGATGCGTAACCGCACGACCATCGCGATCGCTCATCGCCTGAGCACAATTATCAAAGCGCACCTGATTGTGGTACTGGTGGAGGGCCGGATCCAGGAATGGGGAACACACCAGGAGCTGCTCTCCCGCCGGGGAATGTACCACGTCATGTTCACGCAGCAGGCGCAGCGGCGCCGCGCGCCGTCGCTGGATCTCGTGGAATGGGAAAAGGCTGTCAAATAAATAAATGGACACGCAACAAATTTACACGGAACCGGGAACGTCCGCCGCGCGGAGAACGTATGGAGGTTGAAGAATGACGCAACGCGCCAAGGCGCGGTGAAACAGGGCTTATGATGAGTCAAACCGCAAGACGCCGGCCCATCGCCACGATGGCGATCCTTTGGATTGTACTTTATACCGGTGCGGTACTGCTTCCTGTGGTTCTGGCCAATACTCTCTCCTGGGCGCATCGCCCGGAGAGCGGATTTCTCCTGAACCTTTCGCGTAATCTCGCCTTGGCGGGATTGAGCATTCTGGCCCTGCAGTTCGTGGTCGCCGCCCGCCTTCAATGGATCGAGGCTTATTTCGGCCTTGATGCGATTCTCTGGTTCCATAAGGCGATGGCCGTCTTCGCCGTGCTGATGCTCCTGGCCCATCCGCTGTTGATTGCCTGGGGCCATGGCAACTGGACGATTCTGACTCGCCTTGTCGTGCCCTGGCCCGTGCAACTCGGAAGAATCGCTCTACTGCTTTTGCTGGCAGTGGTCGGAACCTCTCTTGGGCGGCGGGTTTTCCGATTGGAGTATGAACGCTGGCGACGCCTGCACAATGTCTTGGTGCTGGCGGTGCTGGGACTTGGGTTTGTGCACGGCCTGATCATGGGTTCGGGGAGGCATGGCGATTTGTCCACATGGCCCATGCGCATCCTCTGGAGCGGGCTTTTTCTGATTGCCCTGGCCGCCTACCTCCACCATCGCTGGTTTGCCCCACGCCGAAACCGGCTGGCGCCCTGTGAAGTGATCGCGGTGGGGCGGGAATCACACGATGTCTGGACGATAAAAGTTCGAGCGACGCTAAATGGCAATGGCCGCAGGCATCTTCCAGGCCAATTTTATTTTATCACCTTTCTGGATTCCGCCTTGCCCGAGGAAGAACACCCTTTTTCCATCTCCTCCAGCCCCACGGAAAATGGATATCTCACGTTCACGATCAAAGCGGCGGGAGATTTTACGCAATCCATCGCCTCCCTTCGCCCCGGCGATCGAGCGATGATCCGCGGCCCCTTCGGCCGTTTCTCTCATATCCTGCGATCCGGACGCGAAGATATCGTTTTCATCGCCGGAGGTGTGGGGATCACGCCATTGATCAGTATGCTCCGTTACATGCGCGACACGGGTGACCCGCGCCGTGTGGTTCTTATTTTTGTCAATCGCGCGCAAAGAGATATTTTGTTTCGCGATGAGTTGGAGAAGATGCAGCGGGTGGGCCGTCCGCAACTGCGTGTCATTCATGTCCTGAGCCGGCCGCAAGGGGCTTGGAACGGAGAAACAGGACGTTTGAACCACGAAATCATGCAAAAGTATATCAGCGACTTGGTTGGAACGTCTTCATTTTATATCTGCGGACCTCTCCCCTTGACCCGTCTTGCGATCAAGATTTTACGGCAGATGGGTGTCTTTCAAGCGGATATTCACACGGAACAGTTCACTTTTTGAAGAACCGCCGGAAGGTCCAACCCGGAGGGACGCGGCCCTTTTGGCCCGGGTTGTTGTCGCCTCGATTCCCAGCCCCATCCCCAACCGGGGTTGCGCGCGCCGTCGCTCCTGGCCGACAACCAAAATGACCGACGTCGCGGCTTGGCTATCTTTTCCAACAGGCTTCTTACGCGTGGGGCAGGGATTTTTTCTCTTCCTGGCGCGGAGGGGCGCCTTGCCCGGCATATTCGAAGAAGGCGCGGTAATTCTGACGAAAATAGCCGGCGCTCCACGACTGCGCGGCGTTGAGCACAATACCCAGGAGATTCGCCCGGATCAGGCCAAACTGGTCGCGAATACGCGCCACCGTGCCCCGGGTCGTCAAACCCGCCCGTAGAACGGCTATGACGCCGTCAACCTTCGCGGCCAAATTGATGGAATCGGAAACGAAAGTCAGAGGCGCCCCGTCGAAGATGATCATATCGAAGCGGCCGCGGAGCTGCGCCATGATATCGGGAAACGCGCGATGCTCGGTGATTTCGTTGGTCGCCCGGGTGCGGGAGCCACAGCCCAACAGGTAGAGAGTGGGCAGATCCGGATTCTGGACAATCGCCTGATCCAGCGTCGCACGTCCGGCGAGAACGTCGGCCAGTCCCACGGATGGAATATTCGTATACACCGATTGGAGCACCGGGCGATAGAAGTTGGCGTCGACCAATAGTACGCGAAGTTCGCTTAACGCCGCGCCGTTGGCCAGATTGCTCGCCACAGTGGAAGTGCCGCCACCTGGTGAAAAACCGGCGACCAGAATCGTTTGCAGCGGCTTTTCTCCCCCGGACGCCGCCAGTCGTCCGCGTATCTGACGGAAAGACTCGGCGGTCATCGAGCCGGGCGAAGTACGAATGCAGGTCATGGGATTGCTGGTAAGCAGCGGGTCGTCCGCCTGTTCGGGAATAAATCCAAGGAGGGGAAGCCGCATGATCGCCGTAATATCGCGCGGAGTCCGCACACGGGTATTGGTCAACTCAATCAGATACGCCAAAGCCATGGCCAGCAGCAGTCCCAGGGCGGTTCCCAATCCAAGGAAATGGGAAAGGATGGGGTAACTCATTCTCTTGGCCGGAGTGGCGCTTAGTTTGAGAATCACACGGGAAGCGTTTTGCGAACGGCGCAAATTGAGAAGAACCGCGCGATTCGTCAGATCTTTTAGAATGTGCTGCTGGGTTTTCAAGGCTCTGGCCCTGTTCTCGTAGCCGGCCAGGGCCGCATCCATATCCCGTACCAGCCGCTGTTGCTGATCGCGTCGATGGCGGGCGTCAACCGCCATGGCTTGGGTGGCGCTCACATCCGTCGCGGCGGTCTGCTCCATCTGCAGGCGTGCCCGGGCCTCGAGCTTTTGCCGGAGTCGATCAATCTGTCGCCGCACGCTGGCTAGGCGAATTTCCAGAGCAATGGTGGAACGGTGTTCCACTCCCAGCGTGGCCTTGGAAACCGCGATGTTCTGTTTAAGGGAAAGCAAGGTCAGGTGCAACTCCCGCAGGCTCGGGTCTCTTTCCACCATCTCCTGCATCGCCGGGGTCAGGGTAAGCGTGTTGTTCTTCACCTGCCGCTTGATCTCTTGATAACTCGCCTGCGCCTCTTGAACCCGCAGCTCCGCTTTAATGAGTAAACCATTCAGCTCGGTGAGCATGTTGGCCATCACGCCGCGCCGTTCGATCAGACCGGGAACATCGTGCGAAACCCGATAGGTCTCCAGCTCCGCCTGCATCGCCGCCACGCGATCTCGAACCTTGTGTTCCGCCGCCGAGACGGATTTTGCTTCGCGCGAGAGGCGGCGCTGTTCTTCGTTGCTGACGTATTGCGAGTATACGCCGGCCACGGCGTTGACCAGATCGGCGGTTTCGCGCGGATCATGCCAATACATGGTAATTTGAAAGTCATTGGTGTGAAGTATGGGCGATACGATCAGATCGTGCTTGAGACTGTCGAGTGGATCGACCGGGTGGGCCGCCAGCCACGTGCTCTTGCGTTGCGGGTCATTCGGATACCGGTAGTTCTGTTGGAAGGCCGGAGTTTCCAAGGCGCTTCCCAGGATGGTCGGACTGCGGACAATGACAATCTGATCATTCAGAAGGCGGGTGACGGTCGAACTGCCCGGTGCGACAAGATTATACTTGGAACGTTCCAGGGGATTGGGAAGCGCGGGTTCCACCTTAAAGACCGCCGTGGCGCGGTAGCGCGGATCAAAGACGCGAAAGGCCAGGTAAAGACCGGTCCCCAGGACCAGACCAAGCACTGTGCCCAGCACAATGAGCCACTTATGCTTTTTTAACACAAAATCCAGCTTGGGTCCCGTGGATACCGGAAAACCTTCCGGTTGCGGTGCGGCGATGGTAAGGGCGTTGGACTGCGTCATGATTACTCCCGATGGTACGCTACACGAGTGATCTCTTTGGCGATAAACGTCCACAAATACTATAAAACGGCGCGAAAGTCACGCGCCAGTGGGAAAATTCGCCGGCCATTGGCCATACACCTCTGACCGCGGTCCACAGATCGTCGTCGCTTGCAAACGCCAACCTGCGCACATGGCAAACACTATCGGGCCTGCCCTTTAAGCTTCTTGAGCAGAGATTCTTCTTCCCGTTCTACAATCAGATCCTTGCTCCGGCGGGCCGCCACGATACCCGCTTGCAACACCCGGCGTGCTTCCCGCGGCCTTTTTTCCGCCACAAGCACCCGCGCCAGATGATAATACGCGGTGGTGGGGGGGGCATGATGAATACTTCGGCGCAAAGCTTCATAAGCCCCGGAAGTATCACCATTAAGAAATCGCACCCACCCGAGTGTATCGAGAATGCTTGCGTTATATGTGTACGCTCCTCCCCCCTGCAACTTCGCCGCCAGAGTATTGGCTTTCTGAGCAAAGGCCAGGGCGGCGCGCGGGTCTTTGAGCTTCACGGCCAGCAAATAAGCCAGATTGTTCAATAGATCCGGATTATTGGGATCCAGTTTAAGCAGCGCCAGATAATTGGTTTTTGCCTGGATATATCTTCCTGATTCATAGTTGGCCAACGCGGCCAATCGCAGCGCGTACAGTCGCACCATTCCGGCCGGTTTGTTCGCCAAGGCCTTCTCGGTCAACGCCAGAGCTTCCGGCAGGCGATGGTGGGAGAACTCCACCATCGCCAGAGCCGCGTTGATTAACGCCCCATCACCCGGATGACGGTTCGCCAGTCCGCGCAGGCCGGCCAACGCAATTGTCGCGCCTTGTTTACCTTTCATTGTCGTCGTGTAACGGTTCACTATGTCTAGAAAAATCGCCGGATCAGACAATGTCAACTTCAGCGCATGCACAAAATCCACGGTGCCGGCGGCAAACTTGCCCAGCCCCGCGTAGGCCGTTCCGCGCGCTACATACAGTCCAACCTCTCCCGGCGTGATGGCGATTGCCTCGCCGGCCACGTGCACGGCGGTGGCATATTGTTTCAGGCTCAGCAGGGAGTCCAGGTACGCCAGCGCGGCGAGGGAACCCCGGTTCGCAAGCCGGTAGGCGCGCCGCTCCACCGCCAGAGCGTGCCGCCGGCGCCCCTGGAGCATGTCCAGGCGACCTTGGAGAACAAGCCATTCCGGATCTTTAGGATATCGGCGGATGCTCTGCGCCAGCAGCAGGCGCAGGCGGGATAAGGGTCGAATGGTTCTAAGCGTGGCGGCGTATTCGCTTTGGTCCGATGGGGGCAGGCGGAGATATTGCGTGCTCAAGGCCAGGAGAAGTTGCGCGTAGCCGACCCGCGCCATCGGATAATCCGGACTGATCGCCAGCGTGCGTACATATTCATGGACGGCTTCCGCATCGTGATTCGTTCGGATGTACAGATTCGCAAGGAGAAGTCGGGCGGGCACGTTGTCGGGCGCCAGGCCAAGCAGCGTGACCAGATCGCCGATCGCGTGCTCCAGATTTCCACCGGGAGTTTCGGCCAGAACCGTGGCCCGGTCGTAAAGAGCGTGGGTATCATGCGGATTGACCGCCAGGGCCGCGTTAAGCGCCACCAGCGCCGCGGGCAATTTCCTCTGGCGTAACAGCGCAAAGCCCTTGAGCACCAGGGCTTCTTCGTCATGTGGATTCTTGGCAAGAATGGTGCGATTGAGTATCGCCAGACCCTGTGCCGGCCGCCCCGCCCGGATGAGCGTCTCCACATAGCGCAGAAGGACCGTTCGGTGGCCGGGTCTGGCCTTATACAGGAGCGCGTAGTATTTAAGAGCTTTCTTGAATCGCCCGTATTTGAAAAACATGTCGCCAAGCCGCCGCTGAACAACGGTACGGCCGGTTGGCTGTACTTTCAGCGCCGATTCATAAAGCTGCGCTGCCTGACTGAGGCTGTTCTGCGACTGGTAAAAATCGCCCAGCAGCAACCGTCCCAGGAAAGCAATCGATGGTTTGGCATTTTCCGCCAGTTTTTCATAAAGAGCCTGGGCTTTCAAGGGCGTGTGATCCGCCAGGTACAGCGAGCCGAGCTCTTGCGTCATCTTGATATGATTGGGATTCGCTCGGAGAGTTTTTTCCAGCAGGGCAATGGCCCGGGGTAAATCTTTGGAGCGGGCATAAAGCAGAGCCAGCCGCCGGACGTTATGAATATTATTCGGATCATTTTTGAGAATGGCCCGGCGGCGGGTGATCTCCGGTCCGGGTGGACCGTAAAGATCGGCCAGGGTGTAATGCCATGATTTGAACTGGGCGTCCAGGGGATAGTAAGCCATACCCTGATTGATCAAATCGCGCGCCTGAGCCAGCGCTTGCGGGCCGGGCTGGGAAAGATAATAGGGAATAAGCGTTTTGAGGACGATTAAATCATCGGGCTTGCTCTGCAAGGCCCCCTTGAGATCGGAAATACCGGTCTGGATATTGCCGGACGCCAGGAGCGCCATGCCATAATAAGCCTGCAGGACGGCATTGTTCGGATGTTTGCGGCGCACCGGTCGCAGCGTGCCGACCGCCGCCGCCGGATCACCCCGCGCCAGGTCCAACCGGGCCTGGAAGAGCGCTCCGCCAAGACCGTCGATATTCAGAGCCGCGGCTTTGGCGGCGATCAGGGAAGCGCTCTTAAAATTCTTCTGAATCAGCGCCAGTTGAAATTGTGTGGAAACGACTTCGGGATTGGCGGGGCTTATTTTCGCCGCCTGGGCCGCCGCCGCGTTTGCCTGGGTAAATTGTCCGGCGCCCAGATAGAAGCGGGCCAGAATCAGATTGCGCCGCAACGGATCCGATATTTTTCCGATCGCGGCCAGTTGCGTCCGCCGGGTCTGCCGGGCCGGTACTCCCGGCACAACGAGCTGGACCACATTGCCGCTTAAGGATGATATCTTCACCTGCGGCAACGCGGCGCCCGGTTTATGCAACCGATCACTGAGCAGAACGAACTCCATATTGTCTGGCGATGCCTGGACCGCCCGGTCCACGACTTGCGCGGCTTGGGTCCGCTGATTCAGCCCCGCCAGCGCCGCGTAGCCGAGCATGACCACCCGGGGATCCGCCGGCATTTGTTTAAGCCATGGAGATATGGTGGACCATGCCTTGGAATAGCGGCGCTGCAACAGGTTCAGCCGGGTCTTGAGCAAAGCCAGGGATAAATTTTTGGCTGTGTTGACATGCGTCAGAACCGTTTCCAGATCGGCCAGCCGGTTCATTTCCGCCAGCGCCTCGGCTTTGATAATCGTGGCGCGTGGATTGCCCGGCTGAACCTTAAGGACCTGGTCGGCGGTTCGCAGCGCAGCCGTCGGATCCGGCTTGAGAAGCAGCGCGGCTCGGTCCAGCATGATGGCGGGATTTCCGGGAAGATATTGGTCGATGCTATTGAGCTGTTTTAAAGCGGATCCGGACTGCCCCCGCAACTGGTACACCCGTGACTGAAGCTGCTTATCAAGAAACCAAAGGTTTGCTTCGGCGGAATTGCTCGGCGAGAGAATCGTTGCACCGCGTTTGAGCCATCGGAGCGCGGAACTGAGTCTGCCCCGGTCCAACCGCAGCCGCCCTCGGTAAACGTACACCCACGGCGATTCCGGCGCCCGCCGGGCGATCCAGGCCAGATATTTGGCGGCCTTGGCCAGATACGATTTCTCCTGGGGCGAACCGGCCGGAACCATCTCGGCCAGCTCCAGGTATGCCCGCGTCAGTTGTTCGTTGGCGCGGGGACGAAGCAGCGATTGATTCACCAGCGGTGTGATGCCTTTGCCGCCGGCAAGATGCTCCAGCGACTGTTCCAGGTAAATGACCGCCTGGTCGGGGCGCTGCTGGTGCAGATAAAAGTCGCCCAACTCCAGGTAGTTGAGCATCTTGCCTGGTTCCAGGGCGATGAGTTTTTTCCAGACGCCCGCCACCACCGGCACGGAGGCGTTTTGCGCCATGAGCAACCGGATGTAAATAGTCAGAACCCGGGGGCTTTTAGGCGCCAGTGTCAAAGCTCTGTTGATCGCCCGCGTTGCGGCGGCTTGTCCTTTCGGCAGAGACTGATGGATACCCGCCAGCGCCGCCCACCCCTGGGCGTTGTGCGGATATTTTTTCAGAATCGAATCCATGATCCCTGTCGCCCGCTGGCGCAGGACCGCCGCCCGCCGGGGGCCAATGACGCGCTGTCGCAATTTCGTTTGTGCCTCTTCCAGGAAAAGCTCCGCCAGTGCGGCGTGGGCCTTGATGCTCGAAGGAGCAAGCCGGCAGGCCCGCTGAAGATCGCGCGCCACCTTGACATAACGCGCGTTGCTCACGCCCGCCACCCCCGCCAGTTGCATGAGTTGTCCTTGACCGTAAAGACGCCAGGCGCGGGCGTTTTTCGGGTCCAGACGAATCACATGTTTGGCGGCCCCGGCCAGAAGGGTTGCCGTGCCTGTCCCGGTTATGTGCCACCGCGCCATCTGGTCGTAGGCGTTCAGGAGGCGAAGCCGGGCCGCCAGCAGCGAAGGATCAATCTGCACCGCTCCCCGCCAGCGCCCGATCGCTTTCCAGAAGCGGCGCGGATGTTGGGCGGTGTACCGGTAGTAAACGTCTCCCAATTTCACCAGAAGATCGGCGGTCTGGGGCAGGTGATGGGTATTGCACACGAGCACCGCCCGCTGGTAGCGGGCGATGCCCACGTCGATATGTCCCGCCTGCAGCGCCTGCTTGGCGCTGGCCACCAGCCGGGCGGGATTGTTCTGGTATACGTGTATCCCGTAAACGATACCGAAGACGCCGGCGACAATCAGCACGAGGATCGTCACGAGCAGTATAAGAAATTTTGTATTGACACGTCTGGCCATGTTGTTCCTTTTGCATCATGCCGCGGCGGCGCGCGTCTAATTCGCCGGCGCCGTTGTTTTTGCAACCCGCGCCGCCGGGCGCCGCCGGGCCTTGGCGCTGGGAGACCGGGCGTTAAGTTTTTTCCAATTCGGCAGACACCGTTCAATCGCCGGCAGGGCGGCGCGCAGGAACGCCGCGATTTGTCGCCGCGCCACGGCGCGGGTACACGGGCCGCGCACGTCGATTTCGATTTTGGCGTCGTAGCCGTACTTGCTGCGGCGGCGCCAGAACAGTTCGCTCACCTGCTGGGGATCGGCAACGTAGCGTCCGTCTACCTGAAAGGTGTAGGCGGTGTTGATGTACCGCCCGCCATGCGTCTGATTGATGATCAGCGGCAGACCGGAAAAACCGCTTTCCGGCACGGCAAACGATAGAAATCGCATGGGCATGTTGGATACCGTTCCATTGGCGTGGGGGACGTTGTGAATCACGATCAACGAGTCATAGATGCGTTTGAGGCCGATGCCGATCCAGCAGACATTCGGCACATGAGGGGTGGCGAAATCGGTCGGATAGTAGTTGAGATTCAAGGACACAATCGCGCCCGGCGCGTGGAGCGGCAGGCGGCTGTCCCAGTATTTGCGCAGCAGGTATTCGTGCGTACCGAGCACCTGTACGACATCCGCGCTGAGCTTGCTGTCCACCCATCCCGGGCGCACCCGGAACGGCGGTAAAACTTTCGGCAGGGTATACAACGGCCTTTGCAGCGGCGTGCGCAGTTTCTGGAGCACCACGTGAAAAGACTTTTGCGCCAGAACAAGCGAGACCAGTCCGCCGACAAGTATCGCCAGAGCGACCACGAGCGGCAGATATCGCGCCGGAATTGTTTTCGGATCGCTCATGACGCTTTGGCTCCCAACGGTGCGGATGGCTGCCCGGCCCGCTCCTCCACCAATAGATTCGACGCAATCAGGTCGATGATCCACGCCGCCCCGATCTGGAGCAAAAACGCCGGGATCAGCATGAGCAGACCGAGGCTCGCGTGGGTGCTTCCCCGCGCCCATTCGGAGCCGGCCGTCACAAAAAGTACGCCGGTTAAGGTGACACGGAGTGCATTGCAGGCGATGGCGATCGGCAAAGCGCACAGGGCCAGCACTATTTTCTGCCACATGGGCCGCTGGCTGGAATAGGCCAGTGCGATGGCCAGTGCAAAAAAAGCCGTCAGCATCCGTATCCCGCTGCACGCCTGCGCCACGTTGAGAGATTCCCAGTGCGTGCCCACCTGAATGTGAACCTGCGTGGCCGTGCGAATGGCGTTGACGCCGAACAGCGGCAGCAGGTGAACGCCCGCCGATGCGGACAGGTATTGCAGCGGAGTGGTGAACTTGACGTAAAGAGCCTGCGGCGGATTAATCATGAAAATAAGATAACAGATCGGTAACCAGAGTATTTTCATCTGCTCCCACCCCAGCAGCCAGAGCACGAGTCCGAAAAGCACCACAAACATGCTCAGATGCGAGAACTGAATCTGACCACAGATCAGGAACAGCGTCTGGACGGACACGCCGAATGCCAGCAGGGCCAGTCCCAGCGGATGGTGCTTCACGGGCAGGCTTTGGAGCGTCGGCCATTGCAGATAGACAAAAAAGGCGCTGATCAAGGGTATCACAAAACCCATGCTGAAATTAGGGTTGCTGTACCAAACGGCCAAAAGCTGAAGAAAATTGATTCGATAGAGCAATAGGAACGCCGCCGCCACCAGCCCCAGAAGCGCCCATTGTCCGGGTGTTGCGCCGCCGGAAACCCGCGCGATTTGAATTGGACCCGTCCGCGTATAGTCAAAGCGCATCTGCGGCGTATCGGCGTTGCCGGTCGCACTGGGCGCGGGGGCGTGTCCATTCACCGCGGTTACTTCGGTTCTTCGCCATTTCATGGATTCCGCTCCGCCTGGCCGCCACATGTCATCTGGTGAATTTTAACATGAAGGCGCTTAGGCGCAATAAGGATTTACACTATCTTATGGCGGCTGAATAATGGTCGGCTGAATGTAAAAGTTCCGGTCATAGGTAAAGCCAAAACCATAACTGGCGGCAAATCCGTTGCGGATAACCGCCAGGGGATAGGCGAATACATCCGTACCGACGTTGAGCACATCATTGGGTTTGAGGAATATATCCGGCTCTTGGCCATCAAAAATGGCCTGCAGGTTGACCTGGATGATGGTTTCTTGGTTACGCCCGATGCGGCGAATCAATTCGCAGCGGCGCGGAATAGCCAGTGTGCCCAGATTGCCGGCGGCGGCGACCGCCATTTTCAACGTGATTCTCTGGCCGGTCATGCTGTAGACACCGGGCCGATTCACATTTCCCATGACATAATAGTATTTGGGTTCCACCGCCGGCACATTGATGATATCGCCGGCGTGGATCACGATGTTGTAGCGCGGGTCTCCTTCGCGCAGCTTCTTGATGGGAATCCGTATGATCTTTTGCGCCAGATATAACGGCGCGTGCGGTTTTTTACTCCGGGCATTGACGAAATTGTAGACGAGCGGAGGCGCCGGGAGAACTACCGGGCGGGTGGCGGCCGGCGCGGGGCGGGTGGCGGCTTTCATTTTGACCCAATGATGGTTCAGATATACATAATTTGGCGCAGGCGCCGTGGCGGGTGGAGAAACCGCGCGCCGCAACAAGCTCCGCAAATTCTCCGTTGGCCGCGTGGACGGCGCCGGTCGGGTGGAGGTTTTCTCGCCAAGCCTCCGGGCGATCTGTTCGAGCATCCGCGCCGGCGAAGAGCTTGTTCCTGTCGTTTCCGCCGCGCCGGCCTTCGGTCTCGCTGCGCCGCCAGGCCGCGCTTTCGGCGCCGTCTTGGCGGATTCGGGGCGAATCACGTAGAGCCAGCGCATGCCCGGCTGGAGCGGCACGTCGCCCGCCAGCGCCAGCGCATCGAGCAGGCGGAAGTCCGGCGACATGATGTTATAAGTGCCGGGGTGCAGCGCGGCCCCAATGACTGAAAACACTCTGCGCCGAGCCTCGGTCAGGGCGATGTTCACCTGCGGACCGGGCTGGTGGGGACCGGGAGGCGACATCTGCCCGCTTTGGATCAGTTTCTGTATAATTACGTCGCGAAGCCGGCGGGTCGTTAAGCCCGCCGCATGAATGGTTCCTATGAAATCGAGAGTAATATCGCCTTGTGTATTGATCTGCCGGGTCTGCACCGATTCCTGGCCGGGAACCACCAGTTCAAACACGGAAACAGTGACCACATCTCCCGGCCCGAGCAAATAAGGCTTATGAGTGGGAAGCAGATCCGCCGCGGTTGGCGGTACCGAATCTTTCCAGGGATGCGCCGGCGGATCATCCACGGCCAGGGAGTCGAGAATCGGCCAGGTCACCGGCTGCACGCGCCCCCAGGGGTTGGCCTTGTCAAACCGGCCCACTTCCGACGGGTTGAGAAACGAGTTGCGAAGGTTCAGGTAATTGCAGCCGACCAGAGAACCGGCCGCACCAGCCAGCAGGGCCATTCCTATCACTTGATACAACGCGCGACGGCACCACATGGCGTGTAATTTTTTCACGAAGAAGCTCGCGAGGGACCACCGCGGCTCCAAACTGCGAGTTTCCATCCGACCCATGATCTACATCTCCGAACAGGGCTAGGCATACCTAAGCATAAGAAAAAATGAGCGGGACGTCCCGCCGCCGCGATCCTTGGTTCATGAACCCTCTATTGTGTATAATCTTATCCGCTGACCAACCCGCGCCGGAGCGCAAACCGGCTGGATCGCCGGCACAACAATCCGCAGTATAACTCCGCAGTATAAGGATACCACGAGATTGCCCCGGCCTCAATGGTGTCCGCATATTCAAGCATTCATCGCCTGGTGTCAAGCCATACCTGAAAAAATTGCCGCCCGCAGCACTACTATTTATCGGCCATCGGACTGATGAAAGTTAACCCGATACCACTCGCTTTGTTGAGGGATGGCATTTTTTCGAGTGAACCCGGAGGAACCGGATGGCATGAATGTTTCCGCTAAGACGGCGTGCCGGACGACTCGCCTCTTTTCCGACTCTTCCCTGCCTACTGTCAGGGCCTACTGTCAGGCAGGCCGGAAAATTGCCACGCGTTTGTGATCGAAGGCCTGTGGCGGCCTCGCTATCTCATCAAACAGGCGCTAACATGGAAATGAGCCGTGGCCTCGGTACTGGCGCCTCGCCGCACGGCGCCGGCCACAGCCCTGTAAATTCAGGCGGTTGCTCCGCACCCAGGCACGCCGGGATCGCTTGTATGTTGCGCTTATACATGGATACCATTCATCTTCCCGTACCGGCGCTTCCGCGCCTTTTTGACGGCCTGCGCATTCTGCACTTATCCGATCTGCACATCACGCGGTGGACACCGCGGTTGACGTGCTGGCGGCGGCGGTTGGGACGGCTCCGTCCCGACTTGGCCGTGATTACCGGTGATCTGGGACACCGAAGCTGGCGCTGGCGCCAGTCGCTGCCCAACATTCTTCACCTGCTGCAGGCGGTGCATTCGCCGCTGGGGTTTTATTTTATTCTCGGCAATCATGATTCTCTGGAACTGGGACCGGCGCTGGTGGAACATGGATTCGTCATGCTCGCCAATCAGTCCGTGATTCTCAAACGCGGGTTGCAGCGCCTGGCATTGATCGGCCTGGCCCAGCATCGCCGCTTGGATACCGATATTCCCGCCGCTCTGCGCGACGTATGGCCCGGCGATTGCAAGCTCATGCTCATGCACTATCCCGACCTGGTGCAGGCCGCGGCCGCCGCCGGAGCGGATGTCTGTCTGGCCGGGCATACCCACGGCGGCCAGATTTGTTTGCCGGACGGACGGCCCCTGATCCGCCAGGATACGCTGCCGCCGCGCCTGTGCACGGGCGTCCACCGGATGGGGCGCACGTGGCTGGTCATCAACCGTGGAATTGGCGTGGCGGGCCTGCGCGTACGCCTGTTCTGCCCGCCGCAGGCCATCATGCTCGTGCTGCACCGCGCCGCCTGCGCGGACGATCAGATCAGGAATAGTCTTGCATAAAAATGTCCATATCTCTGCCTGCTCGGCTGCGCGGATCATTCCCTATTGACGGCACGCACCGGCTCCAATGGTCGATGGGTCAGAACATATTGCCGCAGGATTTCCCGCTGGTCGGGTTTCATCAGACGCGATGGACTCGCAGCGATGTGCGCCGCTCGGCGCGGCGGGTGCGCTGCCGCGGGTTCCAGATCAATCCCGGCACGCCGGGGGAGGGCGCGGGAAATATTCGCAGGTGGCGGATCTCGTTGAATCTCTTTTGACTGCGCGGCGTTTTCATCCTCGGCAACGCTTGGGCGCTCCGGCGCCGGAGCGCCGGTGGCCGGGTGGGTGCGACTTGCCGCGCCCGGTTCGATCGGCCACTGAAATACCACGCGAAACAACCGTTTGCCCGCCGGTATCACCGGGTAATGTCGCTCCAATTCCGCCAGCAATTCGGCGCGGTTGGAAAAACCGTCCGCGATGGCGTCCGCATCAGTCAAGGCGTGGAAATCCGCCAACTCCTCCACGCGAAGGATACGCAGCCTGCCCAGACCCGGCGTGTAACTGATCTGGCCGGCAAAGACGATGGGACGCGACCAGAGACGAATGGTCTGGCTTTTTTTTCCCGCCCGCACCAGCGCCACAAGATGTCGTTTGAGCAACAGCACGACCAGAAAACATAACTGCCGCGCCGGAAATTTGCCAATTTTGGCCGGAGCACCCTTGCCGCGCCGCCCGTACAATCCCACATGGGCTCCCGGTCAACCGGGCGCAAAGATAGTCGCAGTGGAGTCAGCTCCCGCGTCGGACCGTTCTATTCCCGTCCGGCCAATAGGTTTGGATTTTATCGCGTAAAAAGGCCGCGCTTTGCCGCAATTGTTCCATACCCTCAACGCCATCTTCGATGCTGATCCATCCATCAAATCCAACCGACCGCAACTCCGAAAAAATAGCATCGTAATTGTTAAGTCCTTTGCCAATCTCGCCATGCCTTAACCGTTTGGCGTAACCGACGCTGTCTTCCTCGCGCCGCAGATCCGCAATGGTTCCCTCCGCAAGATAACGGTCGCTGGCGTGCATGGTAACGACACGGCGTTTGATACGCCGTAGAAGTTCCAGAGGGTCTTCCCCCGCCAGAATGGTATTGCTCGGGTCGTAATTCACGCCGAAATGGGGCGATTCAATGCGCTGGACCAGATCGCAGAAAACATCCATTTTCTGGGCGAATTCAGGAAACTTCCAGTAATTATCCTTGTAGTGATTTTCCAGCGTCAAGGTTACCCCATTCGCCGTCGCGTACTCCAAACACGCTTCGATGCATTCGGCCGCGTAGCGAATGCCATCTTCCCGGCTCACTTCCGGCCGGCGCTGGCCGGAAAGCACGCGACAAAATTGACCGCCCAGAACGGCGGTCATATCGATCCAGCGTTTTTCCTGTTCAATCTGGGCGATGCGGAAGGCGGGATCGGGATGGGTAAAATCCGGGGAACAACATATCATGGGGATGCAAAGTCCATGGTCTTGCGCTATTCTTCCCGCGATCGGCCACTGTCTGCTGTCTTTGAGCTCGCGGAATCCGCTGTAAAACTCCAGCCCCTGAATATCCAGCGTGGCCGCCAACTCAATCCACTGCCGCAGCGACAGCGAGCCATCGATGCACAGGGCATCCAGAAACGCCTTGGGAAATGCCGCCAGTCGTGGCATCAGTTATTCTCCTTCGCCGGATGGCGGCGGAGCACGGGACCGGAAGCATCATAAACGCCCTTGAGCAAGGTGTTCTCCTTTACTGGATTGCGGCCGATCACAGGGTACTGTTCCAGGTCCAGAACCGTCCCGGATAGAGGCCGGCTTTCGTCATTGAGCCAAAACACCGCGGCGGCGGCGATATGTTCGGGAGTGAGAATACGGCCCGAGGGCGCAAATTCCCCCGGTACGCGTTCCGGCCAGTCCGCCGGCAATCCTTCCGACATTTTCAGCTTGTATTCATTGGGCGTAAGAATCCAGCCCAGGTTGAAATGGTTGACCCGTACCCCCCGGGCGGCCAAGGCGTCGGCCAGATTTCGCGACAACGTCATCAAGGCGCCTTTGGATATGCTGTAATCCAACTGATTGGTCTCGCCGGTATAGGCGTTGACCGAACCGATGTTGAGCACGCTTCCCTTGCTTCGTTGGAGCTGTTCCAGGGCCGCCTGGATCAGCAGCAGCGGAGCGCGCACGTTAATCGCCATCACCCGGTCAAACAGGGCGGCGTCCGTCGTATGAATATTGCTTCGCACAACCCAGGCGGCGTTGTTGACCAGGCCATCCAGGCGGCCGAAAGCCGCCAGTGCCGCCGCCACGATTCGTTCGGGCGCCTTCGCGTCCGACAGGTCGTCGATATGCAGGCAAGCGGCGGAACCCAGCGCGGCGGCGACGCGCTCGCCCACCTGGCGCTTCGAGCCGTGTATAAGCACCTTGGCCCCTTCCGCCGCGCAGCGGCGGGCGATGGCTTCGCCCACACCGGTCGTACTGCCGGTGACGATGATAACCTTGTCTTTCAAGCGCACGATCGGGCGTCCTCCCAGACTTTGTAAAATCCTCGTCGTCCCTCTTCGATGACCCAGGCCGGATCTGCCCGCCAGAGGGAATCGGGTAGATCGTGGCTGGAGAAAATCTCCAGACAATAAGCCCCCTTGTAACCCGCCCGATCCAGGGCGCCCAGCAATGTCGGCCAGGGAATGATTCCCTGCCCCGGTAAGACACGATCGCCCAATCGTCGCGGCTGTTCCCGCGGCCAATCGCACACATGTACGCCAAATAGCCGTTGGCCAAGACCGGTGATCCGCCGGGCGATGTCCGGCTCATGCCATACGTGCCATACGTCCAGCATCAGACCGAAATGGGGATGATCCACGTCTTCAATCAACCGCAAAGCGTCCCCGAGCGTGCAGATAAACGTATCGGCATTCATCAGAATGGGATTCAATGGTTCAAACATAATTCGCACGCCGTGATCGGCGGCGTACCGGGCCAGATCCGGGTAGAATTTACGGGCCGCTTGATGCGCCAGCCGAAAATTATGGCCTGGCGCATTGCCGCTGATGGTTACCAACGGCAAATTTTCCCCCGGAAAACTCTCGGAAAACAGATCGATCGTTTGCCGGTACCGCCGCAACCGTTCCGCGGGATCATTGATGTTCGGGCACATGGAGTCCTCGAAAAGAGCATGAACCCGCGGCTGAACGCTGGTAACTTTCAGCGGGCCTTCCTTGAGCCGGGCCAATTGCTCCCGCGCTTCGCCCCGGTCGGTTGAGAGTTTGCGTTCACAGACCTCGATGCCCGCTACGCCGAGCCGGCGATAGAGCGCCACATCCTCCGGGAAGCTTTGATCCCAGGTGGTGAACTCGCTGACGGAAAAAAACGGTAGCGGTAAAGGATCCATGGGTCTCCCGGCGTCTGGAATCATGGTTTAAGCAAAGCCTTGACAATTCGTCCGCTGTGCATTTTTTCAAAGGCCTCCTGCCATTGGTCCAATGCCCAGATGCCGCCGATGATCGGCGTCACGTCGAGTTGCGCCGAGGCCAGCAGGTCGATCACGCGTTCCCATATCGGCCAGTTATGGCTGAAACTGCCCTGCAGCGTAATGTTCTTTTGTACCAGCGGGTCCAGCGAAAAGCCCAGCGGCTGCGGCCCCCAGCCCACCTTGCTGATCCATCCGTTGGGGCGGACAATTCGCAACGCTTTTTGTAAAGTCGCCGAAACGCCCGCGGCGTCAATCACGCCGTCCACTCCCAGCCCGTCGCCTTGTCCGGTCCACTCGTCGAGGCCCTCTATCATCGGAAGGCAGCCGTATTTTCGGACCACTTCCAGACGGGTACGGTCGCGCTCCAGACCGACGATGGCCACCGTTGCTCCGCAGAGCCGGGCCACCGCAGCGCATAGAATGCCGATGGGGCCCGGGCCAAAAACCACCACGCGATCGCCGGGTTTGATGGCGGCGTTATAAACCACCGCGTGGTAGGCTACGCAGCATGGTTCCGTCAGCGCCGCTTTCTCAAACGTCAGATTCGCCGGCAGCCGATGCAGACACCGGGCGGGAACCCGCACGAAGCGTGTCATCGCCCCGTTTACGCCATAGCCGAATCCCTGGCGCGTCGGATCTAAGTTATACAGACCCTGGCGAGACATGGGGTTGTTCGGATCAATGACCGCCGCCGTCTCGCTTACCACGCGATCGCCCGGCTGCCATCCGACCGCGCGTTCGCCAGTCTCCTGGATTACGCCTGCGAATTCATGACCCAGGACCACGGGATAGTTCACCGGCCAGCTATGATCGCCCGTCCATTGATGCAAATCGCTGCCGCATACGCCGACCGCCGCAACTTCCAGCAGCACGTCTTCCGGACCGATCGTGGGACGCGCTGTCTGGCGGAGTTCCACGCTATGCCTGGCCGCCGCAAAATTGACCACCGCCATATCACTCATGTTTTGACTCCCCGCTCTGGGAGCGGTTGGATGATCCATTACCCCGGGTGGCATTGTAGTCGTCTACGATTTTCCCGACCAACCGCACCCGTTCGATCTCGCCATGCGACGAGACCTCGTCGCTCGCGCCGAGAATCAAATGAGGCGCAAAGAGGTCGATGCATTTTTTCGCGCAGTCGATCAACGTTTGTTCGCTGTACGTAGGGTCGAAAAAAACCGCCGGTATGCCGTCCAGTAGAAACATATCGCCCAGGGCCTTTTTGGTTTCCTCCAACGTCACGTCACCCTGGGGCAGCGGAGTGATCGCCTCGATGCCGTCCAGACCGGTTTCCCGGGCGTAAGGCAGCAACGGCTTGCACAGACCGTCCCAGTGGGAGTAAACGAACTTGCCGGCCGCGTGCAGCCGCCGGCACCATCGCTGATACAAGGGCAGAATATGCTTCTCGAAGAGCTTGGGGGACATGGTTCCGGCGTGCAGATTATCTCCAAAATTAATCAGATGAATCGGGCGGGCATTGATTTCTTCGATGAGCCGTTCTTTCAACAGGATCAAGGCCTCAAAATAGCGCTCGCACGTGGCCGGGTAATCCTGCAATGCGTAGGTCGCGGCCTCGATTCCCATATCGTTGATGTATAAATGCTGGAGCGTGGTGCGGGGAAAATTCATCGTCGGAGCGCCCAATCCATGCCACTTGGCCGCGACGCGGTCGAATACCCGCTGATCCCAGGACCAGGACATCCGCTCCGTCCGCCAGGCGGCGACTTTCATTTCCTCTTCGTCGGAAACAGGCCACTTAATCGGCTTGTGCCAGGGACTATCCTTGCTGCGGCGATAGATGGCGCGCTGGCTGCCAACTGGCGTGTCCCAACGCAGTTCATAGTCGCTCGCATCAAGGTCCCGGCGGGAAAACCGCACCGCCGCATCATCTTGGCACTTGCAAGCGCCTTCGTATTCATACACCCGGTTGGAACAGCCCAGCGCGCGGTAGATCTGGGGCAGGGACATTCCCGTATAAGGCGCGGGCAGGGCTTCGCCGGCGAAAATTTTGTCGTCGTACCATGCTAAAATACGCGGCTGCCAGATGATTTTGCCCCCGGCTTTTCCGAAGGCTACGTCAAGATGCAATTGCGCCAGATCACGGTGGCTATGATCGGTGGGACGATCTGCCGTTTCTGTGGGCGGTGTGCTCATGTCTTTGGTTTTTTTTCCTCTCCATAAGCGTGTACTTTTTGACAGATCAGCCGCAGGGATTCTTCGACGTTGCCGCCGGCGGTCTTGAAGGCGTCGGCGTCAATCGTCAGAGGCGCTCCGAGCACAACCAGCGGCGCGCCGTATTCGGGTGTGCGCACCGCCTGCTCAATGGTCAGCCCGCCGACCGCCTGCACCGGTACGCGCACCGCGGCGACCACCGCGCGCAGTTGATCCAAGGGACTCGGCAGGCGTTGTCCCCGCGCCGCAATGCCGCGGCGTTCGTCGTAGCCAATGTGATGGATGACAAAATCGCAGCCCATGTCTTCCAGGTAGCGGGCGCCCGCCACCATGTCCGGACAAGCCAAATTGTCGCCCATTACTTTCAGATGGTAATCGCGTCCGGCTTTGACCACGCAACGGATGGTTTCTTCATGCGCCCGCGCCATCACGACTACATGGGTGGCGCCGGCTTTGGCCATCAGCTCCGCTTCCAGGTAGCCGCCATCCATGGTCTTCAAGTCCGCAACAATCGGTATGTCCGGAAATTCCTTTCGCAGCGCCCGCACACCGTTCATACCTTCCGCGATGATCAGGGGTGTGCCGGCCTCCAGCCAATCGACTCCGGCGCGCAGGGCCATTTTGGCGGTATCGAGCGCCTCCTCAATTTGGATGACATCAAGGGAGATTTGCACGACTGGCCGCACGGCTCGGTTCCTTTATGCACACATAGCTCAGGCCGCTTTCGACGGAAGAAACTTTTGGGGTTATACGGGGGGCTTGCTGTTTTGGTCAAGCGCGTTCACAAGATCCTCGGGCACAAGATCCTCGTCCATGCCTTCAACTCCTTGTCGCCGGGGCGGAGAGCGTGGCGCGATATTTTGTAACGGTTTTAGCGATTGGCCACAAAATGCTCTCTTGCCGCCACAGCCTTATAACTAAGCCAGTTGGAAAGAAACCGCATATAAGTCTGGGTGACAATCTGGCTGCCGGCGTATCGCTGGAGGACCGGTGAATCAAGCATGTTGACCGGAATCGGATGCACCCCGACGAGTTGCATCACGAATACATCCAGGCGGGATCCAATATTCACGCTTGTGGTTGGTTTTTCGACCGCTGGTTCCGGCGCGCCGACATGGGCGGTTTTCCCGGCCTTCGTCCCGGAGGCCGGGGAAACAGAGGCGTCCGTGGCACGAGTTCGGCTGGAATGGTCCTGGATACGCTGGTTCTCTCGAGCCAGCTTGAAAGCCGCGCGTGTTAGTTGGCCCAGCCGTCCACGAATGCCGGGAATCTGCGCTGGTGCGATGCGGAAAATAGGCTCGCCAAGATAGTTATATCCCAGCGGTCTTTCCACGTCCGGCGCCAGTGCGGTAAACGCCGGCGGCGTAATGAGGGACAGACCTTTGGTTTTGGCCAGCGCCGCTAGAGAGATTTTTCTGGCTTTCTCAGCCAGTCTGCGGCCGCGGCGGATGTTCAATTGGTATGCCTCAAGCAATCGGGCATCACGAATTACGGCGGTGCGGACTTGGGAAAGCGATGTCGGGTCGTGGGCGGGACTCACGGCGGTGATACGGTAAATGTATTCATTGCCGTGTTGATCCTCGAGCACCGGTCCTTCACGCCCCGCCTGCAAGTGCAGCAACAGGCCAATGCCTTTGGCGTGGGGATCCAACTCATGAATTTTCAGCGCCAGCGTGCGCAACCCCAGGGGTTTGTTCCATCCGCTTTGTTTCGTGACCGCCTGGCCGATGCCGCGAAGGCTTGCCAAACCGGCTGCATCAAGCCAGTGATCCCAGCGGCCTATTTCAGGCCGGTAATGAAACCGGTTTGCCAGCGCCAGGGAAAGGCGATGATATGATAGCCACCTGGATCGCGGCAAGGGCTTATAAAAGCCGCTGATATCGGGTTTTTTCCACACCTTGGCCGTCTGGTGCAGCGTCCAATCCGTCATACGGTGAAAAAGGATATCAATGTGGCGATCCAGTTGCCGGCGAATCAGGATGTTTTTGACTTGTTCGAACGTCTTGTATTGTGGATGGGCCGGCGCTGTGGTGGTTGTTTTTTGGGGTTTGATTACAAACTTGTTCCGATGGGCCTTGTAATACCGGTAAGCCGTCTGTACATCCTCCAAGGTTGGTTGCATGGTGGCGCGAACGGCGGCGCGGTCAAATTTCATGAACTCAAGTTTCACTCGGTTCGGGTACCGGTAGCCGAAGGGATAATGATGGCCATCGATCCGCGGCGGCTCTCGGGACTGGTTCGGATTCCACGGCAATACCCCGCGGTATGTCGTGAAAAGATGCGCAAGCATAGCCGCGGATGGCGCCGGCTGGGAAGCGGCGATATGGGCTGCGGAAAGGCGCACGTAATCAATCCGCACTTTCGAAGAAAGTTCGCTGATGTAATGCAGCAACTGCGGTTCGCTGGGCAGCGTCGCGCCGTAGGCGAAATTGGCCAGTTGATTGATGGCGTCGAGATCCGCCACTGCTTGCACCACATTTTCCCGAACGTAGACCGAATTTTCCAGCAACGTCGCCACTTGCCGCAGGACAGTTTTGCTCTGCAACTGGTCGCGCACGTCTTGAACATTCGCCAGGAACCCATTACGCGTTGCTTCGTGTAACAGCAGATAAAACTGGAGGCTGGCCCGGGAAAGACTGCGGCCGCTGAGCCACCCGAGTCGATCCGCAAAATAGGGGATTCTCCGCAAAACATTCACATCGATTTGCACCCGCGTAAGCTGGCCGTTGGTCAGCGGGTGGCCGTCGAGTTTGCCCACCACAAAACCCGCGCTGCTGGTCCCCATGCTGGCCGTGTAGGAGATACCGACCAGAAAGGTGATCATGAGGATCACGCCGAAGAAAGCCATCAGTGGCTTGCTGTACTTGCGCATTAACTTGATCGACATACCGGGCCTTTCCCATCGCGAACCGGTTTACCGGCGTTTCCGCTTACGGAGTTTCCGCGAAAATATGAGCATAAACCAATTGAGGAAGATGGTAAATCAAACAAGGTATTTTACGGTGGCCGGCGAAGCTGGGCGGCAATGTGCTGGAGTATCTCCGCCATCGCCTGATGGCGCGGTCCTTCCGGTGTGTTCCAGTAGATGACGGTGCCGGCGGCGATCCGGGCTTCGATCCGCTGGCAGGCGCCGATCACGGTGGAATGGTTGCGACCGCCGATGGCTCGGCCGATATCGGGGAAACTCATGTGGGAATGCTGCCGGGCCAGATACATAGCCACCGCCCGCGCGGTCGCGGTAAGGCGCCGGCGGCTGGCACCGATTAGCGCGCCGGGCGGGATGGCAAAAAAATCGGCTGCGGTTTTCACGATGCGGTCGATGGCCACGGGGGCCGGCGGTCGCAAACGATCGTGAAGTTCGCGGATCAGTTGGGCGGCGGAAGACTTGCCGGAAGCGTTGTTGGTCGCGCGCTCCCCCAGTTCGCTCCGTGCGACCATCTGGACGGCCAGCCCTTCCAGTTCGCGCACGCTGGCCACGGGCGCCTGCGCCAATTGCATCAGAATCACGTCGCTCACGCGCCACTGGTGGTGGTTCAAAAATCGGCGGAGAATTTCCAGGCGTGTGGGCAGATCGGGTGGATCGATCCGGATGACCATGCCGCTGACGAAACGGCTTCGCAGCGCTTCGCTCATCGCGGCAATATCTCGGGGCGAAGAGTCGCAAGCGAGAATCACCTGGCGGTTGTTGGCGTCGATCTGGTCGAAGGTGTGAAGGAATTCTTCCTGCGTGCCGCGTTTGTTGGCGAAGAAGTGCACGTCGTCGATGGCCAGCAAGTCGGCTTGCCGCAGGCGCCGGCGAAAACTTTCCATGCGATTGGTCTTGATCGCTTCGAGGAACTCGTTGGTGAACTGTTCTCCGGTTAGATATAACCAGCGCTTCTCTGGATGCGCTTGGCGCAAGTAATGACACACGCCCTGAAGCAGGTGCGTTTTACCCAGCCCGCACTGGCCGTGGATGAATAGCGGGTTGAACTCTCGGCGCGGATCATCCGCCACGCGCCGCGCCGCGTGGTAAGCAAGCTGATTGGTCGGTCCGGCGACAAATTCCTCAAGTCTATAGCGTGGATTCAGACGGGCGCCGCCCGCTGGGGCGTAATCCGGGCGAGAAGGCGCCGGCGGGGCGGGTTCCGATCGGGAATCGCCCGCGATCGGCTGGGGCGCCAGTTCGATCTCAAGCTCCGGTTCCCCGCCCAATACGGCTTGCGCGACCGCTCGAATATCCTGAAAAAATTTGTTGCGAATCCAATTGGCGGCGAAGGCGTTACCCACCACCACACGCAAATGATGCCCTTCGGCGATCCAGTGCGTCTTGCCATCAAACCATTGCTCAAAGCGGATCGGACCGATGCGCTGCCGCAGAAGATCGGGTATTCGGGCCGAATATTCCGTGGGGGCGATAAAACCGGCGGTTTGCTCCCTGGCGGGCGCGGCGATGGACATGAGCGACTCCTTTCCCGACGTGTATGACGAACCAACCGGCGGACACCACCGGGGTGGAGCCGCCGCCGGGAAACCGTCCTGGTCGTTCAAACGCGTGGGCGATCCGTCGCCTTCCCGATGAAATTTCGCTCTCGCCGCCGCGGGCTGTTTACTCCCCGCGCCGGCGGCTCTTCTCATGCGGCGCCGCGGAACCCGCCGGCGGACGCACGGTGGAGAAAAGCGGAAACAACATAATCATAATTACTATATATCAACAATTCAAAACTTTCATCAAACGCGAGGCGCTGCAACCTTCCCGCCTGGCGCCAGCGGCGGCCGGTTCCGTCCGGCCGCCGCGTGTTGCTTTCCCGCGCCCGTACGGTTGTTTTTTCCGCAGCCGCGGGAAGTCGCCTCGGCGGCCATGTATTAGCATTTGGCGAGGGCTGTTCGCAAGAGATATTTTTCAGTTTTCTTATCCACAATATGCCAGTTCCGGGAGAAACCGGAACTTACGAAAAGAAAAAATACTTTTGCACCGGTTACGCACAAGGTCCCCGAAAAATTGTGCATAAATTGTCGCGCTGCCGGTTAACCCCGGATGGAACACGAAGTTATGCGTCCCGTGGCGCCGTGCCGCTCACCGCGCCGCGGCGTTTCCGGGCGTGCCGATCAGTACGCGCCGCTCGCCGGTAACCCGGTAATGAGCGCGGCGGTAAAGTCGCAGCGCCGGTGTATTGGCCTTGTCCACCGCCAGAACACACCACCGGCTGTTTCGCTTTGCCATGGTATACAGAACATATTTCATCAAGGCGGTTCCCATGCCGCGGCGCCGGGCTTCCGCGCTCACCCCAAGGTAGACCACCTCCAACGTTTCGCGCTGGCTATGCCAGGCCATCAGCAGCGCCCCGCGGGGGCGCCGGTTCTCCATCGCCAGCAGCCACAGCGACGGATCGAACGCCGCCGCCGCCTGATATCCGGCGATGACATCGTCTATGGAGCGAAGGCCGGTGAGCATGGGACAGTCCAGGGTATTTTCATAGCTGGCCACAATGGTGCGGGCGAAGAGCTCATGGTTGGCGGGGGAATAAGGCGTCAGGGTTATCCCGGCTGGCAAAGCCGGCCGCGGTTCGAATAACGGGCGGGCTCGCTGCATGTAATACAGATTCGCCAAATCCACAAAACCACCGGCATGGAAGGCTGAAATTGAAAAAAAATCTTCGATATCCGCCACCGCCTGCGCCAACACCACACCCGCGACGTGGGCGTCGCCAACGGCGGCGGCGATACAGGCGCCGGTGGCGTTGGCGGACTCCGGTTGGCAATTCCGATTCGTGATGTAAAAAAGGGCGGATTTTCCAGGATGCGGTATCCAGAGGCACGCGGCAAGAACCCGCCCTCCGGCGATCGCTAGAACCTGCCGCTGGGTATTCACGTTGTAGCGGAGGCAGTAGGCTTCCAACGACTCGCGCCGGCGCCGGGTTTGCGAATCGCAAGATTCCGACACATCTTCCGGCCCCCGCAAAATGCACTGGAGGCCACGCCGGGCCATTTCCGGCGAGCCGGGCCGTACCAGGTCGTAATATTTTGTTTGCCTGCTCATGTTGGCAAGTCCGGAACATTCCCTGTTCCTGTTGCGAATGCCGCCGGCTATCGGGACGCCGCCGCCCGCAACACGCGATACTGCGGCTTATGGGGCGAGCCTCTTCCCAGAAGGCGCAGGATTACAAAAGCCGCCACGGCAATGACGCCAAGAGCCAGAATGACCAGTGCGGCGAGTGGTTGACCATTGGACGCCAATAACATCGAATCATAGATGAACAACCAAAACAGGCCGATCTGCATCACGCGTTGGCCTCTTACGCGAGGGGGTATTTTACGATTGAAGAATATTACGCCGGCCCATAGGAAATACGCGGTGAAGGCCAACCCCAGCCCCAGCGCGTCGAGTAGAAAAGAACGATTGATCTGATGCCAATATACCATGGCCGCCAACATCAGGCCGTTGAGGAACAGAAGACCGGCTGGAATGGCGGCAACATCCTTGAGCTTCAGCCGCGGCCGTTTGGATTCCAGGTAATAAGCCGCTGTGCTGACCAGGGTGATATGCGTAAAGAGCAACATGGATAGCAGAAGAAAATGGGAATCTGGTTTGCCGATCAGACAATTGAGCGCGCGGATCAGGCCCAGGGTAAGCAGACCGATGGCGCCCAGATATTTGGCCGCGGCATTGTAAAATACGATCAGTAGGGCTACTCCCATCGCCAGCAGCAGCGAAATGGGCATAAGGACGTGCCGCTGATAAACGATCAACATGGCCGCGGAAAACAGGCTCAGCAGAAGAAAAAGCAGGCTCAAAACGGTAGCCGCGGCCGGTGAAATTCGTCCGCTGGGAATGGGCCGCCACGGCGCAAAAAGCCGATCGCGGCGCGCATCGAGTAAATCGTTCAGAACCATACCGAAACTGTATAGGAAAAAGGAAGTCGCCCCGGCTAGAAGCAGGGACACAACCAGGTTGGCCGGCGCCGGATGGCCGGGACCATGGAGAAACATAATGGTCCATGTGTCGGCAACGGCTGTAAAAGCCAGCGCGACTCGCATCAGTTGCAGGGTGGCCAGAAAACGCGACATCAGAAAATCCGTCTCAAAGAGTATTTTCCACCGCCGATACATTGTTAAGTGTACCTGTTCGACGGACTTTTTTCGTCCCGCCGCCGGCCGTGGGTCTTGCCTGGGCGTGGCAATTTTTCCGGGCGGGGTCTAATTGTTGTGTAACATGGCGATTTTCCAGTATTGCGGCCACTGGTTGCTCTGTTCCATGGCTTCCAACGCCATAACCGCCTCGGCGTTGTCGGCATCCCAGCGCATTCCTGATCCGCGCACGCGGTCGGACAATACACGGCACTGGCTTTCCATCGGGCCACTGCCGATCTGCCAGCCCTTGGCGATAAACTCCGGATACCGAATCATCTCCCGCCGATCCGACACGTAGTTGATGAGGCGATCCGCCTCCTTCCGTTTCGTGCCGCGTGTAGTTTTTCGCAAGTCCAGCAGGTCATTCCATATCCTTCCGTAGCCCTCGTGCTTGACGCCGTGCAAAAGCTCGGCAACCCATTTGTCGCCCAATGGACTGTTCTCCCCGAATACCATGTTTTTGGTTTTATGCACGTTTTGTCCAAGATGGTAAAAGTCCAGTCCCACCGCATCTGACTCATCCCCACTTTTGCGGGCGACTTTCGGCCTGGGCTTGACAGTAGGGGCATAAAATTACCCGAGTCCGCATGGAACGGGCTCGGGTGGTCCACCCAGGCACAATCGACTGAAAGGAATCGGTCATGCGTCGTAAGGATACGACCGCGTGGGTGGTCTGCGTCTGCGCGGTAACTCTTCGTTTATCACAAGCTAAAACGCTCGCTTCCCTGGTGGCTG
>JAKBMM010000024.1 GCA_021831565.1 Planctomycetota bacterium
TTTGAGATCACCGTGCCGGAGATGGGCCGTGGCATTACGCAGGGCGTAACCGGCCCGTCGTTGAATGGCGTACAGGATGACAGTGCGCTGGGATCGGCGATAGTGGACTACACGATTGGTAATCTGAGCTCGGCGAGCACGCAAGTGAATCTGCCGGCCTATACGCCGCCGGCACCGGTGGTGGTGTCGGATGACCCCACGGGCTCGATTCAACTGCAACTCAACGGTGTGTTTAAAGTAACAGATGCTACTTCCGGTTCGTCTCCAACTTCTTACAACGTAAAGCTGTACGATTCTGGCACTCTCCTCTATGAGCAGGACGTCAGCGCGGCATCGGAGCCGGTGGGCGTGTGGAATGGCCTGGCCATATCGTACTCGCTTGCGGCATCGCTTAATCACGATGCCAATGGCGACATCACCAATACCGTCAACAACGTGCTGGTAACGGTTCCCAGCCCGGCGAATATTTTGCAGAATTTCTGGGAGAGCAATGTCACGGGAGACGGCGGTTATAACTCTGGCACAGTGGAGATATCGTGATGGGGGCGCAGGTTCGCATGACGACAATTGGCGAGCGCTCAGCCCGTATGAGGCTGGGCGTCGCCCGGACGGTATTGGCCTTGGGCTGGGTTGCTCTGGTGGCGAGTTTGCCGATGGCAATGGATTATGGGGCTGCCTCCGTCTGGAATCCGCAGCCTCTGATATCCTACTCTACCTGGGCAGACATTTACTGGGTGTCGAGCCTCAGCATTTTTGGAACGTTCTTACTCGCCCCGTTTTTCGTCGGGCTGGCTGCGGGAACCCTGGCCACCGTAGTACCACCTCTCCTTACTCGCCCGCGGCTGGTCTGGGCGTGCCGCATCCTCACCATTGGGGTTTGTGAGAGCTGGACCATAGGCGTGGGGCATGTTGTAAATCATATTTTCGACTGGCCTACGATTGGAGGAGTTGGAATTGGATTCTTTTTTTGCGGTATGGGTAGCCTGTTGATCGGCCTCTCGGCGTGGATACGTCCGGTGCGTGCGATATCTGAGGGCAAAAATGGAAAGCAAAACACCGCGAGCGGTGCCAATCCTGATTCGGGCACAGAGGGAACGTGATGGTGTGTCCGTTCCTCGCCAATCCGAATCTTCCATCGGGCAGCGCCCAGGCCACCGCCGCAGGCTCGACCGGCTGGAATGCGCCAGTCAGCGATCAGAATGCCTACAGCGGCGGGACGAATTCCGGCCCAGGCACGGAAGTCTCCGGCGCGGGGTTGAACCCAGCCGCCATTGTCGGCGTGCAGTTGGACGGAAACAATGATTACAATACGACAACTTGGAATCTTTCCGTAACTACAGGCCCAAACGCTGGCGCGGGCATTAAGAATCCAGTGCTTACAGGGATGGCGCAAAAGAGCCAACTGGAGGCCGGCATCCCCGTCTCACTGGTCGCTTCAAGCGGTGCGTATGGCATTCCGCCCGATACGATGGATACGGCCAACATCGCGTATGTCGATGCGGGCTTGTCTGTTAACGCCAGTGTCTGGTCGGCGGCTGGTCCCAACGATTATGTTCCCTTCCAGATTAACTCGCTGGAGATGGGCCGGGGGATCACGCAAGGCGTCACCGGCCCATCATCACTTGTTGTTGTGCAGAACGATAGCGTCCACCAAAGCGCACTTGTTGGCTACACGCTGGGAAATCTCTGGTCGCCCACGACGCAAGTGAATCTGCCGGCCTACACGCCGGCCAAGCCTGTCGTTGTCTCGGATGACCCCACGGGCTCGATTCAACTACAACTCAACGGTGTGTTTAAAGTAACAGATGCTACTTCCGGTTCGTCTCCAACTTCTTACAACGTAAAGCTGTACGATTCTGGCACTCTCCTCTATGAGCAGGACGTCAGCGCGGCATCGGAGCCGGTGGGCGTGTGGAATGGCCTGGCCATATCGTACTCGCTTGCGGCATCGCTTAATCACGATGCCAATGGCGACATCACCAATACCGTCAACAACGTGCTGGTAACCGTACCCAGCCCGGCGCAGATTCTACAGAACTTCTGGGAATCGGTTCTGACGAATCCGCTGGACTCCAGCACCGTGGAGGTGCAGTGATGACGACGAGCGTATGCACAACATCGGCCGCTGGATATTCAGCGCGCCGGCGGCTGTTGGTCGCCCACGTTGCGTTAATCTTGGGCTGGTTAACATTGGCGGTCAGTCTGTTTATGAACATGGGTACCGTGACAGTTGGGTGGAATCATAAATCCTACTCAACTTGGGCTATAATCTCGTGGTTCTTTCGCCCCCCTTATTGGGGAGGCATGCTTCTGTTTGCTCCACTCTTTATCGGGCTGGCTGCAGGGACCTTAGCGACCGCCGCGCCAGCTCGCTCTGCAGCCCCCTGTTTAATCTGGCTGTGCCGCATTGGTGCCGTGGGTGTTTGTGAAGGTTTGCCCTTGGGCTTGTTATATCTGGTCGCCTGTTTTCGCATTTCTCCGAGCGCCTCCGACGGGAATGGAATTGGTACATTATTCTTTGCGACCGGCAGCCTGTTGATCGGCCTCTCGGCGTGGATACGTCCGGCAGGGGCCAGCAAATCCGACAGCGGAACCAGTCGGCAGAGGGCGGAACCGCCGTGAACTTCCTCACATCCACCACCATCGGTTACGATCCGTTAAGCGGGACGGGTGCACCGATGATTGCCGTGCAGAAGGTGGATGTGGTGGCGCACAGCTACGGCGGTTTGCTGACACGCTGGTACATGGAGCAGGCGGCGAATTCCAGCGGCGTGGCCGGCAGTGAATTCAAGGATTACCGCGATATCCGAACGCTGATCGAAATCGGCACGCCGAATCTCGGCTCGCCGTTGGCGAATATGATTGACGAGGTGTATTCGGGCACGTCGCTGGGGAAAATGATTGCGAATGCCAGCCTCCCGAGTTGGGTGATCGACACGGCAGCCTTCTTAAAGTTCGTCCCAAGTTCGGCCACAACAATGTCGGGGTTCCTTGCTTACCTGCAGCAATTGGGCGCCAATGGACTTCCGACGACGTCGAACGGCAATCCGTATCCGTTCTACGAAGACGATGCTGTGAATAGTCCGCTGCTCAGTCAGCTCAACGCCGGGTCGCCATTCAATAACAACGTCAGCTATGCTGCCGTCTACGGTACCAATCCTAATTTACCGGCGTTGAAGTGGCATGATATGACGTTACTGTGGTTGGATGTTTACCCCGACATGCAGCCGATGGGACCGAACGGCCAATCCTATTTCCCGTGGCTGCAAATTCTCGATGGTGCCAGCAACGATTCGATCGTTCCAACTTGGAGTGCGACGCTGCCCGATCTGAGCTACGATAAGCCCGTGAATACAGACCACATTGACCTTGAATCCAATGCCACCACCGAGGCCGATGTTCTGGCACTTCTCGCCAATCCGAATCTTCCGCTCGGCAGCGCCCAGGCCACCGCCGCAGGCTCGACCGGCTGGAATCCACCAGTCAGCGATCAGAATGCCTACAACGGCGGAACCAATAGCGGTCCAAGCACTGAGGTTTCCGGCGCGGGGTTGAACCCAGCCGCCATTGTCGGCGTGCGGCTGGACGGCACAGATTACAACACCACAACATGGGATGCTTACAAAAACGCCGGAGCGCAATATCCCGTGTTCACGGGGATGGTTCGGGTGTCCCAACTTACCACAGGCGTTAATTTCTCGTATAACGCGAGTTATGTCGATATCACCGGCGGAGCGCACTCGACGTCGTTGGGCGCCTTTTATCTCTATGGCCAAGGCCAGACTAACGGCGGCAATTACCTTTTTGTCGCCCCCCAGTATCTGCAGGGCGCAGGGCCGAGTGATTGGGTGCCTTTCTCCATCTCGACCCTTGCCCTGGGCCGAGGGGCGGCCCAAAGCATTTCCTCGCCCTACACGTCCCAACCGTTTGCTGTGAACTCGTATGCCGACATCAGTTACACCCTGAACGGGGTAGATTCCGCCTCTACAGCGCTCAACGTGCCGGCCTACACGCCGCCGGCGCCGTTGGTCAACGCCCCCAACGCCCAGAATCAGGTGATGGTGACGTTGAATGGAGCGTACCAGGTTCAGCCGTCGGGCAGCGGCAGCTACGCGGACGTCAAACTTTATGCCGACGGCGGCCTCATCGGGTCGGATACGCTGTTGGCGGAATATCAGTTTAATGACCTCAATCCGCCGAACGTGGAGGTGTATTGGACCGGCTTGGCGATCACCTATTCACAAACCGTTACGCTTACGCTCAGCAACTATACCCTGACCGGGCCGCTTGGTTCCGCGCCGTGGAATGACGGCCTGTTCCAGCAACTTAATCAAAGCGTCATCGGACCCTTGAACTCGGGAGATGCCTATGTGCCCGGATCGTAAGCTGCCTAATTGATATGGTGTCGCGTTACGCGCGTTACGAAGGTAAGGACAAATGCGGGAAGTAAAATGAAAAAAGCGTTATCAGGGGCGCGTAAAGTAGGCTGGTATAAGTGGAACATTTTGTCTGGGTTTACGATATATTCTATTGGTTGGATTATTTGTAACCGTTCACGGGCCAAAAACCGCTTAAAATCAAAGAAATAATGTGGAATCTGAAGTTTATGGAGCATAAAAATCACAAAAAAAGTGCTCTGCAAGGCAAAAAGTGGCGTTTTTTTGCTGATTACGCCACTTTTGCCCGTGAACGGTTACGATTATTTGGCTCGTGTCACTTTGCTTGCCTATTGATTACGTAGCCCAAGGGGCTTGGACCCATCCCGACGCGCCGCTGCCAACAGCACTATTCCTGATTTTTACGGCATTAATGCCAGTTTTTGCTGTTTTTAAGATTCATCTTTATTGGCCGTACCTCCTCCTGTGGTTGTACTACCCCGGATTGCTCGCGGCGCTGGTGTGTGTGTTTCGCCTACGGTCACCGATATTGTTTGTCTTTCTTCGTCTTTGTTCACTGGCGCTTCTTGAAGTCTGGGTCTGGGAACTGATGTACCTGCTCAAGGACCGGCAGGGCACGTTTTATTGGGGCGGAACCGTCTTGGCCGTCGGCAGCACATTGATCTGCTTGGGCGTTTGGCTGATTCCGCCACGGCAGAAAGGCGAGGACGCTGGCACCAGGAAACAGTCGGCGGATTCGCGGGCTGGTCCAGGCTCAATTTCCGGAGGCGAATGATGGGGTGTCCGTTTCTCGCCAATCCGAACCTTCCATCGGGTAGCGCCCAAGCCGCCGCTATGGAACTACCGGCTGGGACGAACAATTTGCCGGGCGGGTCTCGCTCCCGCTGAAGAACAACACCTTGGCACGGCGTACTACAATATTCAGGTTAACACTTCCGCTCGTGGATTTCCGTCGTAAGTTTGGTGATAAAGGTTTCCAGCGGCATGGCGCCCAGATCCTGATCTTGGCGCGTGCGCACCGCCACGGCCCCGGTTTCCTTCTCCCGGGCTCCGATGATGAGCAAATAAGGAATCTTCCGCTCCCGCGCCCGGCGGATTTTCGCGCCGATCTTTTCGTCGCCGGCATCCATCTCCACGCGCACACCCGCCGCGGAAAGTTTCTCCGTCGCCTGCCGGCCGTAGGAGACGAATTTTTCGCTGATGGAAAGCACGATCGCCTGCACCGGCGCCAGCCAGGCCGGGAAAGCGCCGGCGAAATGTTCAATCAGAATTCCCGTGAACCGCTCCATGGATCCGAACGGCGCACGGTGAATCATCACCGGCCGGTGGGGGACGTTGTCAGCGCCGATGTATTCCAATTGGAATCGCTCCGGCAGCACATAATCAAGTTGCACGGTTCCGAGCTGCCATTGCCGGCCAATCACGTCTTGAACCAGAAAATCCAGCTTCGGGCCGTAGAAGGCGGCTTCGCCGATTGCTTCCTCGTGCGGCACGCCCACTTCGCGAACAACTTTTCGCAACGTCGCCTCCGCCCGATCCCATAGCGCCGGATCGCCGGCGTATTTGTCGGAGTGCGCAGCGCGTAAACTCACCCGGCACCGGTACTGGCTAAAACCCAGTGTTCGGAACACCAGCAACACCATCTCCACCGTGCTGCGCAGCTCCGCTTCCACCTGCTCCGGCGTGCAGAACAGATGCGCGTCGTCCTGCGTGAAGCCGCGAACACGCGTCATTCCCGAAAGCTCGCCCGATTGTTCAAAGCGGTACACGGTTCCGAATTCGGCCAGGCGAATCGGCAGATCGCGATAACTGTGCGGTTCGGCGGCGTAAATCTGAATGTGATGCGGGCAATTCATCGGCTTGAGCAGGTATTCGCTCGTATCGCCATCGTCGCGCTCCTTCATTTTGATGGTCGGGAATTGTGATTCTTTGTAATAAGGATAATGCCCGCTGGTTTTGTAGAGATTCACATTGCCGATGTGCGGTGTATATACGCCGCTGTAACCACGGCGGGACAGTTCCTGTCGCATGAAGTTTTCCAATTCCTGCCGCACCACGCCGCCCTTGGGCATCCACAATATCAATCCACCGCCGACCAGCGGAGAAATGGTGAAAAGCCCCAATTGTTTGCCGAGCACCCGGTGGTCCCGCTTTTTTGCCTCCTCCAGTTGGAGCAGCCAGGCGTCCAGTTGGGCCTTGGAAAAAAACGCCGCTCCATACACCCGCTGCAACTGCTGTTGCGCGGCGTCGCCGCGCCAGTAGGCGCCCGCCACGCCGGTAATCTTGAACGCTCCGATACGACCCGTCGCCGGCAGGTGTGGTCCGCGGCACAAATCTTCCCAGTTTGTACCCGGGGCGCCGGTGACGTAAAAACTCATGGTCGTATTGGCGTCCTGTTCCAGCGCGCGCCGGGCATTGTCCACCTTATAGGGATTGCCTTCCCGTTGCAGTTTATTCATCGCCTCGGCCGGCGGCATTTCATAACGCGTAAACGGCCGGTTCTCCGCAATAATTCGCGCCATTTCCGCCTCGATGCGGGCGAAATCCTCCTGCCGGATCGGATCGGCAAGTTCCATGTCGTAATAAAAACCTTCCTCCACCGGCGGACCGTAAGCCAGCTTGACCGCGGGAAAAAGAGTGCTGATGGCCTCGGCCAGCACGTGGGCACAGGAGTGGCGCAACAGATACGTTGCGTGGGGATCGTCAGCCGTCGCGGTGATAATGGCTACCGCCGCATCGCTGCGAATCGGGGCGTTCAAGTCGCTCAATTGGCCGTTGATCAAGGCGCCGATGGCGTCGCGCGCCAGCCGGGGACCAATCGCCTCCGCCACCTCCCGTGGGGTGACGGCAGGGGCGTCAAAAATTTTTTTCGCGCCGTCCGGCAGGGTGATGGTAATCATGCGTGATTTCATCCGATCATGTAAGCATTTCGCATATTAAGCCGCCGGGAACCGGTCCTTCTTCCGCGCCGCGCCGCCCTTGCGGATGAAAGCGCCGACGATCCATCCTGTTGCATTGCAGCCATGGTCGGAATTGCGGCTCCGGGCGGAATATCCGCCCGGATGGTAGCGGTGGTTGCTTTGCGGTGTCAAATCCCGGTGCGCCGGAGCGCGAGATTTCTGATAAAATCAGTCGACGATGAAAGTCGCCGTCAATGGTGAAGAAGTGGATCTGCCCGCAGGGACGACGGTTACGCAGTTGCTTGCGCGGTTGAGGCTTCCGCCGGTGCGCGTCGCGGTGGAGTTGAACCGCGCCATCGTTCCCCGGAAGAATTTTTCCGTCGCCACGCTGCACGCCGGCGATCGGGTCGAAATTGTCACGTTTGTCGGCGGTGGTTGAAATTCCCGGGAACTAACAGGATTTTGTCATGCTGGAACATCCCCTAAAAATAGGACCGTACAGACTTCATTCCCGCTTGATTGTGGGCACGGGAAAATACTCATCGCTGGAACTCATGCAGCAATGTCACGAGGCCAGCGGATCGCATTGCGTTACCGTCGCCGTTCGGCGGGAGCGGCTGATCGATAAAAATTCCGGCCGCAATATTCTCGACTTCATTGATCCGAAAAAATACGTCCTTTTGCCAAACACCGCCGGCTGTTTCACCGCCGACGACGTGGTGCGCGTCGCCCGTCTGGGACGCGAAATGCTGCGCGATTCCGGCTACCAGGGGGCCGACTGGGTGAAGCTGGAGTGCCTCGGTGACATCAAAACGCTTCTGCCCGAACCCGTCGGCACACTCGAAGCCTTGAAAATTCTGGTTGCCGACGGTTTCCACGTACTGGTTTACTGTTCCGATGATGTCATGCTATGCCGGCGCATAAAGGAAGCCGGCGCCGCCGCCGTCATGCCCGCCGGTTCACCCATCGGTTCCGGGCAAGGCGTGCTCAATCCCAATGCGATTCGCATCATTCTTGAACAACTGAAGGAAAATGATCCGGATTATCCCATTATTGTGGATGCCGGCGTTGGCGCCGCCAGCGATGTGGCCGCCGCCATGGAACTGGGCGTCGATGGCGTACTGCTGAACACCGCCATCGCCGGGGCGAAGGAGCCTCTGAAAATGGCCCGCGCCATGGGACTGGCGACCGAAGCCGGCCGCCTGGCGTTCGCGGCCGGTCGCATTCCACGCAAACTCTACGCCACAGCCAGCAGCCCATGGGAAGGCCGAATCAACGCTTGATCTTAATATCGCTCTTAATAGCGGGGGCAGGATTCGAACCTGCGACCTCCGGGTTATGAGCCCGACGAGCTACCAGACTGCTCTACCCCGCGATCAACATCGCGTTTGTTCTATTGGCTCGTCAGGCATCTTTCCATTCTCGGCCTTGCGACGAGCTACACCCGAAGTATCGGGGCTCTACCCACATCCATCCGCGTTCAGTATCCCATATCCGCCGGTTCCATGTCAAACGACCGCTTCTTCGGTTCCTCACGAAAAAATTGCCACGCCTGGGATCGCCTGGATTGACCGCATCATGCCCCCTCACGGCAAAATCAGCATCGCGTCGCCATAACTGTAAAAGCGATAGTTCAGGCGTATCGCCTGGCGATACAAGTCTTTCAAGCGTTCCAGGCCGACCAGCGCCGCGACCAGTGCCAGCAGAGTGCTGCGCGGCAGATGAAAGTTGGTAATCAGAGCGTCGCAAAGCCGAAAGGTAAATCCGGGCTGAATCAGCAGATCGGTCCAGGAGGCCAGGTCGTGTGGCGGAACGGATACATCGAGAATTTCATCCGCGGCGGTTTCCAGGGCGCGAACGGTGGTCGTTCCGACCACTACCATGCGGCGCCCCGCCGCACGCTGCCGGCGGATCCTCTCCACAGTTGACTGACCGATGCTGAAAAACTCCCGCGAAATAGTGTGATTCTCCAACCGCAGCGTCCGTACCGGCAGAAATGTTCCCAGTCCCACGTGCAGCGTCACAAACGCCTGTTGCACACCGTGCCGCGCCAGTTCCGCCAGGAGTTCCGGCGTGAAATGCAGACCGGCGGTCGGGCAGGCCAAGGATCCGGTGGAACATGCGTACACCGTTTGATAATCCACCGCATCTTTCTCCTGGAACGGGACGGCGCGATCAACCGCGCGGGCTTTTTCGATGTACGGCGGCAGGGGAACGCCGCCGATTTTCTCCAAGAGAGCAAGTGCCGCTTGCGCGGTGTTCAGATCGGCGATCCACCGGCCTTTTTCCTCCAGCCGCCGGCACAAGGTCAGTTCCACACCGGTGGATTGGTCATGCGAATCAACGACCGACAGCACCATGCCCGGGGCAACACGTCCGCGGGTTTTTAGCATTACCTGCCAGCATCCCGGAGCCTTTTCCTCCAGGAACAACCCCGATAGAAGACCGCCGGATGGTTTTCGCAATCGCAATTTTGCCGGTAGTACACGCGCGTCGTTGGCAGCCAGCAGATCTCCGGCGGTAAGCAGCTCCGGCAATTCATCAAATCGAAGGTGTTCGACCGAATCCGCGGCCCGGCGATAGACCAGGAGGCGGCACCGGTCGCGTGGATATACCGGATGGCGGGCGATCAGCGACGCGGGCAGGGGATAATCCAGTTCGTCGGTTCTCATGCCCATGAGGATATACCAAGACGCCAGGACGCGGGTACTTCCATCAAGCGTGATGATTTTTGGGGCCTGTCGGCCGGCAGGCAGGGGATGCCCGCGTCGAATAGGTAACATGAATGTTTTAGACGACGCGTCAGAATTGGCGCTATCGCTCGGAGAGTGGAATTCATCAGGCATCCAGGCCCGATGACTGTCGGGCGCGTTTTTGCGAGCGGCTGCGCAGGCGGCGGCTCACACCATTATGTGCGGGCATTTCCAGGAGGGTATTGACAATGGTCGTCGCGGCGGCGGGACGGGCGAGTTCGGCGGCGTGGCGGCGCATGGCGGCCAGGCGGTTTGGATCGTCCATCAACCGTTCGAGTTTCCACGCCAGCGCGGCGATATTGTTGCAGCGAATGGCTGCGCCTGCCTCCAGCAGATGATCGGCGTTGCGCTGTTCCTGGCCGGGAATTGGATTGACAATGCAGATGGGCAGCCGGCGGGCCAAGGCTTCGCTGGTCGTGAGGCCCCCGGCTTTTCCCAACAGCAGGTCGGCGGCGGCCATGTATTCATCCATCAGGATGGTGTAACCGATCACCACCATTTGCACCGGTTCCTTGCCGTTGCGGCGCGCGGCAATTTGATCCAGCTTCTGCTTGAGCTCCTCGCCCTGGCCCGCGATAACGACAATCTGCGCCCGCCGGCGGATGCGAAAGAGTTCGTCGATCATGGTTTCGACGGGACCGACGCCGTAACCGCCGGCAACGACCAGAATGGTAAAGAGGTGCAAGTCCAGACCGAGACGGCGACGGGCCTGTTCCGGCGTTTTTTCCTCCATGAAAACCGGATCCACCGGTATTCCGGATACGCTGATGCATGTCGGATCGATACCCAGCCGTTCCATGTGCGCGCGGGTTTCTTCCAGCATGACAAAATAATGTTGATAGCTATGCGTCAGCCACATTGCGTGGCAATCGAAATCCGTCACGGCGATCGACGGTCGAACCGGCAGTCGGCCGTTCTCGTAAAGCCAGGCCGTCAGGACGGCCGGTGTGAAGTGGGTGCAGATGATCAGATTCGGCGCAAAGGCGGCGGCCGCCTTGAGGAACGGTCCCGCGTTAAATTTGTCGAAAGCCAGCCGCATTTTTTCCCGGCGCCAGGGTGTATCGGTGGTATCGTAAATCCAGCCGAGCATTTTGGGAGCACGGTTGATCAGGTCCAGGTACACCTGCGAATAGATGTGCCGGAACAGCCGTGAAGTGTACTTGAGCATGTCCCAATGCTGCACCTGGCCGACCTGGGGATGCGCCTGACACACCTTCAGGAGGGCCTCGGCGGCGCGGACGTGGCCCGCCCCGGCGGAGGCCGAAAGAATGAGAACTTTTCTGCATCCTTGCGATTCGCTGATCATGAAAGATTCCAACCCCCACGGCGCACTTTGCCATTGTACCAACTACCGAACGTTTGAATGGGCCGCTAGAGCATCAACATGGCGTTGATTTTCGCGGCACAGATAAAATCGTTCTCCGAAATTCCTCCGATCGCATGGGTGCGGTAGCGAATCAGGCATCGACTGTAACCGACTTCCATGTCGGGATGATGGTTCTCCATCTGCGCCAGCCAAGCGACGGCGTTTACAAACGCCATTGTCTGGTAGTAGTTCATGAAAACAAATGCCCGCACAATCGCTCCGTCGCGGTATTCCCACCCCGGAACCCCCGGGAGCAGCTCTTGAATCTCTTCGTTTTCCAACGGCTTGACGCCTCCCTCGCATGGCTTGCAGCGGCGGGACGAAAAGCGGGAGCCATCTGGAACGTGCGCCATAAAGAAAAAACCTCCTGCCGGGAACACGAACAACCGTCCTGACTGGCCATACTGATTATACAACGTGGTTTTCCGCCCGTCATTGCCTTGGAGGGGCAAAAAATCGGCAATGTACGAGCAAATACGCAAACGCTTTTTATTTGTTAAAATGTGGTCGGGTGAGCCAACTGGAGTTGCATCGTCATACGGAGATTCCACCGGCCAATGAGACGCTCCCTTTCAAATGGGCGAAAATATGGTTCTAATCCCGATAGCCATCGGAGTCTCGATGGTGGTCAAACAGGGTTGGAACTGTGCGGGACCGCGCCTCCGGCCGTGCCCGGCGATATACAAGGCTTCATCGAAGAAAACCCCGGCGGGGATGGAACACGGGAAATGAATTCGTCCTGGATATCCGAACTGGTTGCCGCCGCCGCCACACCGTATCGGGCGGTCGGTTGTTTCGCGTGGTATTTCGCCCGCGGCAAGCTTCGTGGCGACCCGATCTTTACCGCTTTGCTGGAGCGAGGCCTGATTCCTCCGCAAGCCCGTATTCACGACTTGGGCTGTGGGCAGGGTCTCCTGGCCGCGTGGCTGCTGGCGGCGCAAAGCCGGTATGTCGCCGGCGACTGGCCCCGGAATTGGCCACCAGCGCCGCAACCGACGTGGATCCACGGCATAGAAATGATGCCCCGCGATGTATGGCGGGCCAGGCGGGCGCTGGGCGAGAGCGCCGAGTTTGTACAGGGCGACATTCGGACCGGCGATTTTGGTCCGGCCGATGCGGTAGTAATTTTCGACGTATTGCACTACTTCGACTTCTCCGTGCAAGACCGGGTACTGCGGCGGGTGCGCGATTCGCTCTGCCCGCAGGGGGTGCTGCTGCTGCGGGTGGGCGACGCCGCGGGTGGACTGCGATTTCTCTTGAGCTACTGGGTTGATCTATTGGTTATCATGGCGCGCGGCCACCGCCTTCGCCGGTTGTATTGCCGGTCTGTGGCGGACTGGACGGGCGCATTGGACGCGCTGGGTTTCACGGTGGACGCCTTGCCCATGAGCCGCGGTACGCCCTTCGCCAATGTCCTGCTGGTGGCACGGCTGCGGAAAGCGCACGGGTGACGCATCCGGAAACGAATATAACGGATTGGAACTTCTCTGGAGGTTTGGATATGACCGGCGCGCGGTTGGATACGCAACCGGTGATTATTGTTTCTGGTTTGCCGCGATCGGGCACATCGCTGATGATGCAGATGCTCGCCGCGGGCGGCATAGAGGTTCTTACCGATTCCCTGCGCACGCCGGATGAAAACAATCCTCGCGGTTATTACGAATTGGAAGCCGTCAAATTCACCAGGACCAATCCTCAATGGCTCGCCGGCGCTCCCGGCAAAGCGGTGAAGATCATCTATCGGTTGCTTTACGATCTGCCGGCGGACTATTCTTATCGCGTCATTTTCATGCAGCGTGATCGCCACGAGGTGCTCGCCTCACAGCGGGCCATGCTCCAGGGACGTTCCGGCACCGCCACCGGGCTAAGCGACAAGCAACTTGGGGATATTTTTGCCCGCGAAATTGCCGCCATCAATCAGTGGCTCGCCCAGCAGCCGAATTTTTCCGTGCTCAACATTGAGTACCGCCAACTGGTGCAAAATCCCCGCGAGCGGATCCAGGCGATCGCCGCGTTTCTATCTCGGCCCATGAATATTCAGGCTATGCAGGCGGCCATTGATCCGGCGCTTTATCGCCAGCGGGCATAGGCGTCGCCGATCAGAACAGGGCGGGCCGGGCAATCCCGCTATCTATCGGGGTCCCATTCGTTTTTTTATATGCCCCGGACTTTCCGGAAGTGTCCTTCCAGATCAAACGCCCTGGCATGTGCACATTCCCCATCGGCTGATTTTCTCTCTTGCATCCCCTCAACAATCCGGCGTCCCCCCCACTAACTGAAGCAAGGCGAATGGCGTTAGGGGATAGGGAACCAATACTCCCTCAACCATCCGCTGGGCTTCCCGCCTGCGGCCGGCCTGCCGATAGCATTGGGCCAACAGAAAGCGCAAGAGGATGCGGTTGGGCAATTCTGAAATAAGTGTTTCCAGCAATGAAATTGCTTCGGCAAATTTTCCGGCGTCTGCATAAACCATCGCCAGATTCGCCTGGCGTTCCAGAATGGTGCGCCGGACCGCCTGTTGCTTGTCCTCTTCCAACGGCGCTATATAGCCCAACGCCACAAGCTGGTTGATCGCTTCCTGGGCTTCCAGGGGATCTTGCCGCTTTTCCGGCGGATGCATGCCGGCATCGCCGGGAATATCTTCCCATGAGTTAATTCTCTCCAGAGCTGGCGGTTTTTCAAACGCCTGGACAAGAACTTTGCCATCCATGTCCTGGCCAACCGGCAGTCCGAAAAGAGTCAGCAGGGTGGGCGTAACATCCAGGATGCTCGCGCCGTCAATGCGCTCGCCCTTACGAATGCCCGGTCCGCTCATGCAGAGGATGCCGAAAGGGCGATGGCAGACGGCTGCTCCGGCAGGTTCCTTGGAAATGTATTCGGGCCGCCGATGGTCGGAATAAAAGCCATGATCGGAAACGATCATCACAACAGTCTCCGGCCCCGCCAGGTCCAGCAACCGTCCCAGCATCGTATCGTGATAAGAGTAAACGCCGTTGACCACATTCTTGTATAAATCAAAATCTTCTTTGGAAATTCCGTCCAACTTCGGCGGACGATAAGGCATAAAGCTGTGGGAAAATTGGTCGATCGATTCGTAATAGACGGCGGCGAAATCCCAAGGCTTGTTTTTCAGAAGATAGGTGGCGGCGGCGTGTACGCTGAGAACTTCCGCCAATAGGCGGGCCACCACGGAAATACTTTTATCCTTTTCCGGGTTTATCTTGGCGGCGCCGGGAACTAAGGGCACAAGCATGCCGCTATCGATATCCGCCGGGTAAAGCCGGCACTGGGCCAACTCGGTCTCCAGCTCCGGTGGGTGGAATGTGCCGGGCTTGACCGGCAAGGGCTTGTCGAAATCGTCAACAGTCTTCTGAAAATATTCGCTTACGCAACAGCCGCGGATCGGTTCGGCGGGGTGCCCGGCGTACCACGCGATCACCTGGCTGCTCAGCTCGTTCTGCGAAAGAATGTTCCATATCGCCTTGACCTTCCGCGAGGTACTGGTGGAAGGGCGGACGTACTGGTGGTCGGGATCCGGCTCCATGAAGCTCAGAATGCCATGTTTGTCCGGTCGTTTTCCGGTGGCGATGGAGTTCCATAACATCGGCGAGAGAATAGGCTTTATGGTGGCGATATCACCCCTAACGCCGCTGTTGATGACTCGCTGCAAATTGGGCATAAGGCCTTGTTCAAGCAGGGGTTGGATGATTTGCCAGTCGGCGGCATCCCAGCCTATCAACAGCAGTTTTTTCGCCAAACGTTGCTGTGCCATAGTCCCGTCCGTTTCCTTTTTTGTACCGGCGGTTCATCGCCGTTTTCCGCCGTTCAAACGCACTAAAAATGATAATTACACTGATTCGGATAACCATTCAACCTCCCGAATCAACAGGCTTGATGGGGTGTTACCCGGGCATGGGCCGGGCGAGTTCCTCCAACAGGCGCCGCGGCGCGCCGATGTCGCCGATGGAACATTGGCCGATATAGCGGGCTGCTTCCGGTTGGGCAAAGCCGATCTTGATACCGCAGAAACTTACTGTATGCGCAGCCTGAATGGCACAACCCAGCGGCTGACCGGTATCGCAGTCCAGACCCGACGGTATATCCGCACTGACGACTCGTCGTCCGGATTGATTAATTGTCTCGATCCATGCGGCGAACAGACCCGTGACCGGACGGGATAATCCCGTTCCGAAAAGCGCATCGATAATCGCCTCATCCACATGACTTTCATTGACCCAGCGCCGCAACGCTTCAGCCGCTTCTGTGTCCGTCAGGACGGGAAGTTCCATTGCCCGAATGGTGCGGAGTTGTTCCCCGGCCGGACCGGAGAATTTTTCCGCACCGGCGGCGAGCAAGATCTGCACTGGGTGTCCCCGATTGCTCAAGTGTCGCGCCGCCACCAGCCCGTCGCCGCCGTTGTTGCCTGGTCCCGCCACCACCAGTACGCGCGAGTCGGCATGTATGTATGCCTGTGTAATTTCCGCAACCGCCCGTCCGGCGTTTTCCATCAGCGTCAGAACAGGAATGCCGTAGTCTTGGACCGCCCGGCGATCAATTTCCGCCAAGTCCGTGCGGGAAAACCAGAGCGGCGCCGGGGCCATAGGTTCCATTTTGTTCCGCCAATCGTTACCGTACCGTCGCTTGATGCAACTTCGCCGTGGCGTCAAGTAACCAACGGTCGCAGCTTGCGGCGCCACATCCCCGCGTCGAACGGGCGGGGATGATATCTATCATACGCGCCAGTTGTGCGCACGGGTGAAAATAAAAATACGGCGCGGTCGAACTCGCCCGTCGTATTTGTTCGGCGACTAACGGGCGCGGTGTTATAGCGCCGCCGCCATTGGTTCGCACGGGAGTTTGTGCTTGAGATACCGCCCAGTATGGCTGTTCGGATCGGCCGCGACATCTTCCGGCGTGCCCGCAGCCACCACCATTCCGCCGCCCGCGCCGCCTTCCGGCCCCAGGTCCACGATCCAGTCGGCGCATTTAATCACATCCAGATTGTGTTCAATGATGATGGTGGTGTTGCCGGCGTCGGTCAAACGGTTGAGCACGTTGAGCAAGTTGTGAATGTCGGCGAAGTGTAAGCCGGTGGTCGGTTCATCCAGCACATAAACCGTATGGCCGGTGGCCGGCTTGCCCAATTCCGTCGCCAGTTTTACCCGCTGCGCCTCCCCACCGGAAAGCGTGGTGCTTGCCTGCCCCAGTTGCACATAGGACAGGCCCACGTCATTGAGCGCCTGGAGCAGGGCGCGAATACCGGCGAAACTCTCGAAAAACTCCAGAGCTTCCTCCACCCGCATGGCCAGCACATCGGCAATGGATTTACCGCGATATTTCACTTCCAGCGTTTCGCGGTTGTAACGCGTGCCCCGGCACGCCTCGCAGGTTACGAATATGTCCGGAAGAAAGTGCATTTCAATGCGCTTAATACCCTGCCCCTGGCAGTTCTCGCAGCGCCCGCCTTTCACGTTGAAACTGAACCGGCCAAGTTGGTAACCGCGCATGCGGGCTTCGCGCGTGCGGGCGTAAAGCCGGCGGATCAGATCGAACACTCCCGTGTAGGTGGCAGGGTTGCTCCGCGGCGTGCGCCCGATGGGAGATTGGTCTATTTCAATGACCTTGTCCACCAGCGCCAGACCGAGAATTTTCTGGTGTTTTCCCGGATGCTCCTTCGAACCATAAAGGTAACGCCGCAGAGCCTTGAGCAGAATATGGTTGACCAGCGAAGACTTTCCCGATCCGGATACGCCCGTTACACAGACCATGACACCCAGCGGGAATCGCACGTTGATGTTGCGCAGATTGTTCTGGGCCGCGCCGCTGATTTCCAGGCATTTATCCGGAACCGTCGCCCGGCGCTGCGCCGGCGGGGGAATCTGGTATTCGCCGGTGAGGTACTTGGCGGTGATACTTTCCCGCGAAACGAGCACCTCTTGTACCGTACCCTGCGCTACGATGCGCCCGCCATGCGATCCGGCGCCTGGTCCCACATCGATGAGCCAGTCCGCGGCGCGGATCATATCTTCATCGTGCTCGACCACAATGGTGGTGTTGCCGATGTCCGTAAGGTGCCGCAGCGTGCGGATCAAGCGGTCGTTGTCGCGTTGGTGCAGACCGATGGTCGGTTCATCCAGCACGTAACAAACGCCCACCAGACCGGAGCCAACCTGCGTGGCCAGGCGGATCCGCTGCGCTTCGCCGCCGGAAAGCGTACCGGTCTGGCGGTCCAGTGTCAGGTAGCCCAGTCCCACATCATTCATGAAGCCCAGGCGCGATCGGATTTCCTTGAGCACCGGCGCCGCCACCACCGCCTGTTCGCCGGTGAAATTCAATTGCTCGAAAAACGTGATGCTTTCTCCGATGGTCAGCGCCGTAATCTGCCGGATGTTGTACGGACCTATTTTCACCGCCAGCGCCTGTGGTTTCAGGCGGTTGCCATGGCACTTTTCACAGGGCTGTTCGCTCAAATACTGGTGCAGCCGCGTTTTGATAAATTCGCTTTGGGTGTTTTCCCACCGCCGCTGCAAGTTGGGAAGAACGCCTTCAAACGCGGCGCCATATTTGGCCTTGTCCCTAGCCGTGGCGCCGCGCAGCAGAACGGCGCGGATTTTCGGCGGTATATCTTCAAACGGTTGATCTTCCGAAACACCGAAAGTCTCGCAGAAATGCCGCAGCAGCCGGTTGTAGTAAATGTTCATCCGTTTGCCGCTGTGGCGGAAGGCCGCTATGGCGCCATCCTTGAGCGATAAACTCGGATCCGGAACGATCAGATCCGCGTCGAATTCAAGAAGGACACCCAGGCCGTCGCACTCGTCGCAGGCCCCGTAGGGACTGTTGAACGAAAACAACCGCGGCGAGAGCTCTTCCAGCGAGCTTTCCGGATGATGGGGGCAGGCATAGCGCGAGGAATAGGGATGATCCTCCCATTTTCCATCCATTTCCATCGCCACGATCACCAGACCATCGGCCAGCTTCAGGGCCAGCTCGATGGAATCCGCCAGCCGCGTGCGAATTTCCGGCTTGATGACCAGGCGGTCCACCACGGCTTCCAGGGTGTGCTTGATGTTTTTATCCAGCACCGGGATGTCTTTGATCTCCCGCAGCTCGCCGTTGATGCGGCAGCGTACAAAGCCCTGTCGAGTCATGGCGTCGAGCACTTCGCGGTGCGATCCTTTTTGGCCTCGCGCCAGAGGTGAAAGTATCATGATGCGCTTTCCCGGCGGCCACTGCATGATATTTTGCACAATTTGAGATGCGCTCTGCGAGGCGATTGGTTCGTTGCATACCCAACAATGCGGCTTGCCTACACGGGCGAAAAGCACTCGCAGATAGTCGTATATTTCCGTCGTGGTGGCGACGGTCGAACGCGGATTGGCGCCGCCGCCGCGCTGTTCGATGGCGATGGTGGGAGGCAGTCCTTCGATTTCCTCGCAATCGGGCTTGTGCATCTGCTGGAGAAATTGCCGGGCATACGCGGAAAGCGATTCCACGTATTTTCGCTGGCCTTCGGCGTAAATGGTGTCAAACGCCAGCGAGCTTTTTCCCGACCCGGAAAGACCGGTGATCACCACCAGCTTGTCGCGGGGTATGTCGAGCGTCACACCTTTGAGATTGTGTTCGCCGGCCCCGACGATCCGAATATGCTTGAGCGCCATGCGTTTGCTCCGGCGGAGCGATCTCGATCCGCCCGTGCGTGCGACTGGGTGTGCTCGCACGCAAACAAGTAGCTATCGGAATTTCCGATCAGCCTGCAAACCCATTATATTACCCCTATTCCGCCGCCGATTCCAAGTCGTTAGGTTGCTCGGCACGTTTGGGCGCATCGCCGGCTCAAAAGCGAGGCGGGTATGGTGGAATTTTTCCCGGTTTGCGGCTATCTTACTTTCTTTCTCCGCGGAATTAAGGCGTGGGGAGCCAGGCGGGGAGCGAGGGAAGAAAATATTCCCGCGTTGGCCGCTGGGAATGAATCATAGTGGTTTCATACGAGAAACTATCTTTTTTTTTAAGATAGGGTATAATTGTGGAGTCCGGATGTGCCAAAATTAAAAACACATAAAGGGATCAAAAAGAGGGTCAAGGTAACCGCGACCGGCAAGGTGAAGTTTCACAAGCACAACAAGGGGCACCTGCAAAGCGGCAAGTCGGGAAACCGCCGCCGCCGGCTGCGGTCGACCACGACGATTTCCGGTCCATATGCGGACAAGATGATTGCTCTGCTGGGTCCGGGTGCACGTTAGTATTCATGTATTGGCAAGAAGGGGTTTTTTCATGCCTAGGGTCAGAATCGGCGCCGCCCGCCATCAGCGACATAAACGGCTGCTAAAGAGGGCGAAGGGATTTGTCGGCGGTCGAAGCAAATTGTACAAAACAGCCCATGAAACACTGCTGCGGGCGGGGGTCAATCGTTTCAGCGGGCGCAAGGAAAAGAAGCGTGATTACCGCGCCTTGTGGATCACGCGACTCAGCGCTGCGGCGGCTAGCCGCGGCCTGCGCTACAGCCAATTGATCGCCGGTCTGGCCAAGGCCAACATTACGCTCAATCGCAAGAGCCTGAGCGAAATCGCCATCGCCGATCCGGCCGCGTTCGACGCCATTGTTTCCAAGGTCCGCGCGGCGCTGGGCGTGGCCGCGCCGCAAGAAGGCGGATAGTTCCACCGACATGAATCTTGATGAACTATTGGCTGGTGCTCAAGCCGAGCTTACCACGCTCCATACCGCCCAGCAGATGGAGGCCTTCCGCATTAAATACCTGGGCGCCAAGGGTTTGCTCAAAGAGGCCAGCGATCATCTGCGCACCATCGCTCCCGAACAAAAACGCGAATACGGCCGCAAGCTCAACGAGACCAAACTCGCGATTCAAACCGGCTTCGCGGCCGCCCGGGAATCCATCGCGACCCGGTCGCCGGAGTTATCCACCGCTATCGACATCACCGAACCGGGGCGGATTCGGTCGGAGCCATACCGTCCCGGTACATTGCATCTGGTCAACCAGACCATCGACGATCTGACCGATCTATTCGCCCGCATGGGGTTTTCCATCGCCGATGGGCCGGAATTAGAAGATGAATTCCATAATTTCGAGGCTCTGAACGTTCCGCCGCATCATCCGGCGCGCGATCCCCTGGAAAACTTTTACCTGGAAAGGCCGGCCGGCGCGGCCCCGTACATGCTGCGATCGCAGACCAGCAGTGTGCAGATACGTATTATGGAAACGCACCGCCCACCGATCCGAATCGTGGCGCCAGGGCGGGTGTACCGGCCGGACACTGTTGACGCCACCCATTCCTGGATGTTTCATCAGTTGGAAGGGCTGGTGGTGGATCGGGATATCACGATGATCGATCTGAAAACCTGTATCGCGCTCTTTGCGCGTGGTTTTTTCGGTGCGGATGTCAAAACCCGTTTTCGTCCCAGTTTTTTTCCGTTTACCGAGCCCAGCGCGGAATTCGACGTACTTTTCCATTATCCCGACGGTTCCACCCGCTGGATGGAACTCGGCGGCTGCGGCATGGTGGACCCCAACGTGCTGACGATGGTCAAGATCGATCCGGAAATTTACACCGGCTTTGCTTTCGGCCTGGGGGTGGAACGCGTGGCGATGCGACGGCATGGGGTGGACGACATCCGCGCATTTTATGAAAACGATCTCCGGTTTTTAAGGCAGTTCTAATAAACGGTGGAGCAATAGAGCCGGCGGTCCAGCCGCCGGCGTACGGAGCGGATCATGCGGTCAACTGGTGAATTCCGCATTGGAATCATTCAAATGCGATGTTCCACCGATCCGGCGGCAAACCGGAAAAAGGCTGTGGAACTGATACGCCGCGCCGCCGACCGCGGCGCTCAGGTTATCTGTACCCAGGAGCTTTTCAGCGGCGAATACTTTTGCCGGCGCCAGGATCCGGAATTGTTTGATCTGGCCGAACCCATTCCCGGCCCCAGCACGCAACTGTTTGGAAAACTGGCCGCTGAACTTCATACCGTGATCATTATTTCTCTTTTTGAACGTCGTGCACCGGGCGTGTACCACAATAGCGCCGCGGTGTTGGACGCGGATGGCGCCCTGTTGGGTGTGTATCGCAAGATGCACATCCCGGATGATCCATTGTATTACGAAAAATATTATTTCACCCCGGGCGACCTGGGCTTTCAAGCGTTCGCGACCCGCTATGGCCGCATCGGCGTGCTGGTTTGCTGGGATCAATGGTTTCCCGAAGCGGCGCGCATCACCGCCATGCAGGAGGTGAGCATCCTGTTTTATCCGACTGCTATCGGTTGGCATCCGGCGGAAAAGGCCGAATTCGGCCAAGACCAGGTGGATGCCTGGCAAACCATTCAGCGCGCCCACGCCATCGCCAATGGCGTTTATGTGGCCGCTCCCAATCGGGTCGGCCACGAAGGGCCGGTGGAGGGTGGATTGGAATTTTTTGGCAACTCGTTTATCTGCGATCCCTTCGGGCGGTTCCTGGCGAAGGCTTCCAGTGACGGCGAGGAAATCCTGATTGCCGCGATTGATCCGCGATGCCAGGAAACGGTGCGACGGAACTGGCCGTTCTTCCGCGATCGCCGGATTGATTCTTACGGTCCGCTTCTGGAACGATTCCGATCCCGCTAGAGTATTTCTCGAAAATTCCTTTTTCACATGAAGACGCGAAAGTTTACCATGGCTATGGTCAAGGAAATATCGGGACGATCACTTCCGCGAACACTGGGATACCGCATGCCCGCAGAATGGGAGCGGCATGCGGCGAGTTGGCTGGCATGGCCGCATAACCACCGGGACTGGCCCGGTAAATTTGCGCCGATTCCCTGGATTATCGCCGACATCATTCGGCATATCGCTTCCGCCGAAACGGTACACCTGCTGGTACAGAATAAGTCCCAGCGGCGGCAAGCGGAGCATTGCCTGGAGAAAAGCGATGCGAATCTCTCCGCAGTACGGTTTCATCTGCAAGAGACCGACCGTATCTGGACCCGTGATTCCGGCCCGATTTTTCTCACACGCAATACTCCCGCCATCTACCCGGACAGGCGCCTCGGCGGATCTGTTAAATCCGGGACAGATCGCAACCGACGCGCAGTGCGCCCTACCGGCCGAATCGCTGTGAATCAGCGGTTGGCGGCGGTCGGGTGGGCTTTCAATGCCTGGGCCAAGTACGGTAATTATCGCCGTGACCGCCGGCTGCCGGCATTTGCCGCGGACCTGCTGGGGGTGCCGCTGTGGACACCGGCGGCAACCGATACGCGCGGACGAATCCGACGCATCGTGCTGGAAGGCGGCAGCATTGATGTGAACGGCCAAGGGTGCCTGCTGACCACACGGGAATGTCTTCTGGCGCGGGTGCAGCAGCGAAACCCCGGTTTTTCCCGACAGAAAATTGAGGAAATTCTTCGCGATTATCTCGGTGTGGAACGGGTGCTGTGGCTGGCGGGCGGCATCGCCGGCGATGATACGCACGGTCACATTGATGACGCGGCGCGGTTTGCCGGTCCGACGCTTATTCTAGCCTGCGTAGAGCCTAACCGGCGCGATCCGAATCATCGATCATTGCGGGAAAACTTCAAAATGCTGCGATCGATGCGCGATCATAACGACCGCCCGTTTGACTTGGCGGAACTTCCGATGCCGCGGCCGGTAGTTTTCAACCGGCAGCGACTGCCGGCCAGTTACGCCAATTTCTATGTTTGCAATGCCGGAGTACTCGTACCGGTATTCAATGATCCGGCGGATTTGCCCGCCCTGCGCGTGCTGGAGCAAGTGTTTGCCGGCCGGGCAATTGTTCCCATCTATGCGCGCGACCTGGTTTGGGGGCTTGGCACGTTGCACTGTATGACGCAACAGCAGCCGGCGGTGTAAGAGTCCCGATAGCTATCGGGGAGCGGCTTACTCCAATAGCGAGTCAATCTGGAATCAAGCGGCCTTTTTTACCCATATCCATCGACCGGTGGAACGGTCGAACCGCTGAACCCATACGCCCGCCGGCAAATAGCGCAGACGGACATGGAAATAGACAAAACCGACTTGCGCCACCGACTGGCCGGTCCGGCGGGAGACAATCTCGTAAAGACGCCGGCGTAGGGCGTTGTCCCGTCTGACAAATCGCCGCCGCGGCCCACCCAGATGCCCGCGCGGGACCAAATAACCCGTGTGCGCCTCACCGACCAGATGAGCAAGAAGCAATCGTTTAACCCGTGGAAAATTTAGCCGGAGTTTGCGGAGAACCTGCGCTTTGGTCAACGACCCGCCGGCGGCGTCGGCGAACACAACGACTCTATCGCCGCCGGGAATCAGGCTGGAACTCGAACCGGGAGAAACCTTCCCCCGCGTTCGTGTGGCTGGCGGAGCGACCGGCTTGGACGGCGCGGTTTCCGCCGGCGCCGCGCCGGTGATGTATCGCATGTCATCGTGTGCTTCCTTAACCACCAGGGTCAGCTTGCCGGTGAGCTGAATATTCACCTGCAACGGTTTAGGCTGGCGAAGCACCACTTCATTGTGGGTTCGGATGCATCCCGTCATGAAAAAAAGTCCCGTGGTCAAAATCACCGCAAAAATGGCGTGACGCCGGATCATGGTTGATCTCCTGTTAAAGCTTGCTGTTCATTGTAACGCTGTTGTGCCGGAGCGGTAGACCGGTGAGTTTATAGCGGTGAGTTTATAGCGGATCATCTGATACCGCTTATGTTTTTGGGTTATAATAGCCCGACGATGGGCCTCTCGATTGGCGGCACAACCCCACGCCGGCCGGGAGCGTTATCCTGCCCGAAAAAATTTCCGTTCGCGTGGCGTCTCAGAAGGAAAAACGCCGCACCAGGACGATCAATCGTCGCAGGGGTAGATGCGGCAGGGGAATAGTCAGATGAATGGTTTTGAGGCCACCGGCTTTGACTAGAAATCGCTTTCCGGCGAAAGTCACGTAGTGGGGCTGAAGATGGCCCGGATTGCCCGTTCCCCGCAGAAAGTGCAGAAAAAGAGTGGTTTGATCCTTCGCCGCCACCATGCGTATATCTTCCTGTCGGTAAGGATATTCCTTTAGTTCCTGCATCGTCACATACGCCATTCCCGGCCCGTAAGCGCCGGCGAAGGCTCGCTCCAAAATTGGAGTATCACGAACCTTCAACAGACCGGGACCGTCGGAGCGTAAATCGATCGACCCGATGATCTCCCCGCGCCAATTAAACGAAAGTTTTGCCTGCAAATCGGCCTTTCCATCAATACTCAAGTGGCGCGGAGCGAGCAGGGAGAAAAGAGTTTTCTGATTCAACTGATGGATGTCAATCGCCAGATCGCCGTCCGCCCGCCGCAGAAAGTAGTTCCCTTTCATGGTGATGCGGGCCTTGCCCCACCGGGCCTGAAAATCAGCCACGCGCAGTATCCCGTTCCGGATGCGCCATTTCGCATACCCTTTACGCAAATGCTGTGCATGCCAAACAAGGCCGGCGAATTGGGTCGCACCGTGATCCAGGCGAATGTGGCGAATGGTCGCCGGTTGACGCCAGATGTTTAATTGGCCGGTGGTTTGGAATCCTTCGAGTGTAAAGACCGCGGGTCTTCGCGCCGGCCAGCGGATTTCGTCCGCTCCCAACCGCAAAGTTCCATGGCACGATTGAATTCGTTTATTTCCGGAATATTTGATCGTACCGTTGAAAATGATCGCCCCGTTGGCAATGTGAACATGGGCGCCGCCAAATTTCACGGGGAGTGTTTGATTGCCTGTGGACACGGGTTGGGTTGAAACGGACAAATTCCGGCGCAAGGACCGGACCAGGTGTGGTCCTGTGGTCGGCGGCAAGCCGGTGCTTAACGGTGCACGGCTGGTAATTGTTGCCAGAATGACGAACCACCACAACCACACGCAAGTGTGCGATCGGGATATTATTGTTGCGCATTGGGACCGCGCTAGATCCACCGCGCATGAAGCGGTGGTCGAGAATGCACCACCTGTGGTAGCCAGGTTATGGGCTGGATACCAGATATGCGCGCCAAGTATGCACGCAAATCGTTCTCGGGAAACTTTTCCAGAAATTCCAGTGCGGCGGTGTGATTGAGTTTGAGAATTGCTTCGATCAGCTCGCGCTTGCTCATGGGCGACTCCTTTCACAGTTCGCACAAGCCAGGCCTTTATTGTCGGCCTCATAGAACCGTTCCCATCCGTGGAACAGTCATGTTTTTTGGATTTGGATGCATCGGATTACAGCATCCCGCATTATTTTGAAAATCGGAAAGCCGGATTCCTCATTCCTATATCAGACGATCAAGCATAATTAGGTATGATCGGCTCCCTGACTGGAAAATCTTTAGTTTTTTCGGATAAAAATTTCAAATTGGAGTTGATTCTACCGTGCACGAACCAGATCCTCCGTCTGCACGCCCAGCCGCTCCAAATGCCCGCGTACGTCCGCCAGCCACCGCCGGCCATCCTGATAATATCCGGCCGTGGATTTTAGGCCCGGTACGCGATCGTTCCACCACCGGTTGAATGCGTGCATCATTGCTTCTCGAATATATTTGCAAAGCATGCTCGCCAGTGCGGTCGCCAGGCAAGTTTGCTCTGATTTTTCGCGAAAAAAAACTATCGTTTGCCGGGCGCCGTCCTGAAGCCGGTAGCCGCTGGCACGCCGGCCTTCCTGAAGGACCTTGAGTTCCATTCCGGGCAGGGCTTCCAACAGCAGCGGCACATAACGATCCCGTCCACTCTGTTTATCCACCACCGCCAGAAGACCCTCGCCGCTGAATTGGGAATGCAGTTGCGCCAAGTGGTTCATCGTAGCGGAGGTCAGCACCGCCGCTTTGTTGTTTGTCGCTGATAGCAGGCGGTTAAATTGACCTTCGTCAATAACCCGCGTCCGGAGAGCGGCCAGGGATATATTTTCCGCCGTCATGGTCGCGCGAAGCAGATTAGCGGCAACCGCCGTACCATCGGCTTGGCAAAACAACGGCAGCGGGCCGTCCGTATATGCGTACCATGCCTGTTCCGGCAGGCTTTCCGGTGGCATCCCCAGCAGATGCAGCAATTGGAAAAGCGTCGGTGCGGTCGCGGGCCACTGGGGCAGCAGCCGACACATCGTCAGCACCGCTCTCTCCATGTGCGTAAGCCCGTCCGCCAGGCGATGAACAAGTTTGCTGTCGGCAATGATCAGCTTTCCATCGCGGACCGGTCCTTGGCGCGCCACGGCGCGGCGCAATCGCCGCCAGAGCTGTTCGCCGGCATCCGGATCGGTAACCGCCGGCGGATCGTTAACGCGAAATGCCGCTGCGGATACCACCAGCGGTCCCAGCAGCGGGCCATATCCGGCTTCGTCAATACCCGCGACGATCATCGGTCACACCCATCCTGGCGCCGGGAAATGTTTCACGGCAACTTTTGGCCGCGCGCCGCTACCAGCAGTTCATACCATTGCTCGCGCGTCATCTGTACGGTATCGACCCGGGCCGCGTCGCGGATGTGTTCCGGATTGCACGAGCCGACGATCGGAATAATTCCCGCCGGGTGCGCGCGCAGCCACGCCAGCGCCAGAACCGTTCGCGATACGCCCCATTCCCCGGCTATACGATCCAGCACGGCGAGTAGATTCTGCATGATCTCCCGCCGCGGATGCTTGGCGGGCACTTGTCCGCCGGTACCGAGCCAACCGCCCGCCAGCGGACTCCAGGCCAGCGGCGTGAGATTTTTCGCCAGGCATTGGTCCAGCGTGCCGTCGTAAAAACAATCCAGCCGGCCCAGGTGTATTTCGACCTGCTGAACCACCAGCGGTGCGGAAAGGGCGGATTGCAACGCACAAACGAACGTCGGCGAAAAGTTGGAAACACCGAAATATCGCACTTTTCCCTGCCGTCGCAGGGTGTCAAACGCACCGGCGATTTCCATCGGGTTCATCAGCAGGTCCGGCCGATGCAGTTGGTAAATATCAATGGTGTCCACCTGCAAGCGCCCCAGCGACTGTTCGCATGACCGGAGTATATGCTCGGCGGAAAAATCATAGCGATGCGGCGAACGGGCTTGCGGGTCGCCGGCGAAGCGTATGCCGCACTTGGTGGCGATTAGAATGTCTTTTCGCAGGGAGGGATTCTGGCGGATCACTTCGCCGAAAATCGTCTCGCTCATACCGCGCCCGTAGATGTCGGCATGATCGAACAGACGGTAGCCGGCATCGTATGCCGCGAGAATCGCCTTTTTTCCGTAGTCCCGTTTTTCGGAGGTTACCTCCGCCGGGTTCCATGTACCGGCCACGCGCATGCAACCATAGGCCAAAGTGGTGGAAAGCAACGGGCTTTTTCCAAGGGGTTGTGTGTTCATGGCCGACTCGACTCCTCATGGAGCCGGGAAATTTATCCCCGGCTTTCCGCGGACGTTCCCATCATATCGTCGCCGCCCCTGGAAATGCCACGCGCCCCGGCACAGAATAAAAACGCCGGTTCTCTTGACGAATCGGATGATCATTGCATATTATCATGATAAGAAGTCGAGAATATATGCCTATATTCGATACAAAAAATATTGAACTGACGGCCCGCGTCGTGGAACGATTTCGCGCTCTGGCCGATGAAAATCGCATCCGCATTCTCGCCCGACTGCAACAGGGCCCAGCCAACGTAACCACGCTTACCCGCGAGCTGGCCGTCAACCAGGCGTCCGTATCGAAACATCTGGCGGTTCTGCGGCAGGCCGGCCTGGTGAGTTTTCACCGGCAGGGCGCCCAGGCGGTCTACTCCATTTGCGATCCCTCCGTGGAAACCATGTGCAAGCTTGTTTGCGAGGGTGTACTGGCACACTTCCGCCGGCAGCATTCCGCGCTCCAGAAAACACCGCGTTGATGGCACGGATGGTTCGCCGGGATCCCGACGGGTTGGAATGCGTCCGGCCTGGCGCCGTCAGAGCAACCGGCCGGGAATGGGCAACGGGCCAACCAGCGGTCCGGCGTAACGCTTGAATTCACCGTGAATGTCGCAGCCATTGACCACATAGGACGGGTTCAATGGCTTGGTCTGCCGGGCGACATTCTCCAGCGCCGTGGGAAATGTCTCTATCTTGTAAGGATCATCACTGGTGCGCCGTATCGCCACCGATCCACTGGCCAGTCCGTCCGGCGCGCCCCGCGCGTACTGCGCCGCCATTCGGCCGCAGAGTCTGGCCTCCCAAGCATCGGTGGGACTGGCGCTGGTTGGAAAACTCCGCTGCAAGTAGCCGAAGGTATCCGCCCGCACTCGTAATTTTCCATCCTTCTTTTTCTGCAACGCCGCGCCGAAGTTCTTCTTCACCAGTTCGGCCAGATAATCGCCCAGCGCGCCGGTACCGGAAAGCTGCTTGTTGCCGTGGGCGTCCACTTCGCCGCTGCGCATCGCCTTGTCCGCCACCAGGCTGTTTTTATCGCCGGCCCTGTAGCGGATACCCTCGCTTACCGCCACCACGCATCGGCCCAGCCTGCGGTAAACGCTTTCCACGTCGCCGAGGAATTTCTCGTCGCTGAAATCCGCCTCCGGCACGTAAATGAGATGGGGACCGTCGTCTTCCTCGTGCCGGGCCAATACCGAGGCCGCGGTCAACCAACCGGCGTCGCGCCCCATAATCACGTCGATCTTCACGCCCTGGAGCGACCGGTTGTCCAGATCGTCGCCCAGCACGGCCAGGGCCACGAAACGGGCCGCCGACCCGTAGCCGGGACAGTGATCGGTCGTCCGCAGATCATTGTCTATCGTCTTGGGTACATGGTAGACGCGCAGCGGATAACCGGTCTGGAGAGCCATGTCCGCAACAATCCGCGCCGTATCCGCCGAATCGTTGCCGCCGATATAGAAAAAGTACTTGACGTCATGCTTTTGAAACGATTCGAGCAACTTGCGGCAATATTCCTCGTCCGGCTTGTCGCGGGTGGATCCCAGCGCGCTCGACGGGGTTTGAGCCACGCGCTCCAGCAGGTCGGGGGAAAGATGATTCAGCGGCGCGAAGTCGCCGCTCCGGATGCCGCGCACGCCATACTTGGCGCCCCAAATCCGCCCGATTTCGGCGTGCTGCTGCAATTCCTCAAGCACGCCCACCAGCGATTGATTGATCACCGCCGTGGGGCCTCCCGATTGCCCGATAACCGCATTCCCTTTCACCGCCATGATGCAACTCCCTTGTGAAAACGCCAAAAGATCGAATAAAGTATACGGGAAACGCCGCCGGCGGGAAACGCCCGCCGGCGGGCGGGGTGGCCGGGGTTGTGACAATTTTTCGGAGGCGCCGGGAAGCGCGGACGTCCCCGTCCGCCTGGATCGCCGGCGCAGAAACCGCGATCCGGCCGAACGACCGTCTCCATAGCGGAGATTGCCCCACCGCGAAAAATCGCCACGCACCGTTGGCCTCCGGCACGCTCTGGAGTAACGGGATCGAGTTTGGCGGGAGGGGCCGCCATCCTTCGCCGTCGGCGGTTCGCCGGAGGATGACACGGACAGTAAAACATGAGAATATCACTAAAATCAAGGCAGGAAATAGATAAGATGCGGGCGGCCGGAAAAGTCGTGCAGCAGACGCTCGCGGCTTGCCGGCGGCATGTTTGTCCCGGCATCACCACCGCCGAGCTCGACCAGATAGCCTTGGAAACCTTTACCGCGCTGGGCGCCGTCGGACTGTTTAAAAATTATCCGACCTATGAACCGGGAAAGGGGTTTTCCGGCAATACCTGCATCAGTGTCAACGACGAAGTGGTCCACGGAATTCCCGGATCGCGCCTGCTGCGGGCCGGCGATGCGGTCAGCATCGATTGCGGCATCCGCCTGGATGGCTGGTGCGGTGATTCGGCCCTCACCATGATTGTCGGCGAGGGGACGCCGGACATTGTCCGGTTGGTCCGCATTGCCGAAGAAACCCTCGAATTGGCCATTCGTTTAATTCGCCCGGGAATCCGCTGGAGCGACGTCGCCCGGAAAATGCAGGAATATGTTGAAAGCCGGGGGCTTTCCTGTGTACGGGAATTCGTCGGGCACGGCATCGGGCGCCGCATGCACGAAGAGCCTAAGGTTCCCAACTTCGTTTCCAGCGAGTTTCTCAATCGCGATGATTTTTACCTCGAACCCGGCATGACGCTTGCCGTGGAGCCGATGGTGATCCTTGGCGGGCCGGAAGTTGTGGTTCTGGATGATGGCTGGACCGTGGTTACCAAGGACCACACCGCCGCCGCCCACGTGGAACATACCGTAGCCGTGACGTCCGATGGCTGCGAAGTCTTGACAGACGGACGTTAAGGCCCGAGTATATAGAATTCGCCGGAAATAGGCTTACCATCCGATTGCTATTCGGATCGGGATCGCCGGCGACGGTGCGCCCCCAGCCCCGCGGTTGCCGCCGCCGGAACCGGTTTTTACCGCCATGGTGCGGAGGAAATGAATGCCCAAGGATGAAGCCCTCCGCGTGGAGGCCGTCGTGACAGAGGCTCTTCCCAATGCTATGTTTCGGGTGAAGCTCGAAAACGGCCATATTCTTTTGGCCCATATATCGGGAAAAATGCGGGTGAATTACATCCGTATTCTTCCCGGGGACAAAGTTACCGTGGAGATGTCGCCGTATGATTTATCCCGCGGGCGCATCATCATGAGAAATTGAACAGGGAATGGCGGCGCGGTATTTTTCCGGGAGGCGCCGAAGATTCGGCGAAGTGATTTGCCGCCGCCTGGGCGGCAACCTTTGATGTGGCCGGCGGCACGTTGACATTCTGGAAAAAATTGCCTTGTCCGAATTCGAACTGTTGTACGGGGCGCTGGCAATAGCGATTGATAGCGGGTATACTTATCCGGTTTGTGCGCCGGCCTCCCTTTTTGATTTGGAAACGCCCCGCCGGCATCTTGCGGAGTCGAACCATGAAAGTGCGCTCAAGCGTCAAACGTATATGCGAGCATTGTATTGTGGTGCGCCGCAACGGTGTGTTGCGGGTGATTTGCAAGGCCGATCCGCGTCACAAGCAGCGGCAGGGTTGAAAAAGTATCGGTCCGCTTTCGGCCGGAGTGTGCACCCGCCGCGCCAAACGTAAGGAGTTGTTATGCCGCGTATCGCCGGGGTTGATATACCGATGGATAAGCCCCTTCGGATCAGCCTACGTTACGTCTACGGCCTCGGTCCGGTCAATACCATGGATATCCTCAAGGAGGCCAATATTGATCCGCAGAAGCGGGCCAAGGAACTTTCGGAAGATGAAATCGCGCGCATCGGAAATATCATCGACCGGAACTATATCGTTGAAGGCTCGCTCCGCCGGCAGATTCAGCAGAATGTCGCCCGGCTCAAGGATATTCAGTCGTATCGCGGTTTTCGGCATCGGCGGGGCCTTCCCGTCCGCGGCCAGCGCACCCGGTCCAATGCCCGTACCCGCAAGGGACCGCGCAAAACCGTCGCCGGCAAGAAGGGCGTGAAAGAGCTGCATGGTTGATGAAATTTACCGCGCTGCGGGCGCGGCGCAGGCTCCGGCCGCAGCGCGAATCCCGATCCGAACAGGAAGTGAGGCGGGGCGCGCCGGGATTGCTGGTATAAGTTTTTAGCCGCGGGTCTTGACCCGTGCGAGGCGCCAGTCCGCGTAAGGAGTCCCGACGGCTTGCGGGCGCGGCCGCCGGCAACGATAAAAACAAGTGTTTCGAGGTGTTATCATGGCGAAATCCGGGAAGAAAAAAATTCGGAAAAATGTGGGGCGGGGCATTGCCCACATCAAGGCCAGTTACAACAATACCCAGGTGATTATTACCGACGTCAATGGGGAGACGCTCGCCTGGGATTCCGCCGGTACGGTCGGCTTCAAAGGCGCCCGCAAGAGCACGCCCTTCGCCGCCACGCGCGCCGCCGAGAACTGTGCCGCCAAAGCCCGCAAGTTCGGCCTGCAGGAACTGGAGGTGCGCGTCAAAGGTCCCGGCTCCGGCCGCGAATCCGCCATTACCGCCCTGCAGAACAGCGGCATGAAAATCACCTCGATTGAGGATAACACACCCCTCCCGCACAACGGGTGTCGGCCGCCGAAAAAGCGGCGGGTTTAAATATATCTAAAAAGTATAACAATTTCATGTTGGAGATCACTTATGCGGATGCATTGGCGCGGTCTGGAACTGCCCACCCGGATCGAGGTGGATCATTCTATTTCCACCGAGACGTATGGCAGGTTCTCCGTGGAGCCGTTCGAACGCGGCTTTGGAACGACCGTCGGTAATTCCCTTCGCCGGATCCTACTAAGCTCCCTGGAAGGCGCCGCGGCGGTTTGGGTCCGCATTGCCGGCGCGGACCACGAATTCGCCCAGCTTCCCGGCGTCGTGGAAGATGTCACCGACATCATTCTCAACGTCAAGAGCCTCGTGGTTTCCCTGGAGGGCGACGCTCCCAAAACCCTTGGTGTGAAGAAAAAGGGACCGGGGACCGTCACCGCCGGCGATTTGCAGGGTGATCCCGCATTGACCATCCATAACAAGAACCTGGTTCTGGCCACCCTGACCAGTCCGAACGTCTTTGAGATGGAGCTGGAAGTCCGCAAGGGCCGCGGTTTCCTCACCGCCGCGGACAATACGCCCGCGGAGCAGATCATCGGTGTAATTCCCATCGATTCGGCCTACTCTCCGGTTACCCGTGTTCGCTACAAAACCGAGGATACGCGCGTCGGCCAGAAGACCAACTACGACCGTCTGCAATTGGAAATATGGACCAACGGCACCATCACGCCCGACCTGGCCCTGGTGGAGGCCGCCAAAATTCTCCGCAAGCATCTCAACGCCTTTCTCCAGTATTTTGAGCCGGGCGATGAAGTCAACGCGCCCCTGGAATCCGACGAACCGGCCGTACCGGCCGTACTGAATGAGGAACTGGCGGCCCGGCTTATTCAGCCCATATCCACCATGGACCTCTCGGTGCGGGCCAGCAACTGTCTGGAGTCCTCGCGGATTCATACCATTGGCGATCTGGTGCGGTTGACCGACGGGGAGTTGCTTAAAGTGCGCAGTTTCGGCAAAACCAGCCTCCGTGAAGTCAAGAGAAAACTACAGGACATGGGGCTGTCGCTGGGTATGAATGTACCGGTTAGCGAAGAAAATCCGCCCGCGCAGGAGCCGGTGGTGGAGGAGTCCTGATCAACCATCCCGGCGCACCGAAATCAACCATTGAGGACTATTTATGCGTCATCTTATTGCAGGTCGAAGGCTTTCCCGCACGGCGGCCCATCGTAAGGCCATGCTGCGAAACCTGTCCCAGTCTCTTTTCGAGCATGGCCAGGTCCGCACCACTCTGCCCAAGGCCAGGGAACTGGTCCGCTTTGTCGAACCGCTGATCACCCTGGCCCGCAAAAATACGCTCGCGGCCCGCCGGCTGGTTATCTCCCGCCTGCGCGACCGTCTGATGGCCGATCCGAAAGACCCCGACCGTCTGATGGATGAGAGTGTGGTTCAGAAACTCTTCAAGGAAATCGCCCCGCATTACGCCGACCGCAACGGCGGTTATACGCGAATCATCAAAACCGCCGAGTGGCGCATCGGAGATGCCGGTGACATTGCCATCGTTCAGCTTGTCGGCATTGCCAAGGTCCGCCAGCGCGCGACTCGTCCCGCTGCGGAATCCGCATCCGCCGAGTGATGGCGCCTGGCCGGGATTCCCGCCGCGGTTCTTCGCCAGCAGCCTTGCATCCGCCGCGTGGAGAAAACACGCGGGCCATTGCGCCGGCCCGCGCCGCCGGGTTCGCACTGCGGCGAACCCGGCGCATTACGAATTCGTCCAACGCGAAGCCGGGCCGCCGCGGTGACCCGCGTCGTTAAGGCCAACCCGGCGGCGGGCCGTGTACCGACAGCCGGGATGACTTATTCGCGCAACAAGAGGCCGCCGCCATGACCGTGCCACAGAATGTTCTGAACGATCCCGATTGCATCTTCTGCAAAATCGTCGCCGGGCGGATTCCCTGCCACAAAATCCATGAAGATGACGCGATCGTGAGCTTTCTGGACAGCGGTCCGCTTGTTTCCGGCCATGCACTGGTGATCCCCAAGTCCCATTACCAGAATGTTTTTGATGTTCCGCCGGAACTTTTCGCCCGCATCTCCGCGCAATTGCCAGCCTTGGCGCGTGCCGTCACGGCGGCGGTGGAAGCGCCGGCCTGCCATATTCTTCTGAACAATGGACCGCAGGCCATGCAGTCGGTATTGCACCTGCATTACCACATCATTCCCCGTAAAAATGGAGATCGCTTCTTTATTCCCTGGCGCCCCGGCAGCCTGGATACCGCCACCGCCCGGCAACTTGTTTGCGAGATAAAAAATCGTCTTGGCGGAACGCAAGAGCTTGGACGTATTTAGAGCCTGTCTCATATAGACAGGCTCTTGTGGCGCAGCAAGGCGAAATCACCGCCGATTCAATCCCGCCGGGATGGCTGGGCTTTCGCAACCCGGTTTGCCAAAAAATATGGTTATTTTCAACGCAATTCATTTTATAGGCTGTATTGCAAACCGCACCCCACCTGCGTAGACTAACACGCACGCGTTTCGGGACCACACAGGCTCTACAGGAGTGGCCGCCCCATGAAAAATGTCCGCGAGCTACATAATTCCACAACAGAAGGCGCCGTGTTTTAATGCTCTCGATTGCCGGTAGTATATTTAACGCGCTTTACCTGCTCGTGCTGGTGGTCTTGACCGTTTATGGTCTGCACCGGTATTGGGAGGTCATCCTCTATTATTGGACCGGGCGCAAAGAACATCTCGCACCTCCGGCGCCGCGGGAATTCCCGGATCTTCCCCCGGTTACCATCCAGTTGCCCATGTTTAATGAGCGCTACGTGGCCACCCGGGTCATTGAGGCCGCCGCCCGCATGGATTACCCCCGGCACCTGCTCCAGATACAGGTTCTGGACGATTCCACCGACGATTCCGCCGAAATCGCCCGGTCAACTTGTCAACGGTTACGAGAGACGGGCCAAGATATCCAGTACATCCACCGGAACAATCGATTCGGTTACAAAGCGGGCGCCCTGGAAAACGGCTTGGCTACGGCCAAAGGCGAATTCATCGCCATTTTTGACGCCGATTTCATCCCTCCCTCCGACATGCTCCGCGGCGTGATTCATCATTTTACCGATCCCGCCATCGGATGCGTACAAACCCGCTGGGAACACATCAACCGCCGCCATTCACTGCTGACGCGCTGCCAGGCGATTTTCCTCGACGGACATTTTGTCATTGAACATGCGGCGCGCAACCGCAGCGGGCGGTTCATCAATTTCAACGGCACCGGCGGGGTGTGGAGAAAAAGCGCCATTGTCAGTTCCGGCGGCTGGCAGCATGATACGCTTACCGAAGACCTGGATCTGTCCTATCGCGCCCAGCTTTGCGGCTGGCACCTGGTTTTTCTGCCCAAAATGATCTGCCCGGCTGAATTGCCGCCGGAAATCGTCGCGTTCAAGCGGCAGCAGCATCGTTGGACCAAGGGAAGCGTTCAAACGGCGGTAAAACTTCTGCCCTCCCTGCTCAAAAAACCCCTGCCTTTACGGGTCAAAGTGGAAGCGTTTCTCCATCTGTGCTCCGGGGTGGTTTATCCCATGGCGGTTTTGCTTTCGCTGCTTCTGTTTCCGACGTTCTTTCTGGGCGGGCCGGGTATCCTTTTTCCCGCATCCCCCGTTCTGCGGGGAACGCTCCTGACGATGTTCATCATTCTTACCTTTTCCGCCGGTACATTCTACATGGTCGCGCAGAGAGAGCTTGGTGAAAGCTGGATTCGCGCCATAGTGCGAATGCCCATGCTGATGGCCGTGGCCATGGGCATCAGCCTGACCAACTCTCTGGCCGTGCTCGAAGCTCTTTTTCGGCATGAAAGCGAGTTTACCCGCACGCCCAAGTACGGCATTCAGTGCGATACGCCGTCCAATGCCTGGAAAAGCCGTGCGGCCGGGTTCCGCCAGAAGATCAATTGGCTGCCCTTCGCCGAGATTGGCCTGGGCTTGTATCTATTGTTGTGCGCGATTGCCGCCGTGGTTCTGCAACGCGCGGAGATGTGCGTTCCTTTTCTGTTGATCTTCATGTGCGGTTACCTGTATGTCGGTATTTTATCCCTGTATGCGCAATGCGCGCCCCGCCGCGGTAAAGTCAGTGATTCCGCCTTTGCCCCCGCCATGGCGGGCTGAACCGGTGTTTTGCCATGCCTGAATACTCGCTTCGGCCAGTTCGTCTGTTGCTTGTTCTGGCGGTCCTCGTCTTAATCGTCGCCGGAGCCTGGTGGTATTTCACCCGCCCCGGTCCGAATCCTCTAAGCAGATATCCCGTCGGGGGCCGGGCGCTGGTCGGACGATTTTTCTCTCTGGTGTCCAGCGACCGCACGCACAAGATTCATCAGGCTTTTCGGCTTATTACCTGGCCGCAGCGTAAGGCGCAGCGGAAAAACCGCGGCCGGTATTGGCAACGTTTTGGGGAGCTTTATCAATATCTGGCCGGCCTCTTCGGACCCTCCTGGGGAGCGGATGTCCGCATCCAGCGAAATAAATCCATCATCCCGTCCGCCGGCGGAATCCACGCCGGAAAGTGGCAATATGTCGTCCACGTCGCGACCGAAACATTCCACGTGCGGGTTCAACCGCAAAACAACTTGCGCCAGCCGCCCCTGCCCGGGCCCACGCGTTATGGACTGGTGGCCATCCGCGAGTTTTCCTTCTCCGGAGGCCGGCGGGGCCGCAAGGCCCGGATGGTCCATTCGCTTCTGGGAGTGGCGGGCATGGGCCGGGCGGGTGAAAACATCAGCGCCATCAGCGCCGCCTATGGCGGAAAAATACACGAAAAACCGTGGCAAATTAAAGAGCGGCTGTTGCCTGTTGTGGAACATCCACATGCCGCCGCGCTGCGGCAATGCGTGTATCAACTCTGGCCGGTAAGGCATGATCCCACCGTGCGAATGGTGCTGAAAAAAATTGCCGCCGATCCGCGTTATACCTCCGACATCCGCCAGGATGCCCGGCAGGTTCTTTCCGGCCGGGTTTCCAAGGCCATTCTCATCGGCAATGGCGTTGTCAATACCCATTGAAAACCACGTTCATTTCCTCGGGAACCGCAGGTCGCCAATGTATTAAAAAAGACCGCTTGGAGTATAATCGAATATACTTTGGCACACCGATTGCTCGGCAATTCACGCCGAATCCCGACAGCCATCGGGATCACGCTCCGGAGTGCCGGCTGGCGGAAAGAAACCATGCGGCTGAATACCTCCACCCACCTGCGTCTCGAACAGCGGATGAAGCTCTCGCCGCGCATGATTCAGTCGATGGAAATACTTCAATTGCCCACCCTGGCCCTGGAGCAGCGCGTCAACGAGGAACTTGCCGCCAATCCTGTTCTCGAAAAACTCGATTCACCTTACGATCAGGGGCCGGATTTGGCGCCGGTCGCCGGCATCCCCGCCGCGGCGCTGGAAAAGTCGCCGGCGACGGGGTCGGACTCCGCTTCTGACGATCCCTCCGCCCGGGCCGGGTCGGATCCCGCCGCGCCGTCCCCGACTCTCTGGTCTGATGATCACAATGAGACGTTTTTTTCTCCGCGGTCCGGCGCCCGCCGCCCGGCCGGCGATCGTGATCCCAAGCTCGCAGCCCTGGCCAATGCACCCGCCCCCGGCGCATCCTTGTCGGAACAATTGCTCGCGCAGTGGAATTTGTTGGATATCGATGAATCCACCCGCAGCGCCGGGCAGAGGCTCATCGAGTGGATTGATCCGGACGGCTACATCCGCGAGAGCATCGATGTGATCACGCGTGACCTGCCGCCCGGAGTGCGCCGCCAGGACGTGGAACGGGCTTGGCCGCTTCTGCAGCGCCGGCTGGAACCGGCCGGAATCGGCGCCCGCAATCTCCGGGAATGCCTGCTGCTGCAGTTGGATGCCCTGGCCCGCGATCAGAAGGAGCTGGTCCACGCGCCGCGCCTGCTGGTGGAGCGCCACCTGGCGGACCTGGAAATGAACCGCCTGCCGCAAATCGCCCGCAGGAGCGGCCTATCCCTGGAGCAGATCAAGCAGGCCCGCGCGTTCCTGGCCCGGTTCCTGCATCCGAGTCCCGGCCGGCTGCTGATCGATTCCCGTGCGACTTTCGTTACGCCCGATGCCGTCATCGAACCGGATGAGCAAACCGGTCGCTACCACGTGCGCCTCGCCGACGATCACCTGCCGCGCCTGTGCATCAACGAGGTATACAGCCGCATGGCCCGTCCCGGCGAGCCGGGCGTGGATGAAAAAACCCACCAGTTCCTGGCGGACCACATCCGCAACGCCCGTTGGCTGATCGATGCCATCGAACAGCGCCGCCACACGCTTCTGCGCGTGTTGCGCGTCGCGGCCGAAGCCCAGAAAGACTTTATTGACTTGGGCCCGAAACATCTCCGGCCGCTGCCGATGACCGCCGTCGCCGAGCGGCTCGGCGTCCACGTGGCCACGGTCAGCCGTGCAGTTGCTGATAAATATGTAAATACGCCGCGCGGCGTGATTCCCCTGCGCCGGTTTTTCAGCGGCGGAACCGAAGACTCCACCGGCCAGGCCGTAAGCTGGGACGCCATCCGGGTTCAGTTGGAGGAGATGGTGCAAAGCGAAGACAGGAAAAACCCGCTCGCCGACGATGAAATCGTCGCCCGGCTCCGGGAAAAGGGAATCACCCTGGCGCGCCGGACCGTCGCCAAGTATCGCAAGATTTGCAAAATTCCCCCCGCCCGCCGCCGCCGCGAATATTAACCCGGATTTTGCACCGCGGAGGCGCAGAGCACGCAGAGGCGACGAAGGAGTAAATGGATAGGAATGATGAGATAGCCGACAGTCTATAGCTGCGGTGTTGTGGAAAAAACTCTATAAGTGCTTTCATTTCAACAACCTCTGCGATCTCTGCGTCTCGGCGGTGAAATGTTCGGGGTGGAGCGGTTCGAGTTTTTTTATGGCGAACCGCCGGAAACGCGATCTCACCTGGCTCCCGGGAACATCTGCTGCATGGAGACGCCGCCGCTCGGCGGCGCCGGGGTGTTGCCGGGGGAGCCGGAATTCCCCGGCGGGACCGATGCCGGTTGCGTCGTGGCGCCGCCCAGCGGCGTCAATGCGGGTTTCAAAAACAGATAATACAACCGTCCCTTGCTGTACTCATAACCGGCCTGTGTTTGCGCCTCCGGTCCAATGCCCATGTAAATGTCGGCGCGGCCCGCCGCCCGAATTGCTCCGCCGGTGTCCTGGTCCAGCAGAAAACCCTTGAACGGCTGGATGTTGCCGGAAGTGTCCGGCATTTGGGCGGTCACATACGTGATCGCCGCCCGCGGAAAAATGCTCTGGTAAGGCGGCGCTTCAATGGTTTTATCCGTGGCCAGCGTGCGGTGCGCGGTTACTTTCACGCCCAGCGATCCCAGCGGCCAGTGCGCCGGATTGTATACCTTGAGAAAAGCCATGAATTTATTGTGCATAATGATATTCTCCACCTGCCGCGGATGAATTTGAAAATAGGCTTCGATGGCCGGCAGCGAGAGTTTGCGCGCGCTGATCTTCCCCGCCTTCATCAATGCGATCCCCAGCCCGTGGTAGGTGCGTCCATTGTCGCCGGCGTAGCCGATGGTCATTACCTGGCCATTGGTGAGAATCACCTTGGCCGACCCCTGAATTTCAGCCACGTAGGCGTCCAGCGGGTTGCTGAACCACACCAATTCCCGACCGCGCAGCAGATGCTGCTTGAGGATTTTGGCGCGTGATGGATATGGGCGGATCGTTCCATTGGGCAATTTCTGGCCCAGAGTCTGCCCGGTAATCGGATTGCTTACCAGGTCCAGCGGGCGTTTGTACACCGGGTAGCGGTATTGGAGGGTTTTGGTCAGGCTGCCGTAAAGAATCGGTGTGTAATAGCCGGTGAACCACACGTCGCCCCGGGTGTCATAGCCCTTGGCTGTATATACATCATAACGTTGCACGATGTTTTTTTGGAATTGCGCCGCCGTGGGTACTGTCCGGAGCATGGTGCGGAAATCATAAAGGGTGTTGAGCTCCTGCCGATGCGTAATCGGCCCGTCGGGAAAGAAAAGCCGGCTCGTAGGCGTCCGCATGTACTGGATGGAGCGGTCAATCGCCGTGATCAACCCTTTCTTGTGCAGAAAAGCCGACTCCATGTTCGGATACTGACTGGGGCTTAGCTTGCGCAGCCCCCAGTGGCCCGGGGGCAATTGCCGGTCCACGTTTGTGCGCGGCGCCTTAATGATGGTGTTGTTATGCGTGGCGCATCCCGCCAGCAGAGCCGCAATGCCCAGAAGTTCCGCCAGCCAAATCAGTCTTCGTTTCATAGAGGTTCCTTTACCGCCATGCCTGGCCCGATAAAACCTTGCGATACCAGTATAGCGGAAAATATCCGCAGGCAATATTTGAGATAGTTTTTTATTCCTGCGGAACCACCACATTGTCGATCAGACGCGTCGCGCCCAGCCGCGCGGCGACCAGCAGCACGCACCGGTCATTGACAACTCCGGCAAACTCCGCGAGCGTATCGGCGTGACACGGTAGCGCATATTGAACTTCCAGGCCGGCGGCGGCGATGGGGCCGGCCATTTCCTCGATCAGGTGTTTTACTTCGCGGCGGCCATGCAAAATTTCATCCTTCGCCCGGCATAAGGCGCGATAAACCACCGCGGCCGCGGGACGCTCCCGCGGCGTCAGGCGGCGATTGCGGCTGCTCATGGCCAGACCGTCCGGCTCGCGAATGGTCGGAGCGGTCAACACATCCACTGGAAAATTCATCTCCCGAATCATCCGCCGCAGAATGAGCTGCTGCTGGTAGTCTTTTTGTCCGAGAATGAGCATGCCCGGTTGCACCATTGCCAGCAACCGGGCCACCACGACGCATACGCCGTGGAAATGCCCCGGTCGTATTTTCCCCTCCAGCACGTCGCCCAGCGGGTCCTGGTATCCGGCGGGATCGCGTGGAGAATCCGCCGGCGCCTCGTCTTGCGGATACATTTCCCGCGCGGTGGGCGCAAAGAGAATATCGGTGCGCCACTGGCGCAGCAGGCGCGCATCCTCCGCGAAGGGGCGGGGATAACTTGCAAAATCTTCGGCGGGACCGAACTGCTTCGGATTGACAAAAATGCTGACGAGCACGCACCCGTCCGGTCCGGCCGCCTGGCGGGCCAGTTGCACCAGGTGGCCATGCCCCGCATGGAGCGCGCCCATGGTGGGCACAAACACCACGCGCGCGGTGGCGGAAAGAGCCTGCCGCCAGCGCCGCAATTCCGTGATGGTCCTGATGATCCGCATGAAACAAAGTGTATCCATTTACTCCGGGGCGTTCCTCTGATTCCTCCGCGGTGCGAACTCCGGACGTTATTTACCGCGGACGTTATTTACCGCGGAGGACGCAGGGGACCGCGGAGGTTTATAGCTTGTGGACCATTCGCTTAATGCCATCCCTTTGGGATACGACCGGAAGGCCTCGTTTCCGCAATTCGTGGATCAGGCATCCTTCGTAGGCGCTTTCGAGAAGTCCCGGGGCGAGCGCCGAATGCACCTTCATCGCCGCATCCACAATCTGGCCGCTTAAATCATTGATTTCCATTCCTGTATTCCCAGCATTTTCGACACGCCCCGTTTATACCCTCGGCGTCCTCCGCGTCCTCCGCGGTGCAAACTCCGGGTTAGCAATTCCCGGATTCTACAGCCGAGAACCGGATGCCATGCGTCCGGAGCGATTTCATTCAATGGCAGCAATACAAATAGTCTCTCATGCAGGCGCGGATGGGGAATCGTCAGATGGGGCTGCTGATAAATCTGATCCGCGTACAGAAGAATATCCAGGTCGATCGGGCGCGGGCCATGGCGCTGCTCCATCCGCCGATTGCGGCCCCGGCCGATTTCGATCGCCAGCAGACCCGCCAGCAGATCCGGCGGCGCCAGACGCGTCGCGATTCGCGCCGCCGCGTTGAGATAATCGGGCTGATCCGGCGGACCACCCACGGCCGGCGTGTTATAAAATCCGGAGACAGCGAGAACTTCTGTTTCCGGCAATCGGCCGATGGCGGCGATGGCCCAGAGCATATTAACGACGCGGTCACCGATGTTCCCGCCGAGCGCAATGTAACTGGTAGCCACCATAACGTACCCGATGTAGATCGACGCAATGGAAATTTTATAACCGCCGCGGGTATATTTCGCCATCCGCTCCGCTTGCTTACACGCGCGGCTCGGCTTGCTTATCCGCTTGCTTACGCGCGCGGCTCAGGGTAATTCTCGGTTGTAATTCTCGGTGGGAATTCCGGAATCCGGCTCGCCCGTTGTATAAAAAGAACCGGCCCGCACACACAGGGCGTGTACGGGCCGGAT
>JAKBMM010000025.1 GCA_021831565.1 Planctomycetota bacterium
GTTCGTTCCACATTTCCCACATCACGCCGCGACCACGGAAATGCCGCACCGCCGCGGCGACCCACCGGCAGAACGCCCAGCGGGCCTGCGGGGTGCTCGGCGCCAGGCCGTGGTCATACAGCGGATTACCGAAACATAGGATCCACAGCGGCCGGATATGGTAGCGGCGCAGCGCCGCGAGCAGGTAGTCGTAAGAACGAAAATCGTAGCGACCTTTGCGCAATTCGGTTGTGTTCCATTCAAAACCCTTGCGGATCCAATGAAAGCCCGCCGCGGCGAGCATCCGCATTTCGCCGGGGGGGGGATACGCAAAATGAATGTTGACGCCCATGGATTGCGGTACGCGCGGGGCGGGCCAAGTTGAGGAATGCGTCGGCGCCGCCGGCGCTGGGAGCGCCGTTGCGGTAATCAATATGCCGGTCGCCAGAAGCAGCGGAAATTTACGCATGGAGGTTTCTCTACGAACAATCGTTATGCTCATCCGTTCTGGCGGCGCGGCCGCATGCCCGTCTGTTGGCGATACCATTCGATTGTTTTTTTAAGCCCTTCTTCCAACGACGTTTCGGCCACGAACCCAAATTTTTCTCTGGCGCGCGAGGTGTCCAGACAGCGCCGCGGTTGACCGTCGGGTTGGGAGGCGTCCCATACGATGCGGCCGGTGAAGTCGCAAAGTCGGGCAATCAAGGCGGTCAGATCGCGAATGGTCATTTCCCGCCCCGCGCCGATGTTGACGGGATCCGGATCGTTGTAACGGAGTGTGGCCAGCGCGATCGCTTGCGCCGCGTCCTCCACGTAAAGAAACTCCCGCGAGGCTCCCCCCGTTCCCCAAGCCACGATGTGGTCGGTTCCGGCGGATTGAGCTTCCACAAATTTACGTATCAGCGCCGGAATGACGTGCGAACTTTGCGGGTCAAAGTTATCGCCTGGTCCATAAAGGTTTACGGGCAACAGGTAAATGGCGTTCAGGCCGTACTGTTGCCGGTAGGCCTGGCACATCGTCAGCAGGGCCTTCTTGGCGATGCCGTAAGGGGCGTTGGTTTCTTCGGGATAGCCGTTCCAGAGTTCATCTTCTTTGAAAGGAATCGGAGTGTACTTGGGGTAGGCGCAAATAGTTCCCACCTGGACCACTTTGCGGACCCCTTGCCGGCGGGCGGCCTCGATGACATTAAGGCCCATGGCCATGTTGGCGTAGAAATACAGGCCGGGATTCTGGCGATTAGCGCCGATTCCGCCGACTCTGGCGGCCAGGTGAATCACCACGTCGGGCCGAGCATGGGTCATGGTTCGCTCCACCTGTTCCTGCCGCGTGAGATCGCATTCTTTACTGCGCAGAATGATCAGATCATCCCGCCGGGCGCCCATTTCGAGAAATTTTTGGTGCACATAACGGCCTAGAAAACCGGCCCCGCCTGTGATCAGATAACGCATCGTGTCTTTCCGTCATTGCCGTAGAACCGCGTGTCGTTCAAGTCCGCGGCGAACCCGATAGCTATCGGGACTCGCGCGGCCGGGCGCTATGGGTTTGGATCAACTTTTCCTGCCTGGCCAGTTCCAGGTCGTGTTCGATCATCATGCGGGCCAGATCCTGGATTTTTACGCGCGGCGTCCATCCCAGCACACGGCGCGCTTTGGCGGCGTCTCCGAGCAATACATCCACCTCCGCGGGGCGCAGATAGCGCGGGTCTGTGCGGACATACTTTTTCCAATCCAGATCGAGAATTCCAAAACATAGCTCCACCCATTCTTGTACGCTGTGCGTTTGGCCGGTGGCGATGACAAAATCATCGGGCTGATCCTGTTGGAGCATCATCCACATGGCTTGCACGTAATCACCGGCAAAGCCCCAATCGCGTTTGGCTTGGAGGTTTCCCAGGAACAAGGCATCCTGAAGCCCAACCTTGATCCGCGTGGCCGCCCGCGTCACTTTGCGCGTGACGAAAGTTTCGCCCCGCCGCGGCGATTCATGGTTGAACAGGATGCCGTTGCAGGCGAACATGGAATAAGCCTCGCGGTAATTAATGACTTGCCAGTAGGAATAAACCTTGGCGCAGGCATAAGGACTTCGCGGGTGAAAGGGAGTGGTCTCCTTTTGCGGCGACTCCAGCGTCTTCCCGAACATCTCGCTGGAGGACGCCTGGTAAAACCGGATCGGCAAAGCTGTGTCTCGTATCGCTTCGAGCAGCATCAGCGTGCCCAGGGCGTCGGTATGGACCGTGTAAACCGGTTGGTCGAAACTGACCCGCACGTGGGATTGCGCCCCCAGGTTGTACACCTCGTCGGGTTTCGTACGGGTGAGGATTTCGCGCAGGCAGGAGCCATCGGTCAGGTCGCCATAATGCAGATGGAGCCTCCGCTTGCGTTCGTGGGGGTCCTGGTAGATATGATCGAGCCGCGCGGTGTTAAAACCGCTGGATCGCCGGATGATGCCGTGCACTTCGTAATTTTTGGCCAGAAGAAACTCGGCCAGATAAGAACCATCCTGGCCGGTAATGCCGGTGATCAGTGCCCGTGGGGATGCTTTACTCATGATGCCGCTCGCTCGATGTCCAAGATACTGTTTGCGTAAGCCCCGCCTGCCGGCAGGCAGGTTTCAAACCGCCCCCAATCGCAGCAGGACGCGCCGGAATTGGGCCTCAAATCGCAATGGTATCATATCGCAGGAAGACTTTTCGGTCATTCATGAGCAACTGCGGGTGTGACAGAGCGCTAGTGATTTTGTCCACCGGGAATATTGCGGCCCCCGGCTTTATGCCTAATGGCGGCCAGTGTAACATGCCCGGAAAGTCGAACCCGGAGACGCAATGACCATGGCTATGGCCGCCGCCACACAAACCACCGACTATTCAGCGGTTGCGCCAATCGCCGTATTTGATTCCGGTCTGGGCGGATTGACGGTCGTGCGGGCATTGCAGCAGCGCCTGCCGGCGGAAAAGCTGGTTTATTTCGGCGATACCGCGCGGCTGCCCTACGGAACCAAGTCACCGCGGACGGTGCTTCAATTTGCGCGGCAATGTCTGCGATTTTTGATGCAAATCAATCCGAAGTTGCTGGTGGTGGCGTGCAACACGGTCAGCGCCACGGCGCTGGAATCTCTACGCGCGGAATTTTCCATTCCCATCATCGGCGTGCTGGCGCCCGGCGCCACGGCCGCGGTGCGGGTGACACGGGCGGTGCAGGCCAATGGCCGCTGTATGATTGGATTGATCGCCACGGAGGCGACCATCGCCAGCAACGCCTACTCATTGGCGGTGGCGCGGCTGGACGGGGATATTCATCTGGTGGGCCGGGCGTGCCCGCTGCTGGTGCCGCTGATTGAAGAGGGTCGATCGCCGGACAGCGCGATTGTACAGGCCGTGCTGGCGGATTACCTCGAGCCAATCAGGTCGCTCCAACCGCCGGCGCTTATTCTCGGTTGCACGCATTATCCGATTTTCGCGCGCGCCATCCAGCGGATTATGGGCGAAGCGACAACCTTAATTGATTCAGCGGATCAAACCGCCTTGGTGGTCAGCCGGCGGCTGGCTACAATGCATCTTTTGCATCCCGGGGGGGACGACGGTGGCCTGACTTGTTACGTGACGGACCAGGGCCTGCGGTTTGAAAGTCTGGCGGGCCGTTTCCTGGGGAGGCCGATCGCGCCGCCGGTAGGGGTGGCTCCGGAGATGCTCGAAAGTGCGCCGGTGGAGCGGCCATGAAAATATTCATCAGGCATGCAATCAGGTACACAATGAAACCATCACCCCGGCGGCGACGCCGCTTTCTGCTGACTTTCGGCTGCGTTTGGTTGCTTATGGCGGCCGGATGTCATTCCGGGCAACCGCGAAACTTCAGTGGGTTGGTCAACAACCTGCTGAACAAATTCCATCCGCACAAGAAGCCGATTACGCTGGAAGCCGCCCGAATGTTCGACGTGTCCCACCCCGATGTCCAGCGCGCGGCGATTGCCTGGATGGCGCGTCAGAAATTCGGTCATGAGCCGGTTTATATGAAGGCGTACGTCCTGGCGGCAACAGCGCCCAGCCCGCTGGTTCGCGGCCAGGCGCTGCTGGCGCTGGGAACTTCCGGCCAGGCGGCGGTGGCGCCCACACTGGTGCGGGGACTGGCCGATACGTCGAGTTTTGTCCGACTCTGCGCGGCGATGGCCCTGACACACGTCAACAATCCCGTGGCTATCCCGGCCCTGCTGGCGCATCTGCGAAAGGATTCGAATTCCCAGGTGCGCGTGTATTGCGCCGAGGCGCTGGCGCCGTACAAAAACCGGCGCGTGCTTCAGGGGCTGATCGCCGCGCTTGACGATCGGAACGTAGCCGTCGTACAGGCGGCGTGGAATGATCTGCGAAGCCAGACGGGCCGGAAATTTCCCCAGCACGCCCGGCCGTGGCGCCGGTGGTTGCGGTCGCAAAAGCTGCGGCTCTCAGCAGCCCAATAATTTAATTTTTCCCTGAAAAAGGCGATATTCCCACCCTGGGAACGGTTGCGGAAGCGACGAACCGGATCGTCCCAGCCACGGACCTTATTCCGGCGAAGCGGGGGGAGCCGGTCGTTCCAGACCGGCATCGAGTTCCGCAAAAGCTTCGCCGGCGTCGGCTACGGCGCCGATGGCGGCGGGAAAGCCGGCATATAAAGCCATTTGCATGATAACTTCCATCACTTCCTGCCGCGAACAGCCCGCCTGCAGCGCGGCGCGGATGTGCGATTTAAGCTCATCGCCCCCATGTCGCAGCGCCACCAGCGCCGCGACCGTGGCGACCTGCCGGAGTTTTATGTCCAGGCCCGGTCGGCAATACACCTCGCCGAAGGCGAACTCAATGATCCACCTTTTCAGATCCGGGGCGACCAAATCGAGTCGGTCCAGCACGGAGGAACCATAGGTTCCGTGCAGTTCCTCCAACTTTTTCAAACCGCGATCGAATCGATTTTCCGCCATGGACTGCTCCTGGAAATACGGATGCTACAAATGAGCACCGCGGATTCGGAGGATTCGGAACTACCGGAGCCGCCAGAGAGTTCCATCCGGCGTCATTCTATCTGCGAATGCACCGCCGGCGGCTGTTCGAGCGTTTTAACCACCGGACAGGTGGCGACGGCGGCTTTGATTTTCTCGTGCAGTTGCGGGTCAAGCTGGCTTAACACGTTGCGAAGCGTTACGTCCATGTCGCCCAGGCGGGAGGGATTGGTACGATAGGTTTTGGTGACGGTGGCCTCCACGTCCGCAAGAGGATGCCCCAGTTTTTTCGCCGTGAGCAGAGCCAGCATCATTTCGCAAGCGGCAACGGCGATGGGAACCAGATCGGTCGGGCCGGGACCGGAACCGCCGCCGCCCTGGTCGGGGGCCAGATCCATACGCAACTTCCATGATCCGCCGTCCACGTCAATGGCGAACGGCCCGACTTGCTTGAGAGCGAAAGTGGTCATCTGAAAGTTCCTTTCGGGCTAAAAAGGCCCACAATAAGCGAAATTTTCAATACCGGATTTCACAGTAACATGATTTTTTTGATGGAGCAATCCCGGCGCACACGCCCGTTGGGCCGAAGGAGGTGCTCCCATTCAACTGGGCGCAAAACAGTCCAAGCTAAGGTGGATCCGCTCCTTGTCGCCCGCCGCAGCAGCAGGGCGTCAGCGCCGCGTGTTTCGCCCGCCTTCTCACCGGCGCGGGCCGGAAAGGCATAGCAACAGAATCGTCAGGTCCGCCGGTGTAATGCCCGCCAGCCGCGAAGCCTGACCGATGGTCCGCGGGCGAAACTTTTCCAATGCTTCGCGCGCTTCCTTTGGCAACTGGAATATGGCTGTGAAATCGAACCGTTCCGGAATGACTTTATCTTCCAGCTGGCGCATCCGCGCGGCGACTTGCTTTTCCCGCTCTATGTAGGCGGCGTAACGGGCCTCGGTCTGCACTTGGCGCAAGAGTGGCCGCAGTTCTGGATCGGCGAGCATGGCCTTGAATTCGCCGCCGGCGACAAACTCCGCCTCCCCCAACTGATTGATTTGCACATCCGGACGCCGGAGCAGATCGTACGCGCTTGATCCACCGGAGAGGCGGGCGGCCCGGCTGGCGGCGAACAGCCGCCGCAGCGCCGCGAGTTTTTCTTCCAGCCGCCGGAGCCGCGCCGGCTCCGCCATGCCGATCCGCCGGGCCAGGGGAGTAAGCCGCTGGTCGGCGTTGTCGCTGCGTAACGAAAGTCTATATTCCGCCCGGCTTGTAAACATGCGGTATGGTTCCGTCGGGGTTTTGGTGATTAAATCGTCGATCATCACGCCGATGTACGCCTCGTCGCGACCCAGCACAAACGGCGGCTCCCCGCGCACCAGCCGCGCCGCGTTGATGCCGGCGATTTGTCCCTGTCCGGCGGCTTCCTCGTAACCACTGGTTCCATTGATCTGCCCGGCCAGAAACAGGCCGCGGACGCGATGCGTCTGGAGGGAAGCATCTATCTGGTGCGTGGGCGCGAAGTCATATTCCACCGCATAACCCCAGCGCAGAATTTTCGCTTTTTCCAGCCCCTTGACGCCGCGCACGATTTGTTCCTGCACGTCCACCGGCAGCGAAGTGGATATGCCATTGCAGTAGATTTCATTGGTATCAAGCCCCTCCGGCTCCAGAAAAATCTGGTGTTGCGTCTTGTCCGCGAATCGCACCACCTTATCTTCAATACTGGGGCAATAACGCGGCCCGCGGCCTTGAATTTGTCCGCTATAGAGCGGGGCGCGATGCAAATTGGCCCGGATCAATTCATGTATGCGCTGGTTGGTCCAGGTAATGTGGCAGGGTACCTGGGGCAAGGCGGGAAACGGCGCGGCCTGCGGCGAATCCGGCGTGCCGCTTAAGTAACTGAACGGTTCCGGCGGTTCATCGCCATGCTGGACCGGAAGAGCGGTGAAATCAATCGACTCCGCGGCCACGCGCGGCGGGGTGCCGGTTTTGAGCCGGCCGAGTTCAATGCCCAACCGCCGCAGCGATGCGGAAAGTCCCATCGCCGCCTTTTCGTCCACCCGACCGCCCCGGGTCTTTTTTTCGCCCGTGTGCATCAAGCCGCGCAGAAACGTTCCGGTGGTCAGCACCACACAGCGGCAGCCGAAAATCGGGCCGGCTTGCAGTTTCACGCCGGTGATGCTCCAGGAACGGGAGCTTTCGGGATGGTCCGCCGCCGTTGGCGCCACCCGCAGTTCATCCACGATCCCGCTGACAATACTGAGATTTCCGCAGCAGTCGCGCAGCAGCGTCCGCACGGCGGCGGAGTAGCGATACTTGTCCGCCTGGGCGCGGGGCGACTGCACGGCCGGTCCCTTCGAGCGGTTGAGAATGCGAAATTGAATGCCGGCGGCGTCGATGGCATGCCCCATCAGACCGCCGAGGGCGTCAATTTCGCGCACGATTTGGCCTTTGGCCAGGCCGCCGATGGCCGGATTGCAGCTCATGCGTCCGATGGCCGCGGGATCCATCGTCACCAGCGCCACCGTCCCGCGCCCGGACAGCAATCGCGAAATCGCCCATGCCGCCTCGGCGCCGGCGTGCCCGCCACCGACAATAACAACATCAAAATATGTCTGCGGTTCGATCAATTATTCTCATGCCCCGGCTTTCCAGCGCTGCTTCCCCGCTCGGATGACTTCCGGTCCGTCTGGTTCGCGCGTAGCCTTCCTGCACCAGCCTTGTTTGCGCACCCAATCTCCTGCTCTAAGTTCACCGGCTCTATTTTGGCCCGCGGCCAAAACCTGATCCGCGCCATCCGGTGTGTCAGTTATACCATTTGGTTCTTGTAGACTGAAACTGTAGAGCCGCGGTTTGATCTTATTGCCCACGCGCGGCGGCGCTTGAAATTTTCCACCAGACGGGGCTAAACTTTCACCCGTGGAAACCGCCGCCCCGGAACTTCTGCCGCTGCTCAAAAAACACTTTGGTTTCACGTCCTTCCGTCCCTTGCAGGAAGACATCATCCGCGATTCGCTGGCGGGGCGCGACGTGTTGGCGCTGCTGCCGACCGGCGGGGGCAAATCGCTGTGTTTCCAACTGCCCGCGCTCCTCGGCGCCGGCCTGACGGTGGTGGTCTCACCGCTGATCGCGCTGATGAAGGATCAGGTTGATGCCCTCCAGGCCAGTGGCATCGCGGCCACGTTTCTGAATTCGTCGCTGGCGCCCGGGGAAGCACGGCAACGGTTGCACGGCTTGCACAACGGCCAGTATCGCCTGCTATATGCGGCGCCGGAGCGGTTGATGCTGGCGGGTTTACTTTCTGATTTGCAGCGATGGAACGTACGCCTGCTGGCCATTGATGAGGCCCATTGCATCAGTGAATGGGGACACGATTTCCGTCCCGAATACCGCCAGCTTGGCGATTTACGCGGACCGTTTCCCCAAGTTCCGATCATGGCGCTCACCGCCACCGCCACTGCCCACGTCCGGGCGGACATTATCAAACTTCTGCAGTTGCGCGAGCCGCGTTGTTACGTCGCCAGTTTCAACCGGTCGAATCTGACGTACCGTGTGCTGGCCAAGTGTAAACCCTATGCCCAAGTGCTGGAGTTTGTGCTCGCCCGCCCCGGGGACAGCGGCATCATTTATTGCCAATCCCGGAAAACCGCGGAAAATCTGGCGGCCCGGCTTAATGCCGGCGGCGTGAAGACCCGGCCCTATCACGCCGGGTTGACGCCGAAGGAGCGCTCCGCGCATCAGGAACTTTTTCGGCGCGATGAGGTGCGCGTGATCTGCGCCACCATCGCCTTCGGCATGGGCATCAACAAACCCAACGTCCGTTTCGTCATCCACTACGATTTGCCGAAAAACATTGAAGGTTATTACCAGCAAACCGGGCGGGCGGGCCGGGATGGGTTGCCCGGCGAATGCGTTTTGCTCTTCAGCGCCGGCGACGTAATAAAATACAGCCGCTTCATCGATGAAAAATCCGACCCGCAGGAACGGCGGATCGCCCGCGAACAGTTGCAGCAAATGGCGCATTACGCCGAAGGCGCCGGCTGCCGGCGGGTCGAATTGCTGCGCTATTTCGGCGAGGAATATTCTCCCCGTCCATTCCCCGGCGGCGGCCCTGGGGCCGCGCCTGCGGCGCCCGCCGCCAAGGCCGATCCAAGCCGATGCTCCCTGGTGGCCGCCGAACCGGTGAACTGCAAGGCGTGTGACAACTGCCTTACGCCGCAGGCCACGTTCGACGGCACCATCGCGGCGCAAAAGTTTCTGGCCTGCGTCTATCGTATCCGCGAAAGGTCCCGGTTCGGTGTCGGTTTGAACCACGTCGTCGAGGTCTTGACCGGCGGCGACACGGAGAAAATCCGCCGCTGGGGACATGACCGGCTTTCCACTTACGGCATCGGCCGGGAACACCGCCGGCCGGATTGGGCGGCGCTGGGCCGGGAGTTGATCCGGCTGGGCTACCTGCGGCAAACGGCGGAGAAATTCAGCGTGCTGGAATTGACGGACGCCGGACTAGCCGTTCTGAAAGAGCGCCGGCCGGTAACCCTTACCAAGCCCGCCACCGCGCCGGAGTCCAACGTTCAGCGTGTGGGCGAAATTATCTGCGACAAGGTTTTATTCGAGCATCTGCGTGAACTTCGCAAGCGTTTGGCCGACGAGCGCGATGTGCCGGCCTATATTGTTTTTGCCGATGTGGCGCTGCGCCAGATGGCGCGCAATTATCCGGCGAACGAACGTGAATTCGCCCGCATCAGCGGCGTCGGCGAGAAAAAGCTGCGCGAATTCGCCCCGGTCTTCCTTGGCGAAATCGCCGCACATCTGCAAACCCACCCGCGCCAGGTATTTGCCGATGATTCCCTGGCTTCGCCCGGGCCGCCCACCGCCCGGGATACGCTTGGTGATTCGGCCGGCGAGACCCTGCGCCGCTTCCGTGCCGGTCAATCGGTCGTGCAAATCGCCCGCGAACGAAGTTTGGCGGCCGGCACGATCTATGGGCATCTGGCGGAAGCCATGGAATACGGCGAATCCATTGACCTGGACCAATTTTTCACCCCGGAGGAACAAAAGCGGGTGAGCGCCGCCTTTGCCCGACATGGTTTGGCCAGTTTGAGCAAGGTGTTCGAATCGCTCCAAGGCGCCTGCGATTACGGCCGGCTCCGTATCTTTCGCGCGGCGCTTAGCCCGACGGTTGCCGATTTTTAGGGATCGGTTTATGAGCCCGTTGCCACGGGTGTTGAAAAACTACCGGGACTTTTTCGTTTTACGCTGCTGGACTACTTGAGCCATGCTGCGTGCAGTTATAAACATCGGTAAAAGTTGAGCTTAGCTGTGGCCATGGACACACCCGTCACACTCCCTGTCCTGCCGAATGTGGTGGTTGACCGCCACTCGTCGTCCGCGGTCAAAATCACCCTCTTCCGCTCTTTATTCCGCGGACGGGACGATGTCTACCCGCGCCGATTTGAGAGCCGCAGGACCGGCAAAGCCGGCTATTCGCCGGTCTGCGCCAAGGAGTGGGTGCGGGGCATCTGTGAAAAACCAAAAATCAAATGTGCCGACTGCCCGCATCGACGGTTTCTCCCTATCACCGACGACGTGATTCGCCGGCATCTGACCGGCCAGGATGACCGACAACGTGATTTCGTCATGGGCGTTTATCCGATGCTCCTGGATGAAACCTGTTTCTTTCTGGCCGCCGATTTTGACAAGACCGCCTGGCGGGATGATGCCGGAGCATTCCTGGAAACGTGCCGCCAACTGGATCTGCCGGCGGCGTTGGAGCGATCGCGCTCCGGAAAGGGCGGTCACATTTGGCTTTTTTTCGAGGAGCCTGTTCCGGCCGCCCTGGCGCGCAAACTTGGCGCGCACGTTCTGACGCAAACCATGGCCCGCCGCCCGGACATCGGCCTGGATTCATACGACCGCTTCTTTCCCAGTCAAGACACGCTGCCGCAAGGCGGGTTCGGAAATTTGATCGCCCTGCCGCTGCAGAAACGGCCGCGCGCCGCGGGGAATAGCGTTTTCCTGGACGAGAATCTTAATCCATTTCTGGATCAATGGAGGTTTTTGTCTTCCCTCCACAAAATTAGCCGCGGTGCGATTGAAGAAATTGTCCGGACCGCCGAAGCGAAGGACCAAGTCGTCGGGGTTCGTTTGGCCGTTGCCCAAGACGAAGATGAGCATGCGCCGTGGACCGCTCCGCCGTCTCGGCGCCGGAAGGATGCCGCCATCACCGGCCCGTTACCGAAGACCCTGGAACTCGTCCTGGGCAATGAGATATACATTGCCAGGGAGGGGCTGCCGCCCGCCCTGCGCAATAAATTGATCCGCCTGGCGGCGTTCCAGAACCCGGATTTTTACAAGGCCCAGGCGATGCGCCTTGCGACGTATGGAAAGCCCCGTGTCATCGCCTGCGCGGAGGATCATCCCAAACATATCGGCCTGCCGCGCGGCTGCCGGGAGGAGCTCCTTGAAATTCTGTCGGATCTTAAAATCGCGCCGGTGATCCGTGATGAGCGTACTACAGGCCGACCTTTGAGCGCTACCTTCCAGGGCGAACTGCGCCCCGAACAGCGCCGCGCCGCCCAAGCCATGCTGTCCCACGAAATGGGTGTGCTCGCGGCCACCACCGCTTTCGGCAAAACCGTCATTGCCGCATGGCTGATCGCCCAGCGCGGCGTCAATACGCTGGTGTTGGTGCATCGACGGCAGTTGCAGGAGCAATGGATCGCGCGCCTTTGCATGTTCCTGGGCCTGCCGCCGGGTGATATCGGCCGGATCGGCGGCGGACGATGCAAGCCCACGGGGCTTCTTGATGTGGCGATCATTCAGAGTCTGGTGCGCCAAGGGGTCGTGGATGATCTAGTAGGCAATTATGGACACGTCATTGTGGATGAATGCCACCACTTATCGTCCCGTAGTTTTGAATTGGTCGCGCGTCAATTCAAGGCAAAGTTCGTCGCCGGTCTGTCCGCGACGGTGACGCGCCAGGACGGTCATCATCCAATCATCTTTATGCAGTGCGGCCCCGTGCGCCATCGGGTGAACCATAAACAGCAGGCGGCCGCTCGTCCATTTCGGCACACGGTGATCGTTCGTCCGACGGACTTTCGGCCGCTGCGGCCGGCCAACCCCGATGTGCGGATGCAATTCCATGATTTATACGACGAATTAATCGCTGATGAAGACCGCAACCGCTCGCTATGCGCGGATGTGATCCAATCGCTTCGCGAGGGACGATCCCCGCTGGTATTGACCGAGCGGAACGACCATCTTGCGGCGCTCGCGCTCCGATTGACGCCGGAGGCGCGACACCTGATCGTGCTCCGCGGCGGAATGAGTAAAAAACAATTGGCGGCCATCCATGCCCGCCTGGCCGCCATTGACGCGGGGGAAACGCGCGTGCTTCTGGCCACCGGCCGCTATGTGGGTGAAGGCTTTGACGATGCGCGTCTGGATACGCTCTTTCTCACTTTGCCGGTTTCCTGGCGCGGAACCATTGCCCAGTACGTCGGCCGATTGCATCGTTTATACGACGGCAAGCGCGAGGTGCGCGTATTCGACTATGCCGATCTGAACGTTCCGATGCTTGCACGCATGTTTGACCGCCGGTGTACAAGTTATGAGACCATCGGTTACACGATTCAGCTTCCGGGCAGCGCCGTACCGGGTTGGCCCGCCGACGTGCCATTGCCGGTCGATCCCCAGTGGAAGAACCGCTACGCCGCCGGCGTGCGCCGGCTGGTGCGCGACGGCGTCGATTCGCCGCTGGCGAATTTGTTCGTCCACGTCGCCACAACGCCCCCACCGGATGCCCAGGGCGCCGCCCGCGCCCGCAGCGCCAGCGAAACCTTTCTCTACCGCCGGCTGGAAACCCTGGCCGCAACCGCCGGCAGGTTTCGTTTGAATGTGGAATTGCCGATTCCATTCGACGGCCGGGGCCGGATGGAAGTGGACCTGCTTTGCACCGGCGCACGTCTTGCGATCGAGCTGGATGGCGGCCAGCACTTGGGCGATGCCGACGCCTACCGCCGCGATCGCCGCAAGGATGCCCTGCTTCAAGAAAACGGCTACCTGGTTCTGCGCTTCCTCGCCGATGACGTTGGCATGCACTTGGACCAAGTTCTGGACACGATCCTGCGAACTTTGGCGCATCAGGAGCATAGACAGCCGTGACGAATCACTTTTTTTTTCGCACCTTAACCCCATTTCCATAGCCCGGTTTGGCTGCCAAAACAGGCAGTTGCGCAAGACGGCCGTCGCCTGGCGGGCCTGGCGCGGATGCGGCGCGAGAGAGTACACTTTGGTCATTTCAGATCCGCCGCCGCAATTGCACGAATTTTTGTGGCGAAACACCATAGATGCGGCGAAACGTTCGCGAAAACTGGAAGGGATCGTCGAAACCTATGGCGCCGGCAACCTGCTTGACCAGCGCACCGGGCATTTGCAACCGCTGGGCGGCGTCGCACATTTTTAATCGGATTAAATATCGGTAGGGACTTTGATGATCGTAGCGACTAAACAGACGGCAAAGGTATGCCGGATCAATGTGGCATCGCGCCGCGACTTCCGATAGTTTCCGCATTTCGCCGTAGTGGGTTTCCAGGTAATGCCGACAGCGCTGATAGGTCGCAAAGACCGGTGTTGCGGTGGCTCCCTGGGAAACGGCGCTTTCGGCGATGCGCAGAAGCATCTGCTCTACAATCGCGGCGCAAATGGCCCTGCTGAAACGAGATTGGCGCAGACCCGCACTGATAAGGTCTTCGAAAAGTTGCTGAATCTGGTTGGGCAAGGAATATGGCACTATCCGGCCGCGTTCGAGCCCCGAAGCTTTCAGTAATTGGCGCCCCCGCCGCCCCAGGAAATCCACAAAATATTTCATCAGGGGTCGATCGGGAAAGCTGCGAATATCGTGCGGCATGCCCGGCCCGTAAGCGAATACCGCGCCCGGAGTCAAAGGACGGCGACGGTTCCGCAGCGTAAGCCATCCTCTGCCCTCCGCCACGAATTCGATGGAATAGTAAGGGAAGTCGGATCGATGAATCCGATAATCCGGCGCGCAGTATTCGCATCCGCCGCATACAATAATCAGTGGATCACGCCCGCCCGCGGGGCCGAGATAAAACCGCCGCGCTTTGGAAATTTGAGTGGAAAAGAATTTTGGCTCACGCAAGGCGCCGGGGGCGCTATCTTTGGCCGCTTCTGGAAATTGGGAAACGCGCCGCGGCATGGGGGAACACCTTGCAAAAACAAGTCAATATTTGCCATGCATTGGTCAAAGTTAGCTATGGTGTTTACGATTCGCAAGCGAAATACTCTAAGGAGAGGATATCGGTAAGCGATGGCGGGCGGGCGCATGGGGCGCGCCGGGCCGGCAGGTTCTTATGGAGTTTCGATGATGGGCGGACAACGGCCGGCGGCGGCAAGCAGCGGTTGGGCCACAGCAAAAACCTCGGGAGTGAAGCCGGAGGATTTGATTGTCATAACGGGCGCGGGCGGATTTATCGGCGGGGCGCTGGTGCGCTACTTTCGGGAACAGGGCTTTGGGCGTATCCGGGCGGTGGACAAAAAACCTTTGCCCGAGTGGTATCAGCGAACGGCTGGGGTGGAAAATCTGTGCCTGGACGTAAGCCGCGCGGCCAATTGCCGGCAAGCCTGCCAGGACGCGGTGGAGGTCTACAATCTCGCGGCGGACATGGGCGGCATGGGTTTTATCGAACGATTCCGCGTGGAATGCCTCCGCAGCATTCTGATCAATACCCACATGATTGAAGCGGCCTACCAGGCTGGCGCCCAGCGCTACTTTTTCTCCTCGTCGGCGTGCGCTTACAACATTACCCTGCAGAAGGACCCGCGGGGGCGGGCGCTGAAGGAATCCGACGCTTATCCCGCCCTGGCGGAACGCGGGTACGGCTGGGAAAAGCTCATGTCCGAGATATTCTGCCAGGAATATTGGGCGGAACGCGGGCTTCGGACCGCCATCGCCCGTTTTCACAACGTATACGGCCCCTTGGGCACCTGGGATGGCGGGCGGGAAAAAGCGCCGGCCGCCCTGTGTCGCAAGGTCATCGAAGCCAAAGACAAGGGATATGACTCCATAGAGATCTGGGGCGACGGCAGCCAAACTCGTAGCTTCATGTACATAGATGACTGTCTAAAAGGAATCGACGGCATCATGCACGGCGCGGAACTGATCGCCACGCCGGTCAATCTTGGTTCGAGCCAGCTGGTAACCATCAACGAATTGGCTCGCCTGGTGGAAGAAATCGCCGGTGTTTCCCTGCGGCACAAGTATGACCGGAGTGCTCCGCAGGGCGTTGGAGGGCGCAATTCCGATAACACGTTCATCAAAAAAGTACTTGGTTGGGAGCCGGATACGCCGCTGCGCGAGGGGCTGGCCAAAACCTACACCTGGATCGAGCAGCAGTACCAGCAGCGCCGGGCCGGTCGGCGAACCGTGGAATGAACTTGGCGCGGAAATGGCGTTGGGTTGGTCAAATATGGATCGTGAGTCATCCAGCGGCGAAATCCCCTACCGCATGGCGCTGGCGGGCGGCTGGATCGATCAGCCTTTTGTTTCGCGTCTGAACCCCGCGCCACCGGGCGCCATGGTGGTAGTGTCGCTGCAACCGACGGATGCGTTCATGGAACGGGCCGGCATGGCGACCGGAACGCGGAAAGTCGCCCGGAGGTTGTGGAACGGAAAATTGCCGATGCGCAACCGGTGGGAATTGGTGCGGGAACTTTATGCCGCGGAAAACCAGGGCGGCGCCGAACCTTCCGGTTCGCAGGACATGATCGGTTTGATCTATCCGGGTGTGAACCGCCTGGATTATGACGCCGCCCACGAAGGCGGTGTTTTCCCCCGGCACATCGAGTCCAATCAAGATCCGGAAATAGCGTCATGGATTGAAAAAGTGGTGCATCTATTGCCCGTTGGACCGCGCCCCGCAGGGTACCATCCGCTCGGCATAAAAAATCTTCAGCCGCAGTGGATCCGGCGGTTGGGGCAAACGGGCCGGGACTGTTACGAAGCGATCATCCACCGGAACCCGCAGGCCTTGGGCGCGTCTATGAACGAGTGTATGAAATGTTGGGAAAAACTTCTGCCCGGCACGGTGCGCCACCCCACCATCCATCAGGACCTGGTGGGATTGCTGCGGAAGTATCAAAGCTCTTATCCGGGCGCCATGTATTCTGGCTGCGGCGGCGGCTATCTGTATATCGTTTCCGAAACGCCGATCTCCGGTACATGGAATATCCGGGTGCGCACCGCGGAGGAATGGTGATCATGCGATATGTGGCCGTTTGCGGCGATTTTGATGATTTGCGTTCCCGGCACATGCGCTTCCTCCAGGAAGCCGCAAAACTCGGCGCTGTTTACGTGCGGCTTTGGTCCGATCAACTCTGCCGCATCCGGAAAAACCGTACGCCGAAATTTGCGCAGCAAGAACGGTTGTACTTTGTGCGGGCTCTACGCTACGTACGCAAAGCGACCGTGGCGGACGGTCCTGTGGATCACGACTCCCTGTCCGATATGAAACCGCGGCCGGACATCTGGGTGGTGGATCAAGCCGGCGATAACGCCGCCCGGCGAAAGTTCTGTCGAACCCATGGCTTGGATTATCAAGTCATCGCCGATGAACAACTCCAGGGATTTCCCTGGCCGGCGCCGGAGGACTGCTCTTGGGTTCGATCGAAAGTAATCGTGACCGGTTGCTACGACTGGCTGCATACCGGCCATATCCGGTTTTTCGAGGAAGCCGCCAAGTATGGCGAATTATACGTGGTCGTCGGTCATGACCGGAATATTCAGCGGCTCAAAGGTCCGGGCCATCCCCTGCTGCCGCAGGAGGAACGCGGATACCTCGTGCAGTCCATCCGCCATGTGCGGCGGACGTTGATATCATCCGGCGCCGGCTGGCTGGACGCGGAACCGGAAATCAAACAGATACAACCTGATATATATATTGTTAATGAAGACGGCGATCAACCGTCTAAACGCGATTACTGCCGGCAAAACGGCATCCGCTATCTGGTGCTGCGGCGGCGGCCCAGGCCGGGGCTTCCCCGGCGCCAGAGCACCGCTTTGCGCGGCTTTTAATCGTGACTTTTACTGAAAGATTACGGACTTGGATCCGTTCGACCGGGGCGAGCTCCCCGCGAAGCCCGTGCAACAGGAGCGCTGATGAAAAGATACGGCATGGTGATCGGAGCCAACGATGAAAAAATTATGGAATACAAGCGTCTGCACGCGGCGGTCTGGCCCGGTGTTTTGAAGACCATCCACGACTGCCACATCCGCAACTACTCGATCTTTCTGCGGCGGTTGCCGGACGGAAAGCGTTACCTGTTCAGTTACTTTGAGTATCATGGGCGGGACTTCGCCGCGGACATGGTCCGAATGGCCGCCGATCCTCTCACGCAGAAGTGGTGGAACCTCTGCAAGCCCTGTCAAACCCCTTTATCCGATCGGGCTGAAAATGAATGGTGGGCCAATATGGAAGAGGTTTTCCATCAGGACTGAATCAAGGAAGTCGTGCCCCATGGCTGCAATGAATCGAAGAACCTGGAACTTGACTATGGGTATGGCCGCGGCCGGTGTGCTCCCCGGCGGCCGGCGGCGGCGGGCGGAGAAACCACTTTCTTCGTTTGTCACAAACCTAACGATATATGTCAGTCCGCTTGGAAACGATGGTTGGAGCGGCGCCTTGCCCGCCGCCAATCCCGATCACTCCGACGGGCCGGTGGCCAGTATTCATCGGGCATTGGAGATTGCCCGCCAGCGACGGAGCGCCCGGATCAACCGTGCCCTGGGCGTGCATATCCTCCTCCGTGGAGGGATATACGAGCTTAAAAAATCCATCGTTTTCGAGCCGGAAGATTCCGGAACGGCCCAAACGCCTTTGGTTATCGCGGCCTACCCCGGTGAAAAGCCCATGATCTCCGGCGGAGTGACGGTGGGGAAATGGAAGGCGCGCCGCGATGGCTTATGGGAGGCTCCCGCCCCCGAAGCCATGAAGGCGCTGACCATCAATCAACTCTTTGTGCGAGGGCAACGCAAAGACCGCCCCCGGCTTCCCGAGAAAAACTGGTATTTCATGGCGGGCCTTGTGGAGCGGCAGGAATTGCGCAATCGCGCTTTCCTTTTTGAAAAAGGGCAGTTAAACCCGAACTGGTACGCTCTAAGAGACGTGGAGGTTGTTTCCTTTGAAAGCTGGACAACGGAGCGGCAGTGGCTGCAAACCGTTGACCCTGAAACTGATACGGCTTATCTCCAGAACCAAGGGCACGATTTTGGAACTTTTGAAATCCGGCAACGCTTTTATCTTGACAACGTACGCGAAGCCCTCCAACACCCGGGTCAATGGTATTTTGATCGGTCCCTGCAAAAAATCCTCTACCTGCCGGAATCCAATCAACAGATTGATAGATTCAATGCCGTGGTTCCCATCCTCAGACATCTGGTTGAGTTTCGGGGTAGTCCCGAGTCCCATGCCCATGTCGGGCATATCACTATCCAGGGAATCTGGTTTGAGTATACCGCTTGTGCGGTGTCCAGAGCCGCCCTGGCCAACGATATTCAATCGGCAACGCGCGGCTGGGAAGCGGCAATTTTCGGGCATGGCGTCCAGGATGTGAAAATACTCGGATGCGCGATCGCGCATGGCGGTGAGCACGCGATCCGGTTTATGGGGGCCAGCCGCCGTGTGGTCGTTGCGCAATGTCACATGGAGGACATGGGCGGTGGCGGCGTGTATCTGGGTTTGGACTGCCCCATTGCGGAGTACTACCAGATGCCGCCAACTACCCGATTCACCGGAGAATGTGTAGTTGACAATAATTTTATCCACGATGGCGGTAAACTTTTTCCACAAGCATGCGGGGTCTGGGTTGGACATGCCGGCGACAATCAGATCCGTCACAATGTGATTACAAATTTATACTATACGGGCATTAACGTGGGCTGGAATTGGGCTACGACTCCCAGTCCGGCGGTGCGAAACATCGTGGAGTTCAATCGCGTCTATCACTTGGGCAACGGCGTACTTAGCGATGCCGGCGGCATTTATACTTTAGGTGTCTCACCGGGGACGGTGTTAAGAAACAACTGGTTGTCCAATCTGGTTCCGTATAACGCCCAGCGCATGTTCAATGGCGTGTATCTGGACGAAGGCAGCTCTCACATCCTGGTGGAGAATAACATTGTTCAAAAAGCCGACGGCATGGGTTTGCTGCTTAACTACGGAATAAAAAACACGGTGTTAAATAATGTTTTCGAGCAGACCGAAGGGATACTCATCGAACGGGATACGGATACCTACGGGAAACGTATACCGCTTAGTCTGCTCTTCGATCGCAACATTGTGGTGGTGAATGGCCGCAACGTGCTGCCACCTTATAGCCAGGCGGGGTGGCGGTTCAACCACAACGTGTACTGGAGTTCCCGGGGAATCGCGCCGACGATCCATGGGGTTAGTTTCAAACAATGGCAGGCCACCGGTCAGGATATCCGCTCGATGGCGGCCTTTCCCGGTTTACACACAGTTCATGGCGCTATACGGGCGGAACCGGGATCAGCCGCCAATCAGGTGGGATTCCGACCCATTGAAACCGGAAATATCGGTTTATACGGCCCCGCCGCGTGGCGGGCATTGCCCGGTACCCTCAGACCGTTACCCATGGCCGACCGAACACCCTGTCCCATGCCGACCGCCAAGCCGGTGCAGGCAACTTTTCAACGCGAGAAAGCAGGGGATTATCCTTACGGTGCGATCACGTGGGGTAACGGCAATCGTGTCGCGGGGGCTACGGAGATCACGGGGCGGCAATCGCTTCGCTTAGGCCCTCATGCGGTAACGTACACGTACTACCAGCCGTGGTTGCGGGAGTCCAATCTTATCCTGAAGTTTTCAATTTTGCTTCCGCAACATATCGGGACAACTCTTCTCGTCGAGCTGCGCGATTGGCGTAGCAATCCGTATATCACCGGACCGAGCATCAGATTTGGATCGGACGGAAGTGTTCGGGCCAATGGTGTTCCGGTCGTGCGAATGCCATTGGGTAAATGGGTGGATGTTCGTGTTCATTATGACTACCGGAGGGAGACTTCGCGTCGGCACTACCGGATAAGTCTGAGCCTGGCGGGCCAAGAGTTGGCAGCCAGGCAAGTTCCAATTCCCGGGTCCGCCGGGTTCGGTATCCTGACCTGGCTGGGGTTTATCAATCAGGGGAAGGTTGGGCAAGAGTGCTACGTGGGGTACATCGATTGCGGCCCGGAGAGTCGCTAGTTTTTTGTTATGGTAAATTCCGTTTCCAAGAGCATTGAGGAGTGACACATGGTACGATCGCGAAAAGGCCCGTTGCCGATACCCTGGTGGGAAGTCAAAAGAGAAATGCCGTCCGCCGCGGATAAATTGCATACCGCCGACATGGCCTGGTGGACCAAAGCGCGCTTTGGCATGTTCATTCACTGGGGGCTGTACGCGATTCCCGGGGGTGTTTGGAAGGGCAAACGTGTGCCCGGCGGGGGTGAATGGATTATGAATACGGCGCGAATCAGCGACAAGCGGTATGCCCAACTGGCGAAGCGTTTTAATCCGGTGGATTTTAACGCCGATCAGTGGGTGAAAATCGCAAAAGACGCCGGCATGAAATACCTCGTGATCACGACCAAGCATCATGACGGCTTTTGTATGTTCGATACCAAGGCCACCAACTACAACGTTGTGGCCGGCACCCCGTGGCATACCGATCCGATGGCGCTTTTATCCAAGGCTTGTCGGAAGCAGGGTATCCGGTTCGGCACCTATTATTCCATTATGGATTGGCACAGCCCGGACCAAGTTGGCGCCGAACCCGCCGTGCATAATTACAACCCCGCGCACATGAAAAAGGGGCGAAACAGGAATTATTTGCGCTTTCTGAAACGGCAAATCAGCGAGTTGATCCGGCAATATCATACCAATCTAATATTTTTCGATGGAGAATGGATGCACGGATGGAATCGTGCGGAGGCGCGGGCGTTGTATTTCTATATCCGCCGGATGGCCCCCGCCGTGATTCTCAATGCGCGCATCGGTTTTGGCTATGGCGATTATCTGACGCCGGAGCAGAATATTCCCCGCGGCGGTCTGCCGGGGTCATGGGAAACCAATATGACCCTCAACAATACCTGGGGATATGTATCGTGGGATCATGATTGGAAATCCTCGAACACGCTGATCCGTCACCTGATTCAGTGCGCCAGCGGGGGCGGCAATTTTCTTTTGAATGTCAGTCCCACCGAGCAAGGGATAATTCCCAAGCCGCAAGCAGATCGATTAATAGCGGTGGGTAAATGGCTCAAAGTCAACGGCCAGGCCATTTACGGATCTCATCGCTCCCCGTTCAAGGCCGCTTTGCCCTTTGGCTACGCCACGCAAAAGCCGGGCAAGGTCTTTTTGGAGATTATTCGCTGGCCCAAAAGTCGCACGCTGCTCGTGCCCATGACCAACCGGATCGCGCAAGCTTATCTGCTGGCCAATCCACGTATCAAACTGAAAACCACGTCCGAAAGCTCCGGCCAACGGGTCCACCTGCCCGCCCAGGCGCCGGACCCGGCAGCCAGCGTGGTGGTGCTGAAAATCAACGGAGCGGTGAAATCAACGGAGGCGCAGGCTCCATAAGCCGGTCGTTTTTTCACGAGACACAATAGACAATAGACATGAGACTCAATAGACCCTTGCCAGGTAGAACCGGAGAGTGTATGGGCATGCGTGGGATAAGCTACGGCCGGTTTGTGTCTTGGGAGTATACACTTGACGAAAGTCAACAGCCACGCGATTGTGGTGTGGGAATAGATGAAAACCGCTGGTAGGCCATTCCTCCGGATGATGGCAATTGAACGCCGCTCGCTGTTTGGCCCGCCGCGTCCGCGGCGGCGAATTCCATTGCCTTTGGAACGCATAGATCCCGTCATTCGCATCGCCCATCGACTACACGGCCCCGTGCATATTCCCACGCGGATCATTTTCGATTACGAGCTGGTTCTCTTTTTGCAAGGCCAGGGAATTTTTCAAGTAGCGGGGCGGACGGAAAAAATTGAACCCGGCCGGTTATTTCTGATCGCGCCTTTCGTGCCGCATCGTTTGAACACCCGCGATGAAATTCCTTGCGAGCACATTGCGGTTCATTTCGATTTCGCTGCGCGGGTCGTGCCGGGAGGCGCGCGCATCGACCGGCGAAAGCCATATCAAATCGTGTTGGAGGGCGGACGGGTGATTCCCGATGTCAGCCGGCTTGCGGCGATGGACCCCCGGACGGAGAAGTTGGAGCGGCTGGTTCAAGCCTGGCGGCGGGAACCCGGCACGTCGGGTTTGGGGATGCTCGAATCGCGCTGCTTGCTGTTGCAGATTCTGATCCAAATGCTTTGCGACCCAAACGCACGGCGATCACCGGGCGCAGACCCGGTAATACGGGCCAAAATGCAACGGGCGCTGACGTACATGGATTTGCATCTGGCGGAAAAGCTCACGGTCGTCACGCTGGCCGAGTCGGCGGGTTTTTCCCGCTCCCATTTCAACCGCTTGTTTCGGCTGTGGACAGGCTATTCACCCATGGACTACCTGCTTCGCCGGCGGGTGGCCATGGCGAAGCAACTGTTGCTGAACATAGACCGCCCCATCAAACAAATCGCCCGCCAGTTGGGATTCACGGACGCATTCCACTTCTCACGCACATTTCGCAGTATCGATGGCCTGCCGCCGACGGAATATCGCAAAGCGGCGCTGGCCGGCCGGGACGAAGCCAAAATCAAGTGATAGGCGCTTTCTTGACCTTATCGGACCTGCCGGCAGATTTTCCTCTTATAATCGTCTTTACGAATATTTTAACGATTTGTAAAAAATTTCACTCATTGTGAGCGTATTATGGTATAATGCTTTACGGCAGCTTGAAGATTTCGGTTGCCTTATGGCATGGTGTCAGGCTATGCCGCCAATGCTCAGCATCGGGGAAATTTACCCATGCCTGAGCCGCGGTTATTTGGTACGGAGAACGTTTTGGCGAGTGGTGTTTGATTACTCCAAGTGTGGGAATGGAGCCGGTCTTGTGAAAAAAAGGTACAATGTTCCGCGCGACGCCACAACTGTAGAAAATCAAAGGAGATGCGCAAGTGGCCGCAGGATAGAAATCAGGCCGAATCCGGAAAAATTCAGTAAGCCGGCGGCGATTTTGAATCGTAAGAAGAGTATGAGACGTCAGGGATTGACCATTAATATGCCAGAAGGAGCCGTTGTGAAACAAAGTAAAGAATCAACGATGGGTGTTCATCACAAAAAACCACGAAGCGCCGGTCTTTCGGTGCTTATTTATGATCGCATTCTGCATCCTGAACTTTTCGCCGCGGATGTGCGCCGCGCTCGCGTAATGGGCGATTTTGATGTAAACCTGTGGCTGCTGACCGGTGGCGGGCACATGGCGGCCATTTCCGGCGCCCATACGTTTCTGGAACTGACCTGTTTTCCCAACAAGGCCCTGCCCGAGCGCGGGCTGATAGAGAAACTGCCGTGCAAAGGCGATAAGCAGTTCGATCTGGCGCTGGGCGACGATTATTATTATTACCTGGCTCTGAACGAGGAGCACGTCACCGAGGCGTTGTTTGAAAACTCAGTGACGGAAATGCTTCGCCTGGCTCAAGAGCAGGACGGGCTGGTTGCACACCGCAAGAATGATCTTGGTCGGACGGAGTATCTTAGCGTGCTCGTGACGCAGTTGCATCGGCGCGCGATCCATATTGAAGGATTTCACCTGCTCGGCGAGGTGCGGGCGTTGATTCGCACGCAATCGATCTTGGAACCGATACGACGCTGATCTTCACGATCCGTATTCAATTCTCGGGAATTTGCGCCTGCCGCCAAAAGAAAAGGGCGTAAAGTTCAGAGGTAAACTTTCCTTCACGAACGCGCCGGGCTTTGGACTTTCTGTCCAGGAGGCGCAACCTGCGGCAACGGCTGGGGTACGGATTGACCGGGGGCAATAGCTGCGGCCTGGGAATAGCCGGTGGTCATGATCGCCAGCACCAGCAAAATGCCCGCAAATAATGCGGGATCAATGGTCCGCCCCCAGTTGCCGGCATGCGAACCAAAAATCTTGATCACGTCAGAGGTCATCGCCATCAGAAACGCGGCCGCCGCCAGCGCCGCCAGCGCCCGCCGTGCGGCCGCCCTGGGCGAGAATTGGTCGGTGGCGATCATGGCCGCCGCCATGAGCGCGAAAATCAGCGTCACGTAGTGCGGAACCCAGCACCATTCCTCAGCCCAGAGCATAAATGCGGCGATCGCACCGATTTCCAGCACGTAACGCCGACAACGCAACGTCGGCAGTCGGCGGCGCATCCAGAAGAGTCCGGCCAGTCCGATCCCCACCAGCACCAACCGAATAATCAGACGAGATGTGGGCACGGACAAATTCAACACATTTACGTAATAGGATCTGGTCACGCCGTGGTGGTGAGTATGAAACGCCGGTACGTGGGAAAGCAGTCGCAGCAGGAAACTGGGAATGGATTCTCCTGTCGGAACTTGCACCGCGCCGTGCATCACATAGGGCAGGATCATGATGTGAAAATACTGCTGGTTCCACAGAAACGATTGCCGCCAACCAACGAACAGGCTTAATGGCAAATAAAGCCAGAAAACAACTCCGATGGCCAGAGCCGCCGCTGCGCGCCAACGTCTTCGCCAGAGCAAATAGATCAGAAAGATAATCGGGGTAACCTTGATACACGTCGCCAGGGCGATCAGACCGCCCGCCAGAAGGTCTCCCCAGGCTGTTTCCGACTGCGCCAAATACAACCCGGCCGCCAGCGGCGCCAGCATCAGCAGATTTACCTGCCCCTCCTGCATGTCGCCGATTACCGGCCACAACCATGCCAGAAGGACAAGCAACAGCGGCAACGCTCCCACACGCCCTCCCGCCCGCCGCACGATTCCCAGGCTGCAATAGAAAATAACCGCCAGCAGCAGCGGTTTGAAAAGCACCCACACAAACTGGGCGTTGGGAAAAGAAAGGAGCGAAAAGGGAGAAAACAAAAGAATCGTCAGCGGCGGCATCGGCCACAGGTCGTTGCGCATCGCCAGATGCGAATGGAGAAATCCCGGCAGCATTCGCAGCCAGCGGTTGAAGTCGTTGATGTCCAAGGGGCGCGCGGTGGCGAGATCGTGAATCTGACGATTGCGCGCCTGGATCGCCAGGATCAGTGTGAGCACCGTCACAACGGCCCATATTCCCACCGTCCACCAACGCCGGACTTTGGGGGAATCCTCGGAATTGCCAGACAACAACGTTCTGAACCTTACGTTAAAGGAAAAACCGGTCCCGCGCTCGGCGCGCCGGGCGTAACCGGCGAGGCGTGGATACGGGTTATTTTATTCGCCCCGGGACTCCCATGCCAAGCCGGAGTCTACAAGCACTCATCAAACGGTCTGGCTAAACGGCGAAAATCAACGGTGGGCAGATGGACCGTGCCCCAGGATTCCGAGCGTGCTCGCATGTGCGCGCGGTAATCGCCGACGCCGATGGCCAACATACCGTACCAGCGTTCCTGAAACTGAAAGAGTTCCTTGAAGGGCGATTGATCCGGCGAACCTGGCCAGTGGTATATGAACAGAAACATGGCGGTAAAGCCTCCGCCGAAAATTTCCTGCCATTGCCGCAGATCGTCGATGTCTTCCCGAGTGGCCCAGTTGGGCAGCGTGGCGTTGGAGCCTGCGGCCTTGCCGCAACTCCGGCCCTTCACATCCACCAGCAGGTTGGCGCCTTGCGGCCGGTAGACGACAAAATCAAAACTTTTGAGTTTAGCCCCGGCGAAAAGCGCCTTTTTCGCCTCGTCCACGGCGATGTAGGGCAGGCCCTTGCGGCGCAGATAATCCTCGAACGCGGCCTCGTAATGGCTGGTTCGCTTGGAGCGTGGTCCCATGTTCCCCCATCTTTTCCGTTAAGGCCTCTACTCGACGAACACCAGAGTCGTTATGGTCCGCCGGAAGGCAGACCAGGCTTGGGGTCGAGCATGGCCAGCACGGCCCGCTCAACTCGCTTGGGTTTATATCCGACGATCACGGCACGGAGAATTCCCTTCTGATCGATAATGAACTGCGTCGGGATTGCTCTGACATCATATCGGGCCAACAGAGGATTCCAGCCATGCCGCTGGGGATCAAAAAGCTCCGGCCAGACCATTTTCGGATGCTGCTGGAGAAAAATGCCCAGAGCCGCGGCGCTGTTGTCATTGGGAATCCCGACGATTTCCAAACCCTTCTTGTGGTACTTGCGGTAAAACGTTTCCAAATCCGAAATACTCGCGCGGCAGGGAGGACACCATGTAGCCCAGAAATTAACGAGCACCACTTTTCCTTTCCAAGCGGTGCTGCTGAATGGCTTTCCGTCGGTGATGGCCGCCGCGAACCTTTCCCGCGCATCAGCCGGTTTCCAAGCCGCGCTGCTGAACTGTTTGCCACCGAGGGCGATTCCACGGATTACGAGAGGCTTATTCAGACATGCGCGGAGACGCCGCGGGCCGAAGATGGAAGTCTGGATCACTCGGGCCAACGGGCTTTTGAGTTCATCAAGCAGAATATGGCGGGCTTTATGGGCGATCGCCTGGTCGGCGGCGCCGCACCGGCTCATTGAAAGCACGACGGCGGTCAGATCGTCGTTGCGAGGGTTTTGCCGGACCAGCTTTTGCACTTGGGCCAACACCGCACCCTGGGCGACGGCGTTCCGCGCATTTCGCCACCATCGGATATTCAGGCGGGCCATACGAGCGGCCAGTCTCGTGGCGGCCGATTGGCTCTGGAGCGCCGCCTTCAAACGAGCGGTCGCCCGGGCGTCGCCAAGCAGCTCAAGCAGGGCCAGGTAACGATACTTAAGATAACGGGTATGCGCGGCGAAGTTCGCAAATCGCCTGCGGAAGGCATCAACACGAGTGACGATATCCCACATAATCGGGGCGACCTTCGGTTTGAGCCTGGCCCGCAGCTTCGCATCGGTAAAGAAGATGGTGGGCGAAGTCCCCCGGCACAGATGATCGAGCCGGTGAGCGTCTTGGCCGAGCTTTATTTTCAGCCAGGAAACGGCGGTTTTTTCGCGCCGAAAGACCGCGGATGAGCCGTCGGCGGCGCGCGACACATTCCAGACACCCGCCAGACTCAGGAGCACAGTGACGGATAGGCGGGCGATCATTCCCACCCGATAGGTTTTCTTTCGCAGTATTTGCGAAGGCACAGGAAAGCCCTTGTCCAGGCCGCCCCAGCGAGGCCTGATTACTTACCCGGAAGAGAAACCGGCTTGGGATTGAGCCATTGGACCACGTCCCGCGTAAGCCCTTTCGGGTTATAGCCGACGACAATATTCCGCAGCACACCGCCGCGGTCGATGACAAACTGGGTGGGAAAACCTTCAATGCCATACTTGGCGGGCATGGCGGGATCATATATCTGCGGCCAGACCATTTTGGGATGGGTCTTGAGATAATCGCGAAGCGTCGCGATGCTCTGATCGTTGGACACGCTCAGAAGATCAAACCCCTGCTTGTGATACTTCGCATAGAGCGATTCCAGGTGCGGTATGGCGCGGCGGCACCATGGGCACCACGTTCCCCAGAAGTCCACCACCACCACCTTGCCTTTCCATTGGGCGCTGCTGAATTTTTTTCCGTTTATGGTGGCCCCCGAAATCACCAGAGGTTTGTTAAGCAGGGCCTGTTGGCGCCGCGGACCCATGATGGAACTCTGGATGGCGCGGGCGAGCGGGCCTTTGAGTTCATGGAGCAGAATATGGCGGGCGGCCAGCGCGATCGCATGGTCGGCGGCGCCGCCGCGGGACATGGAATAGACCACGGCGGTAAAATCATCATCGGTGGGATCCTGCCGGACCAATTTCTGCAAGTGTTGAAGAACCGCTTGTTGCCCGGCGGCATGATGAACATTTTGCCACCATTGCACTTCCAAACGGCCTAGTTGGGCCGCCAGCACCGTGGTTTTTGAATGGCTCTGGAGCGCCGCCTTCAAACGGGCGGTCGCCCGGGCGTTGCCGAGCAGTTCGAGCAAGGCCAGATAATGATACTGGAGATACCGGACCTGGGCGGCGGCGCCGGGAAATTGTTTGCTAAACGAATCGACACGCGTAACTATATCCCATAGTATCGGAACAATCTTCGGCTTTATCCGGCCCCGCAGTTTGGCATTGGTAAATAAGGCGGTCGGCGAGGAGCCCCGCAACAGATGATCGAGTTTGCGGCCGTCCCGGATCAGCTTCGTTTGGAGAGTGCCGACGGCGGCCTTTTCACCCGGAGGCGTTGCAACGGAGCCGCTGGCGGCGCGCGATACGCTTAAAACACCGGAAAAGCTCAGGAAAGCGGCGGCCACCGCCAGGCAGGCGAGCGCGCCGACCAGGTAATATTTCATTCGCGAATTCATAAGAACACTCCTGCGCAAAATTATGTAGGGTTGCGGAAATTCACCCGGTGCTGCAATCCATGCGAATATGCTACGTCCCGATGGAGCAAAAGTAAAATAGCGCGGCCGGCACGCTGCGCCACGGCGGGTGCGTGTTCAACGGTAATACCTGGAATATTTCTCATTCGGGAATGGCTCAGTGAAATATGATTCGTTCTTCTCGTCCTTTCATCCGTAATACGGCTGTGAACTTATACCGTCCGGTTATCAGGTTCGGCGGGACCGTGAATTCCAATTCCGTGATGCCACCGGACGGAATACGAATTTTCCGCCACCGGCTCGACCATAAAGCGCTCTTCGCGCCCACCGGCGGTACTCTCGTCGGAGGGGATGTCCTGGCAAGGGCGGTGGCTTGACTATTCGGCTTGGGGTACTTGAACGCCATCACCCGCAGTTTACCCGGCAAGCGCCCCACCCGGGCGTTGCGAATAACTATTTCCAGCCGGTATGCGCCACTGCCAGACGGGCACACTTTGCCGTTTTTATTCCAGAACGGCGCCATTGCCGCCGGCGGCAAGCCGTGTAATTCCGCCGTTCGCAGAGCCGCGACAAGATTCCGCGCCGCTCCCGGCGCTTTGACGAAAAACAACTGCTTATTGAGTGGAATCTCCACTTCGCCGGGATAACGTGTCTTAAGCGGTTCGCCTTGCGAATTGAAGCCTCTCATTACACCTTCGGGGTCAAATATCACCATTCGGCCGATGGGATAAGCGTTTGCGAAGCACCGGCTCCAGGGGAATTTCTTCTTTTTGTAAGCTTTCCGAGGTGAATGTTTGGATTTTATCAACTCCGCCAGGGGTCGCCCGGATAGCTTTCGTATTTCCGGCGGCCAATGTTTCCATGCCGCCCATTGCACGTCGCGCACGCTCCCGGCGCCGAGTCCGGCCACTACCGCCACCGCATAACCCTGGCGCTGGAAAACCGCCAACAGCGGCGGCAGATAGGGATGAACCGTGCGAAACAGTACCGCCGAGCCCAACAGATGTGCGATATATCCGATCCCGGCGCGCCGGAACCCAAGCGGCGCGACCGCGGCGCCGGAGGCCAGAGCAATAGCCGGATTCACATGGCGCCGCCGGGCAAGCCCAACGAATCCCGGCTCGCCGGAGCCGCCCGCATTCATTCTACGTCTGACCGAAATAACGCCCGCGTATGATTGTGGCGGCAGCACCCAGACCCGTACCGGCGGATGACCAAGGGCCAATTGATGGACCAGCGGCATATATCCGGTCCTATCAGGCACGGCCACGCCGTCGAGACAGCCGCCGGGCGGCTTGTGTTTCACCCGCGTCCTCAACGTAAAGCCGAGTTTAAGTACCCGCGGCGTCGCCAGAATCGGCAAATTGGGATTGGCTCTTTTGGCGATGGAAAAAACCGTCTGGGCAAACACTCGTCGGGCTTGAAGAATCGAGCGTCGGTACGCCGGTTTGAGCCATCTATCCCAATTAAGACTCGCCGATAAGTCATCGTTTTGAGCGATCACCAGAGCCTGGCAAAGCGGTCCGAGCCGCTGGAGTGCGCGGGCGAGCTGGCGGCGAAATCTTACCACCGCGGTTTGCAGGAAGTGCTCGCCCCAATTCAAATGCGTCGCACCGTCCAGGACCACCACAAGGGCTATTTTCCCGCCCGCGTTATCCAGGGCCGGCAATATCCTGAATGTTCTTCGCGGGCCGCTCTGGCCACGATAAACCGTCAACGTAAATCGCCGGATGCCAGTCCGGCGCATATAATCGGCGATATAACCGTTCCCGGCTTGTGGGTACTGAAAAAAAGCGCGCGGCAGATGCGACAACCAGTGACTCTCGGCCACCGGCAAGTTTTCCCCCGCCGGCCGGTCCACACACATAAACCGGATATGCCGCTTGCGAGCATTACCGGAATAAACGGATCGACCTTGCCAGCGAAGTTGATAGCCGCCCGCTTTCTCAAACCGCACGGGCAACCGAATCAGCATGGACCGGCCCGGTGGAACAACCGTCTTATTAATGGGCGTGGTGGCGAGCAGCCGCCCTCTTTGGCGCTTCACAATTCCGCCCAGGTGTTCAGGGAACGGCTGAAATAACCATTTTAAATTTCCGGCCAGCGTCTGGGGCGTGGTCGAAATGTTTTTGACCGCCAGCGTCACGATCCCTTTCTGCCCCGGCCAGTAGATACCGGAGGGATGATTGGTTTTCACAACGCGCATCCGCAGCGCCGTGGCGCGGCCGGTGGCTTCGAAGGGCCGGAATCGCCCGGCCTCTCCCGGTGCGCCGGTACCGGCGGCTTTGTTGGCGGCGGCAAACGACGACTTGGCCAACCCGGCGACCGGGGCGGGCACTGCGCTGTCGGCAGTCCGCGCCTGGCCGGCCCCAAACAGCGCCGAAAGAAACACTATGAGAATCACTCGTTGCATACCGTGCAGTCGCAATTTTATTTCAGCCGCCCGTTCCCGCATGGCGCGTGAAGCCGGAAGGGGCGCTCCGCGGCTTGTTGATAACCACTCCCGGCGGATCAATATATGCCGGAAGATGTAACGTCAGGGGAATTGGATGCGCGGGATTGACAATGATCACCGGCATCCCAATGTGGACCAGGGTAAACAGGCGGGCCGCGTCCCAATTGGTCAGCCGGAAACAGCCGTGGGAACCGGTCAGGCCGATGTACTGCGGCACCGGGTTGCCATGCATGCCCACGCCGGGAAGGGTCAGCCCCATCCAGACCACGCCGACGGGATTGCGCGGCCCGGGGGGAATAATCAGAACATGTTTGCTATGAGCATGAGGATACATGGATGGTAAAAAAGTGTAGTTGGGATTCTCGGCGATATCTTTGATCCGGGCGTCCCGGGTGGGAAAGCCCGCTTGATGGGCGGGGATGGAACAATGAAACAAGGCTACTTGCCGGTTGTGCCGGTTGTAGGCGCGAATCACTTTTTGTTTCAGATTGATCACCAGGTACGCCACCCGGGGATCCGGCATGTCCTCCTTATCCTGCGCCAGCACCGTGGAAAGTCCGCCCGGCAAGCCGAAATCGTTGGGACCGGGAAACGGCCGGATATTCGGCACGTTGATGGTCTGACCCACACGCAACTCTCCCAACTCCAACCGTGGATTGAGCCGCTGGAGAAGCGCCCGGGTGCAGTGGAACTTTTCGCACAGGCAGCCGGCCAGGGACCCATAAGGCATGCGCCTGGCGGCGGCCATGCTCCGCCAGTGATAATGCAGATGGCCCACGGCCTGGGCATCCTGGGGACTGATGGTATACGTGGCAAAAACGTGTCGAACATCCACGTCCAGAGCGTCATAAATGCGCGGATCATGCGGGTTAAAAGGATTGCAGCCGGGAAAATTGCTCGCCCCATACTCCCGGAGCGCCATGCGGGAATTAGGACCGAAAACGCCGTCGAGAATACCGGGCGAAAAATTATTGGCGGCCAAGGCGATCTGCCAGGCCAGGTTGATGCGCTGCTGGCGGGTCAACCGTGGCCTGCCGGGATTGGGAAACTCGTGTGCCGTCCGCACGGTGGCGGAGGACGCCGGTGGTGCTGCCGCACGGGCCGGTGGCGTTACCAGCACCACCAGGCTCGCAAGCACCACGATTCCAACACATACCGGGCGCCGGTTCATGAAAGCCTCCAGGCATCAGGCTGCGGAGGTAGGAGGCGGCGGCACGGACAAAGCGCCCGGCGCAGCGGCCGCGTCTTGGAAGCGCAACTGTCGCTGCGCCTCGGCTTTTTCCAGAGGAGATTTCTCGCCGGGATGCTGGCGGCGCCAGATTTCATCGCGGTCCACGGGAATTTCCCGCGGCGCCTGGATCGCCAGGCGCACGCTGGTTCGCGACCACTTGACCACTTTTACCTCAATGGTTCCATCGATGATGATGCTTTGCCCTTCGCCGCGGCTCAATGCCAACATAGCGCATCCTTTCCTTGGATACCCGGTCCCCGGCCCAGGGGCCGCAATGACAAATTCATCGCCCCGTCGTCACCGGCGACGGCAATCCGTTTATTATACCAAAGCCGGGCGGGCGCGGCGTCGTCTTAAAGCACCTCGGCCATTTCGGGAATGTGTAACCACTGGGCGAGCTGTTCGGCCGTGTGGCGCTGCACGAACTGGCGGAAAGTTTCCTCATCATCCACGCGGTTGGCCTGGTATGCCTCCACAATCTGACAGATGGACTTATGTACAAATTCCGCAGGAACTTTTTTCAGCGCCACCTTGCCGAACGCGCCATCCGCACCCAATCCGCCGCCGAGCAGAATCTGGTACGCCTCGGTTCCGCGCCGGCCGCGAAAATTGCACACCACGCCCATCAGGCCGATATCGGCGATCTGGTACTGGGCGCAGCTATTGGGGCAGCCGGTGACGCTGATCATGATCGGCGTATCGATGTCCACGTCCTGTTCCAGGTGCTTGAGAATGCTCGCGGCGCGCTGTTTGGTTTCCACGATGGCCAGGTTGCAGAACTGCGTGCCGGTGCAGGACAGCAGGTTGCCGCGCCATAGCGGTGCGTGCGGCGGCAGGCCCGCGGTGTCCAGGCGGCGCGACATCTCCGGCACGGAGCCGGTGGGAATGTTCAGGAATAGCAGATTCTGCTTGTTGGACAGCGCGAGGCGGGCCTGCCCGGCGGCGGCGTATTGTTCGGAAAGCTCGGCGGCGGCGTGCAGCTGCGGGGCCGTGATCCGGCCGCGCTCAATGGGCACGCCGATATGGGAAAGCCCCGGCTGCTTCTGCGGGCCGGAACCCAGATGATCGGTATGCGGGGCGTATTCGGGCGCGGCAAGATTCTCGTCGTGTTCGAGTTGAAAGCCGATGCCCGCCTCCAGGTAATCGCGGAATTTTTCCCAGCCCCAATCGGAGACCAGATATTTCATCCGCGCCCGCGTGCGTTTTTCGCGGTAGCCATAGTCGCGGAAAATATGCGCGATGCCGCGGCAGACCGCCAGCGCCTGCTCGGGCCGGATGAATACCCGCAACCCCTGGCCGATGTACGGCTGGCTGGATAAACCGCCGCCGACGGTTACCCCGTAGCCGCGTTCTTCATGGCCGGTGGCGGGATTGCTGCGCTTGACGCCGAAGAGGCCGATGTCGTTGATCTGCGGCTGGTGGCAGTGCAAATGGCAACCGCCGATGCTGGTCTTGAATTTCCGCGGCAGGTTGCTGAATTCCTTATCACCGTCCAGGAACATCTGGTTTACTTCCAGGCAAAGGCGGGAAGCGTCGATAATTTCCGCGTTGAGGTAGCCGGCCAACGGGCAGCCGACGACATTACGCGGCGTGTCGCCGCAGGCGAACTTGCTGACCAAGCCGACTTTTTCCAGCCGCGGCAGAATTTCCGCCACCGCTTCAATGGTGAGCCAGTGCAACTGGAAATTCTGGCGACTGGTAATGTCGGCGAAACCGCCGGCGTATTGCTCGACAAGGGCGGCGACCACGCGGAGCTGGCGGGCGTCGATAAAGCCATTGGGAATACGGATCCGCAGCATGAAGTGGCAGAGGTTGGGAAGTTGCTGGTAAATGCCGAACCAGCGGAGCCGGACGAGATCTTCCTCGGCGATTTTGGCCCGACGGGCGGCGCTGCGGACCACCTCGCCCGCGGTGGCGTTGGGAATGGTACGCTGGAACGTTTCCAGGTCTTTGGGACTTAAAAGCTTTTCCAGCGGCTCGGTGACGTCCGCCCGGGCATACGCGAAAATATCATTCCATACTTCCAGGCCGTCTTTGGCCAACTTGATAGCCTCGACCTTGTTAAGTTTGCGGCCATCGGCGGTTACTACTGTTCCAGTTTCGGCGGTCATGGAAAACTCCAATAAAAAATCCATTACCTATTATTACAATAGGAATTATAATAGTCAACGTTTCAAGGATTATTTTATATAATCGCCAGCTATTGGGTGGGATTACATACTAATTACATAGGAAATCCTTGGCATCTACCGGGATAGCTATCGGGCCTCACGCAATTTGCAAACGCCACCCGTATCTCGTCGGGCGTGATGATGCCGGTTAATGTAGGGCCAATACTTTACGAACGCAATGACCCACGGTTGCACAAAGAGGTAACCGTTCACGGCGGCGCGGAAAACGGCCGCGGGATTGCGATCCTCGCGGCTGCCCCATGGTCGCCCCCCCCGCAGCCGTGGATGGAAATCCACGGCCGTCCGTAACCGCAAACCATCATGCCTCTTAAACCAACCACCGCTCTATTACCATCCACGACCGTGAAAAGCCCCCCAGAGGTGGACGCAAAACGGCTGCGGGATTCCACCACGCAGCTGCATAACTGGGGTGGCGCGGTGATTGGCGGTCCCGGCACACCGGAAAAACCCATGCCCGCCGGGACGTGCGCCAAAAACATCCGGTGCGTGAACGGTTACCCCGGTGGAAACAATACCCCGTCAAGGAAGAACCCTCATGCGGATTGCCTTTCTCCCGTGGCCATAGAAGCTGGTTGGATGGGCGCGCCGGTTGGCGAGCCGTTGCTGTCGTCGCGGGCCGGCGGTTTGAGAATATGCAACACCGCCTCGGCAATCATGATTTGTTCGTCGGTGGGAATCACGCGAACTCGCACGCGGCCGGCCGGACTGGAGATTATCGGTTCGCCGCGTACATTGCGGATGGGATCAATCGCAATACCCATGAATTCCAATCCACGGCAAATATGTTCGCGGATTTCCGGAGCGTGTTCGCCGATTCCTCCGGCGAATACCAGCGTGTCGAGTCCGCCCATTGCCGCCGCCAGGGCGCCGATCCATTTACGTCCCTGGCGGCAGAAAAGAGCCACCGCCTCGGCGGCGCGCGGATCGTGCCCGCGGCGCCAGAGCAAATCGCGCATGTCGGAACTGGTTTCGGAAACAGCCAGCAGGCCGCATTCGCCGCTGATCCATCGCTCCATGGCTTCCGGCGCCAGCCCCTCGCATTTCATCAGATAGGTGACCAATCCGGGGTCCATGTCGCCCGGGCGGGTACCCATCATCAATCCCGCCGCGGGAGTGAAACCCATCGTGGTGTCCATCGGCTTGCCGCCACAGAGAGCCGCCATGCTGGCGCCGGAACCAAGATGGGCGAGAATGACCCGTCCCTGGGCCTCCGCCCCGGCCAGGCGCCCCAGTTCCCGCCGCAGGTACGAGAATGAAAGGCCGTGAAAGCCGAACCTCCGTACACCCCGAAAAAAATAGCGGCGGGGAATGGGATACATTTGCGCCGTCAGCGGCAGATCACGATGAAATGCCGTATCAAAGCACGCCACGGGTAGGGCGGACGAAAACTCTTTTGTGAGCGTTTCAATCAATGTGATTTCGCGCGGGAGGTGGGCCGCGTCCAAGGGCACGGTTCGTCGCAACTCGGCGAGCAGCTCCGCGGTAACCGGTTGATGTTCCAGAAGCCGCGGGCCGCCGTGCACTACGCGGTGACCGACGCCGGCTACCGAGCATCCCTGGAGATGATCCAGGTGTTTTCGCAGCCAGAGGGCCAATTCCCCGGCCGCGCGCTGATGCGTATCGGCGTTGATCGGTTCATCCACCACGGCGGCGATGTCCGCAGGATCCGCGCCCGTCGAGCTTTGGGCTATCAGCCGCGAATTCGCCTGGCCGATGCGTACAATTTCGCCCCAGAGCAATCGTCCCGGCGGATGGGTGGAGCTGTAAAGCGCAAATTTAATGCTGGAGGAGCCGCCGTTAATGGTAAGAATAGTCTCTCCGCCCGGGACCGCGCCAGCCGCCGGCTTGCTGTTGGGATGGGATGTTTCGTTAACCGGCATGTGGACTCCATGCCAGAACACTCTTCACAAGATCAGGGCCCCCGGCCGATCCTCCTTAGCTTAGTCCCCTCCATGAGAATAGCGTTTATCTTACCAGTATTACAGCGGCGGTTGTGATCGACGCTCAAATCCCGTAGGCTTTCCAATAGTCGATCTTTGGGACCACCCGGGAGTTTTCCTCATCATGGCCAGAATTGCTATCGCCCAGTTGCGCGAAGGAGACGCCGTCGATCAACCCTTTATCATCGGCGGCAAGCAGTTGGGAACCACCAGCACGAACAAACCTTATTTGAAGGCCGACTGCACCGACGCCACCGGCCGGATTCATTGCCGTATGTGGAATGTGCCGCGCGAGCAATATGAGCGCATACCGTCGCCCGGTTACGTGCAGGTCCGCGGCCGGGTAGAGACCTACCAGGGACATCTGCAACTGGTGGCCGAGAACATCGCCCGCGTGGAGGACATTTCCCAGATTGATCTGGGCCAGTTGCTTCGGCAGACGTCCAAAAGCATTCCCGCAATGCAGGCTCGCCTGCGGGAAATACTCCAGCAGATTCAGGACCGGGACTTGGCGCAACTTGTTGATTCGTTTCTAAGCGATGGGGAATTCATGAAAAAGTTCTCCGCTTCCCCCGCCGCGCAGTCTATGCATCACGCCTGGATCGGGGGGTTGCTTGAACACACCGTAAACCTTCTGGAGCTGGCCCTGTTGATTTGCCCGCGTTATCCCGATATTGACAAGGACTTGGCGCTGGCCGGCCTGTTTTTTCACGATATCGGCAAGACCGCGGAACTTTCCTTTGCCTGCGGTTTTGACTATACCGATGAGGGCCGGCTGGTCGGCCATATCGCGCTGGGCGCGATATGGATTCACCAGCGGGCCGGGGAAATCGCCCTTCGGCAGGGCCGTCCCTTGCGTCCCGATCTGCTGATGGTTCTCGAACACATCGTTCTTTCCCACCATGGCCAGCCGGAGTTCGGCGCCGCTGTCACGCCCAAAACACCCGAAGCCATTTTAGTGAATTTGATCGATAACCTGGACGCGAAAACGCAGATGGCGATCGACGCCGTCGCCGCGCCGACCGAGGACGCCGCCTGGACCGATTACAAAAAAGCCTTCGGCGGTTCGCTCTATCGTCCGTCGATTACCAAGAAGTGATACTTGAAAAAGAGAGCATCTTGTAAGATATTATTTGATTCGCCGCTGTGAACGAAATCAGACGCCGACACGCGTCCGGCGAATTTTCATGACGGGCGTACAAGGAGATCTACGTGGCCAACACGCTTTCCGCGAAAAAGAGAATCCGGCAGACCGCCAAGCGTCGCCTGCGCAACCGCAGCCGGAAAAAGCAGGTCCGGGTCCAGATCAAAAAACTCGCCGCTTTAATGGATGCCAAGAATATACCCGGCGCGGAGTCGGCGCTGCGCACGACGATCCAGACGCTGGACCGGGTCGCCGCCAAGGGAACCCTGCACCGCAATACCGTCGCCCGCAAAAAGAGCCGGCTGATGCGCAAACTCAACGCCCTAAAGGCGCCGGCGGCCGCATAAGAGCCTATCTCATATAGACAGAATTCCAGGGAGGTTAGCATCCTCTGGCTTTGCCCCGGCTCATTGTTCCCCCGTTGGAGACATCCGTCGGTTTTGTCTCCCGCGCCGGTGTCAAACTCCACGCGGCGCTGACGGCGCTCCAACTGAATATCCGGGGGCTTATCGCCGCGGATCTTGGCTCCCATGTCGGCGGGTTTGTGGATTGTCTGCTGGCGCATGGCGCGGCCCGCGTGTATGCCGTGGATACCGCCTATGGCGTTCTGGCCTGGAAACTTCGCCGGGATCCCCGCGTCATAGTGATGGAGCGATGCAATGCCCTGCACCTGGCGCTGCCGGAGAAGGTGGATTTGCTCACCATCGACGTCGGTTGGACGCGGCAGGAGAAAATCCTGCCCGTGGCCCTCGGACTGGTCCGTCCCGGCGGCAGTATCTTGACGCTGGTGAAACCGCATTACGAAAGCGAGGTGGCGGTCAAGCAGCGGGGAGTTCTCACCGAAGCGCAAGCTCTCAATGAACTGGCGAAGGTGGCGGAAAATATCCAGAAGATGGACTTGGTGATCAGCCATCTGGTGAAAAGTCCCATCACCGGCCATGGCGGCAACAACGAATTCATTCTACTGTTGCACGCGGGCGCGGCGGTTCGCTGAAGGATATTATGATGCAGCGGTGCGGCGGAAATGGCGCTCCGCCCATGAAACTGTTTGCTCTTTTCCAGGAGTAAAAATCATGAAACGATGCGCACACCCGATGATGGCGGCGGCGCCCTTGCTGCTGGCGATGCTGGCTCCAGCCGGGAGAGCCGCGGCGAAAAAACCTCTCTACCAGACTGATCCGGTCCTGGCCGGCGGATTGCGCTACTTGATCCGGCATCAGAACTCCCGCGGCGGATGGATGGAGCAGGTGGGGCCGGCGGTCACGGCCCTGGCGGTCCGGGCCTTGCTTCGCGGCGGGTACCCGGCTGACAACGCCGCCATCGTCAAGGCGATGAAATATATCGAAAGCACCCGTCAGCCGGACGGCGGCTTTTACGTGCACGATCTGCTCCAGGCTTACAACACCAGCATTGTATTGAGCGCATTGGCCGCGCTGCCCGGCGGCACTTATAAAAAACAGATCCGGCAGGCGCAAAAGTACCTCATTTCGCTCCAGCACGTCGCCGGCCGCAAAGACGCCCGGGGGCGGGTGATTACGCCGAACAGTTCCTGGTACGGCGGCGTGGGTTACAGCAACGGTCGGCCGGACCTTTCCAACACCTCCTTTTTTATCTCCGCACTGCATGACAGCGGCGTGCCGGCGAGCAATCCGGCCATGCGACGGGCGCTGGTGTTTGTGACGCGCTGCCAGGAGAACAGCGAAACCAATCCCATGCCGTGGGCCAGGGGAACGCATAACGGCGGTTTTATCTATACCCCGGTCCATGGCGGGGGAAGCGCTTTTGGGAATCATGATATTCTACGCGGCGCCGGTACGGCGCAAGGCTCGCTCCGGAGCGAGTGGACCGCCTACGGCAGCATGACCTATGCGGGACTAAAAAGCATGGTTTATTGCGGTCTGACGAAAGCCGACCCGCGGGTGAAAGCCGCCGTGAAATGGATTCGCCGCCATTGGACGCTTCGTTCCAATCCGGGCACGGGCGGCAGCAGGATGGGCCTTTTTTATTACTACCTGATGTTCGGCCGCGCGCTGCACGCCCTGGGCGTGAAGACCATTACGGATGTCAATGGCATCAAGCACCATTGGCGCAGCGAACTGCATCGCCGGCTGGCCGCACTGCAGTTGAAGAACGGATCCTGGAAAAATCTCTGGGCGGTCCGCTGGCTCGAGGCCCACGCGGACCTGGTGACGGCTTATAGCTGCCTGGCATTGGAAAACGCGGATCGCCCAACGAAATGAACGACGCGCACGCTGACAACGGCGGAAAAGGTATGTCGATCCAACACCCTCGTATCGCCATCGCGGGCCTGGGCAACTGCGCCAGCGCTCTGGTGCAGGGACTTACCTTTTACCGCCGCAGCGGCTCCCACAGCGGATTGATGCACCCGATCATCGGCGGATGGAGCGTCGGCGACATCCATATCGCCTGCGCTTTCGACGTGGATCGTCGCAAAATCGGACGGCGTGTCGCCCAGGCCATTTTCGCCGAACCCAATAACAGCCGCATTTTCTGCCACGATCCGGACGATGATGGCGCCGTCGTGTATCCCGGGCCGCCGGGCGATGGCGTGGCGGCGCACTTGCGGCAGGAAGGTTTCCCGCAACACGTGGAGGTCGATCCGCAAGCGGAACGCGCCTCCGCGGCGGACGTGGCGCGCGTGTTGCGCGACACGGGTGCGAACATATTGCTCAACTATCTGCCCGTGGGCTCGCAGATCGGCGCCGAGTTTTACGCCCGGGCCGCGCTGGAAGCCGGCCTGGCGATGGTCAATTGTATTCCGGTTTTTATCGCCAGCGATCCGGTCTGGGCCGGGCGTTTTCAACAGGCCGGTCTGCCCCTGGTCGGCGACGACGTGAAATCCCAGTTCGGCGCCACGATTGTCCATCGCCAGCTCATGGCCCTGGCCGAGAGCCGCGGCGTGACAATTCAGTCGAGCTACCAGCTCAACGTCGGCGGCAACACCGATTTTCTTAACATGCTCGAACGCCCCCGCCTGGCCGGAAAAAAAATCAGCAAGACCGAGGCGGTCACCAGCCAGTTGCGCCACGGCCTGGACGAGCGGCATATCCACATCGGCCCGTCCGATTACATTGCGTTCCTGGCGGATAACAAGGTATGCCATATCCGGATGAACGCGCATGGGTTCGGGGAACTGCCGCTGGAGCTGGACCTGAAACTCTCGGTGGAAGATTCACCGAACAGCGCCGGGGTCGTGGTGGACGCGATCCGCTGCGCGGCGCTGGCCCTGCGGCATCGCCGGGGCGGCCCGCTCGGCGCGGTCTGTGCGGCCCTGATGAAACACCCGCCCGCGCAGAGGAGCGACGCCGCCGCCGCCACTGAAATGGAAAAATGGATAAGTGAATATAGTTAATTATTAACCGGGCGGGATCCCTGGCATCCCCCCCCGCCGCCGCCGTTCTCCGCCGTTCATCAATAAAGCGCCCATCCCGCCGATTTAACCCGCTAAGGAGCCTCCGCAAAATAACTTGAACAACTCGACTAGCCGCCTTTTCCGAGTTTTCTAGGCTTGATGGTGTAATTCCATTCGCCATGGAACTTGTGCGGTTCGATGTTCAAGGACTTCATATCCT
>JAKBMM010000071.1 GCA_021831565.1 Planctomycetota bacterium
GCCGTGGGCTTTGTCGCTCGTCGTCAACGTATGTTTGCATACGCCATCCTCCTCGCTTCGCGCCCACGGCCCTCTGGCCCGCCGTCAATCCATCATTACACGGCTGACAGAGCACTAGTCGCCCCCCCGCAGCCGTGGATGGAAATCCACGGCCGTCCGTAACCGCAAACCATCATGCCTCGTAATTCAACCACCACTCTATTACCAACCACGAGCGTGAAAAGCCGCCCGGAGGTGGACGCAAAACGGCCGCGGGATTCCACAACGCATCTGCATAACTGGGGCAGCGCGGTGATTGGCGGTCCCGGCACACCGGGAAAACCCATGCCCGCCGGGACGTGCGCCAAAAACATCCGGTGCGTGAACGGTTACCACGGCATTTTCGAATCGAACCAGCCGGTTAATCGACGCAAGATGGTTTGGTAAACCCATGGCTACGAACCCATGCTTCGTACTGCACCCCATACCGCGCGCTTTTTCTAACCATGCTATAATAAAGCAGTTATAGCATTATTAACCGAAATTATTCAGAATCGGCAGCATCCCTATTTTCAAATTTTTTACACCGCGATCTTGCAATCTTAACCAAAGGCATTAGCATTATGGCGGCTATAAGGACTTGTGGCCGCGGAAATAGCTTTAATTTCCGGACCCAAAGAGCCGATAATATTTCGATAGCCTGTCGTGCTATTGCGACAAATGTTTCCGGACGTACAATTACGCCCGGTGTTCCGAACTAGTAAGGAAAGTGGCCACCGTGGATTCGGTGGCGGGTTTGGAAAGTTCTTTTATAAGGAGGCACACGATGCCAAACTCCACTAAGGTGCTGCTTGCGGGAGCGTTGGCGCTCGCCGCGTCCGCAGCGGTGGCCACGGCGGCCACCAATTCCACCACCCCCGCCCAGGCCAGAGAGCCATCAGCGAGTGTTCTGGCGGCTGATGACATCGCCAACCTGGCGGCCAATCCGGCCGTTCCGTCGCAGGAAGCCGTGGGTACAAACAATGGTCGAATTCACATATCGACCAAGTTCACTTACGCCAACGACTACTGGTTCCGCTATCGCGATATCGCGCCGAACCGCTTCAACCTGATGAACAACAGCAAACTGGATGTCAATCTGGGGACCATTGGCGATGTCTACCTGAAAACCTTCGCCGATTTCTCCTCCAACATCAAGAAGCCGTATCTGAACGGCTTTGCCCAGAACCGCGCCGGAGTCGGCGGCGGCGACGGAGGCTCCGATGGGTACATGCCATCGAGCGATTTCACATCGTTGTTCATCACCGTCGGCTATCACCATGAATTCATGAATCTGCTCGGCTTCGACACCGGTTACAGAAACTTCATCACGCCGATTACCGCAGTTGATGGTGATGACCCCTTTGGTGTTAACGACGGGGACGCTGTCGTCGGCCATAAACAAACCAGCCAGCAGGAGTGGTTCTTCAAGTTCACCCTGAATGATCAGCGCTTCCTCGGCTGCTTCGCGCTGCATCCTTATGTGTACATCGGCCTTGACTTTGGCAGCGCTTATTACACCTCCGGCGCCGGCCAGTATTGGGAAATCGGCATCAACCCCCGTTATGTGATACCGAACACCGGCGGGCTGGCGATCCATCCTTACTGGAACATGTCGTTTATTTCCGGCGAGAAGCGGCTGGATGTGAGTTCCGTGGGCGGGGTGGCCAATTACCGCGATGGTTATCTGGGCACCACCGTCGGAGTGGGCGCCAGTTATCCGCTTAACGGGGTTCTGCACATCCCGGCCGGATATGGAACCTACTCGGTGGGCGCTTTCGTCGAAGGCGTATTCGCCGGCACTCGTTACCAGCAGCCGACGGGCAGTCACAGCGACGCCACCGTGGCGGGCATGGACATCGCCATGAATTACTAACGTCTCGCCCGGCGATACGGATTGAATCCGGACGGCCGGGCGCGGTTTATTGAATCCAAAGCCTCATCGGGCGCGAGCCTGATGAGGCTTTTTTCATATCCATACTGTTTTTTTTAGAAGGGGTGCGATAAACTACCTTGCCGGCACACTTGGGAATTCGGAGATTGATGTTGGCCTATCCAAATGAGTTGTTTTCCAGAGTGTTCCCCACCCGCCGCGGCGGGCCGATGCGCAATTTCTGCAAGTATTTATTAATGGCCAAGTATCCGCACGACAGCCGGCCGCCGCCGGCCGGGGAACGCGGCGCGCCGGCCGCGGGAGTTTCAGGAAGGAATCATGATGATCAACATCGTTGAATGGAGTGCGGCAATCGCCGCCGCCTGGGCGCTGGCTTACCTGCGGGCGCCGTTACGGCTCTGGACCGCGCTGGCGCTGATCGCGCTGGCGTTGTGGACCGTCCTGGACAAACCGGCAGGGGCGGCGATGTTCATCGCCTGGGGCGTTTTCGTGTTGCTCGCCGTGCCCCTTAATTTCACTCCCCTGCGGCGCCGCTTGATCAGCGACTATCTGCTGCGGCTGTACCGCGGCCTCATGCCGACCATGTCGCAGACCGAGCGCGAGGCCCTGGAAGCGGGCACGGTGGGCTGGGACGGCGAGCTGTTCAGCGGCCGTCCGCACTGGAAAAAGCTGCACGCCGGGCCGGCGCCGGTGTTAAGCGCCGCGGAACAGGCGTTTCTGGACGGCCCGGTGGAAGAGCTCTGCCGGCGTCTGGATGACTGGCGCATCACCCATGAAGACTATGATCTTTCGCCGGAGATCTGGCAGTTTATCAAGGATCACGGTTTCTTCGCGATGATCATTCCGCGCCGCTACGGCGGTCTGGAGTTCTCCGCTCTGGCCCATTCCGCCGTGGTTATGAAAATCGCCAGCCGCAGCATGACCGCCGCGGTGACCGTGATGGTGCCGAACTCCCTGGGACCGGCCGAGCTGCTGCTGCACTACGGCACGGAGCAGCAGAAATCTCATTACCTGCCGCGGCTGGCGCGCAGCGAAGAAATTCCCTGCTTTGCCCTGACCGGCCCGGAGGCCGGCAGCGACGCCGCTTCCATGCCGGACAATGGCGTGATCCGCCGGGGAAATTTTCAGGGCAAGGAAATCATCGGCATCCGACTGAACTGGGAAAAGCGTTACATCACCCTCGGTCCGGTGGCCACGGTGCTGGGGTTGGCGTTCAAGCTGTACGATCCCGAACACCTGCTGGGCGATAAAGAAGATCTGGGCATTACATTGGCGTTGATTCCCACCCAAACACCGGGCATCCGTATCGGGCGGCGCCATATACCCCTGAATGCGGCGTTCCAGGTCGGCCCCAACTACGGCACCGACGTGTTTATTCCGCTGGAGTGGATCATCGGCGGCCCGGAGCGCATCGGCCAGGGCTGGCGAATGCTGATGGAAACCCTGGCGGCGGGCCGTTCCATCTCCCTGCCGGCGCTGAGCGCCGCGGCGGGGAAAACGGCCTGCCGCGCAACCGGCGCCTATGCGCGCGTGCGCAAGCAGTTCAAAATGCCGATCGGATATTTCGAAGGCGTTGAGGAAGCGCTGGCGCGCATGGCCGGCACCACCTATATGATGGACGCCGCGCGCCTCGTCACAGCGAACATGGTGGACCGCCAAGAGCGGCCGGCGGTGATCTCCGCCATCGTCAAATACCAGCTCACGGAAGCCATGCGCCGGGTGATCAACGACGCCATGGACATCCAGGGCGGCAGCGGCATCTGCGTCGGGCCGCGCGATCTGCTGGGGCGGGCTTATCAGGCCCTGCCCATCAGCATCACGGTGGAGGGCGCCAATATCCTGATGCGAAGCCTGATCATCTTCGGGCAAGGCGCGGTGCGTTGCCATCCGTTCGTGCGCCAGGAAATGCAGGCGGCGAGCGACACGGACCCGCGGCGCGCCTCGAAGAATTTCGACCGCGCCCTGTTCGGCCATATCGGATTTACCCTTGGCAACGCCGCCCGCGCGCTATTCCTGGGCCTGACCGGAGAACGCCTGTCTCCCGCGCCGGGAAGGGGCCGGCTGCGCCGCTATTATCAGCACCTGACGCGCATGAGCGCCGCCTTTGCGCTGACCGCCGACGCCGCCATGCTTACGCTCGGCGCTGCGCTCAAGCGCAAGGAAAAACTTTCCGGACGCCTGGCTGATGCGCTGGGCCATCTCTATCTGGCGTCGACGGTTCTGCGCCACTTCCAGGACCAGGGACAACCGGAAGCGGATCTGCCACTGGTACAATGGGCGTGCGAACAATCCCTGCACCAGATTCAAGTGAGCCTGGACGAGGTGCTGCGCAATCTACCGAATCGCCTGGCGGCTTGGAAACTGCGCCTGCTGATATTCCCGCTCGGCAAGCCTTACGCGCCCCCCCGCGACACCCTGGGGCATACCGTCGCGCGTCTGGTGTTGGAACCATCCGCGGCCCGCGATCGCTTGACCGCGGGAATCTTCGTACCATCCGGCACGGACGAACCCCTGGGCCGCCTGGAAGACGCCTTGCGAAAGGTTATCATCTCCAGTGAAACGGAACAGAAACTCAGACGTGCGGTCAAAAAAGGCCAACTGGCGGAAGCCCCGCTGGATCGATTGCTGGACCAGGCGCTGCAGCGCGGCGTCCTCGACGCCCGCGCGGCCGCCCTGATGCGCGAGGCCGAGGCGGCCCGCAAAGAAGTCGTCAAGGTTGATGACTTTCCGGCTAATTTTGGCGGAGAGAAAAAAACATGACGCCGCTTACACGCTCCTTCAACGGCAGGGCCGTATACGTAATTGATGGCGCACGCACGCCGTTCCTCAAGGCCAGGAATACGCCGGGACCGTTCAGCGCCGCGGATCTGGCCGTTGCCGCAGGCCGCCCGCTGCTGGCGCGCCAGCCGTTTGCGCCTGGTGCGCTGGACGAAGTGATTCTGGGTTGCGTAATGCCGGGACCGGACGAGGCCAACATCGCCCGCGTGGCGGCGCTGCGCCTGGGCTGTGGTCATCAGATGCCGGCTTGGACCGTGCAGCGTAACTGCGCCTCCGGCCTACAGGCCCTGGATTGCGCCGCGCAGAACATTGCCTGCGGGCGCAGCGATCTGGTGCTCTGCGGCGGCGTCGAGTCCATGAGCCATGCCCCCCTGCTGCTGGATCCAAAGCTGGTGACCTGGCTGGGTGGCTGGACTGCCGCACGGGGTATCGCCGAACGCGTCAAAGCGCTCGGGCGCCTGCGTCCGGCCCATTTCAAGCCTGTTATCGGCCTGTTGCGCGGGTTGACTGATCCCGTGGTTGGGTTATCCATGGGCCAAACCGCGGAGATCCTCGCTCATCGTTTTCAGATCAACCGCGCGCAGATGGACGCTTTCGCTCTGGAAAGCCATCGGCGACTGGCCAGCGCCCAGGACCAGGGCCGGCTGGAGGGCGAAGTGGAAAACATATACGATTCGCATGGCGCGCGCTACGCATCGGACGACGGGCTGCGCCGCGACACCGACGCGGAGAAACTTGGCCGGCTCAAGCCGGTCTTCGACCGGCCGTTCGGCGAGATCACGGCGGGTAACAGCGCGCAAATCACTGATGGCGCCGCCTGGTTGATCCTGGCCAGCGAAGAGGCGGTGCGGCGCTATCAACTCCCTTTGTTGGGCAGAATCGTGGATGTTGCCTGGGCGGCCCTTGATCCGGCGCAGATGGGCCTCGGCCCGGCGCACGCCATGGCATCTCTGCTGGCCCGCAATCATTTGCAGATTCAAGACATAGATTACTGGGAAATTAACGAGGCCTTTGCCGCGCAGGTGCTGGCCTGCCTGGCGGCCTGGCAGGACGGCGACTACTGCCGCGACGCACTGGGGCTGGACGGACCGGTGGGAGAGATTGACCGGGCGCGGCTCAACGTCGACGGCGGCGCCATCAGCATCGGGCATCCGGTCGGCGCCAGCGGAGCGCGGCTGTCGCTGCACCTGCTCCGCGTGCTGCAACGGAGTGGCGCGCGCCGCGGCGTCGCGAGCCTGTGCATCGGCGGCGGTCAGGGCGGCGCCATGCTGGTGGAAAGAAATGCGGAAGGAGTGCCATGAGCGAGTCTACCGATAGCAACCACTGGCGGACACAAATCGATCAAGACGGCATCGCCTGGTTGCATTTGAACGTATCCGCCGCCAGCGCCAATGTGCTTTCCTCCGCAGTGCTGGCGGAGTTGGAGCAACATCTGGCGGCGCTGCGCGCCCAGCCCCCGCGCGGGCTGGTGATTCTGTCAGACAAGCCCAATGGTTTCATGGCCGGCGCCGACGTCAAAGAGTTCACCACCTTTACCGATTCCACGCAGGCCTACACCCAAATCCGCCGTGTGCAGACGATGTTCGACCAGATTGAGCACCTGCCGTACCCCAGCGTGAGCCTGATCCACGGCTTCTGCCTGGGCGGAGGGCTGGAGCTGGCGCTGGCTTGCACCTATCGGGTGGCGGAAGACGATCCGCGAACGCGGATCGGCCTGCCCGAGGTTCGCCTGGGTATTCATCCCGGTTTCGGAGGCAGCGTGCGCCTGCCGCGGCGAGTGGGAACGTTTGCGGCCATGGACATGATGCTCAGCGGGCGCACCCTTGATGCGCGCGCGGCGAAGAAGATCGGGCTGGTTGACCAAGTGACGCCGGCCCGTTACCTGCGGCGGGCGGCGCGGGCCTTGATTCTGACCCCGCCGGCGCCGCGACGGCTTACGTTATGGAACACCGCCACCACCTGGCGCCCCGCTCGCCCCTGGGTGGGCCGCATCCTGCGCCGAAAGGTGCGCCTCCATGCCCCCCAGGCGCATTACCCGGCGCCTTACGCGCTGATCGATCTGTGGGTACAAAATGCGAATGATCCGCAGCGGATGCTGGACAAAGAGGCCGCATCCGTTTCGCGGCTGATCACGGGACCGACCGCGCGCAACTTGATACGCGTGTTCCTGCTCCAAGAACGTCTTAAGTCACTGGGTCGCACCAGCGATTTCGCTCCCCAACACATACACGTGATCGGCGCGGGCGTGATGGGCGGCGACATCGCGGCCTTGTGCGCCATGAGCGGCTTGCGTGTTACCTTGCAGGATCCAGCGCCGGATCACATTGGCGCTTCGCTCCAACGGGCCTTCGCACTGTTCCAGAAACGCCTCAAGCTCCCGCGCCTGGTGCGGGCCGCCGGGGATAACCTGATCCCGGACATCGCCGGCAATGGTCTGCGACAGGCCGACGTGGTAATCGAAGCCGTGTTCGAAGATATTGCGGTCAAACAAAAACTTTTCTGCGACATCGAACCGCGACTGAAACCCCAGGCGGTGCTGGCCAGCAATACTTCCAGCATACCGCTGGACGTGCTGGGCGCGGCGCTGGCGCGGCCCGAACGCCTGGTGGGACTTCATTTCTTCAACCCGGTGGCGAAGATGCAGCTCGTCGAGGTGGTCGACGGCCCGGCTACGGATCCGGCCATTGCGCGCCGGGCCTGCGCATTGGTGCGCCACATCGACCACCTGCCGCTGCCGGTCAAGAACAGCCCCGGCTTTCTGGTCAACCGCGTTCTTATGCCCTACCTGCTGGAGGCCGTCACGCTGGAAAGCGAGGGCGTTCCCGGCCGGGTGATTGATCAGGCGGCGGTGGACTTCGGCATGCCCATGGGGCCTATTGAGCTGGGCGACACCGTCGGTCTGGACATCTGCCTTTCGGTAGCGGATATCCTCTCCCAGCGCCTGTCCCTGACGACTCCGCCGCGCCTGCGCGAATTGTGCGAAGCGGGTCGTCTGGGAAGAAAAAGCGGCCGCGGTTTCTATCCATACCGCGACGGGAAGCCCGTTAAACCTCCGGCGGATAAAGGCTATACGCCACCGCCGGATCTCGCCGAGCGCATGATCCTGCGTATGGTTAACGAGGCGGTAGCGTGTCTGCGCCAAGGGGTAGTCGCGGACGCCGATCTGCTGGACGCGGGCGTGATCTTTGGCACCGGCTTTGCCCCGTTCCGCGGCGGTCCCATACGCTACGCGCAGGAGACAGGAATCACCGGCATGTTGGAAACCATGCAAAAGCTCCAACGCGCGTATGGCGAGCGCTTCGCCCCTGACCCAGGCTGGGAGGCGCTGTTGCAGCGGGGGCCGCAACTGTGAGCTCAGGCACATCCGGTCCCATCTCCCCCGAAAGCGCGGAGACCCTCGCCGGGCTGTTCCGGGAGCGGGTGCGACGCACGCCCGACTCCGTCGCGTATCGCTATTTCGACGATTCGGACGGCATCTGGAAATCCTCCACCTGGAGAGAAATGGCCCGCGAGGTTTCCCGCTGGCAAGCAGGCCTGGAGCGCGAACCGCTGCGGGCGGGCGACCGCATCGCGGTTATGTTGCGCAACTGCCGGGAATGGGTCATGTTCGATCAGGCCGCGCACGGTCTGGGGCTGGTCGTGGTTCCCGTGTACACCAACGACCGCGCCGAGAGCGTGGCGTATATTCTGCAAGATGCGGGCGTGAAATTGCTGCTGATCGAAGGTCCCCGGCACTGGGAGGCGTTGCGCCCCGTTTACGCGCAATTAAGCGGTCTGGCGCGCATTCTGACGCTGCTGCCCATCGGGCCGTCCGAGAGTGATCCGCGGTTGCAGTGGATCGGCGACTGGCTGCCGAACGATGGCGGTGATCGGCGCGCACGTGCGAGCGATCCGCAGTCCCTGGCCACCATCGTCTACACGTCCGGCACCACGGGCCGCCCCAAGGGTGTTATGCTCAGCCACCGCAACATCGTATGGAACGCCTATGCCGGCCTGCAATGCTTCATGACCACGCATGACGATCTGTTCTTGTCGTTCCTGCCGTTGTCCCATACCTTTGAGCGTACCGTAGGCTACTACGTGCCCATGATGTCCGGCTCCACCGTGGCCTACACCCGCTCTATCACACTGCTGGCCGAAGACATGCTCGCAGTGGGTCCGACGGTGCTTATCACGGTGCCGCGCACCTTCGAGCGGGCGTATGCCAATATTCAGGCACGGCTCCAGAAGAAATCCGCGTTGGCGCGCCGGCTCTTCCAGTGGACGGTGGCGCTGGGCTGGCGCCGTTTTCTTTTTTTGCAACAACGCGCACCCTGGACGCCCTGGCTATGGTGCTGGCCGCTGCTGAACGCACTGGTGGCCCGGAAAATTCTTGCCAGGCTGGGCGGACGCCTGCGCATCGCCATATCCGGCGCGGCGCCTTTGTCGTTTCCCATCGCGCGCCTTTTCATCGGGCTGGGACTGCCGATCCTGCAAGGCTATGGCCTGACCGAAACCAGCCCGACGATCAGTGTAAACCGGATCGACGACAATGATCCGACCAGCGTGGGCGTCCCGCTGCCGGAGGTGCAGGTGCGCACCGGCGAGAACCAGGAACTTCTGATCAAAAGCCCAGGCGTGATGCTCGGTTACTGGAATCTGCCGGAAGCCACCGCCCGGATGATCGATACGCAGGGCTGGCTGCATACGGGCGATCAGGCGCGACTCGAGCACGGACACATCTATATAATCGGACGTATCAAGGAGATCATCGTGCTCGCCAACGGCGAAAAAGTGCCGCCGTCGGACATGGAGATGGCCATCGCCACAGACCCGCTGTTCGATCACGTCGTGGTCATCGGGGAGGGGTGCCCCTATCTGAGCGCCCTGCTGGTGCTCAATCCGGAGCGTTGGAAGAATCTGGCCGCCGAGCTGGCCCTGGATCATGACTCGGCCGCCGCTCTGAACGATTCCACGTTGCATGAGGTGATACTCGAACGCATCGGCAAACAACTGCGCAGCTTCCCCGGCTATGCCCAAGTCCGCCGCGTGGCGCTTACGCTCAAGCCCTGGACGGTGGACAACGGTCTGATCACACCCACCATGAAGTTGCGCCGCGGCCAGATCCTGCAATATTATGGCGGCGCGATCGCCGCGCTCTACGCGGAATCTTGAGATCATATATATAGAATCATTCGTACGTAACCGTTCACGGCGGCGCACAAAACGGCCGCGGGATTGCGATCCTCGCGGCTGCCCCATGGTCGCCATCCCCCGCAGCCGTGGATGGAAATCCACGGCCGTCCTTCCGTAAGGCTGCGTTAATAAATAAAGGTATCAACTTGGCCGTGTCGATTGAGGCCGAATCGTGTAGTTCCAGTCGCCATGAAACCTACCGCGTTCCAAATTCACTCGCTTCATTTCTTCGTCCGTCACC
>JAKBMM010000026.1 GCA_021831565.1 Planctomycetota bacterium
CTGGCGGGCCAGATCGCCCACTGGTACGACCGAGTCCGTCAGACACGCGCTTTGATCACCGGCGCCAATCTGGCCTTGGTGCTGGCCATGGCCAAACGCGTCCGCATGGCCGATGTTGATTTCGGCGAACTGATTTCCGAAGGCAACATGGCACTGTTGCGCGCCGTGGAGAAGTTTGACACCGCCCGCGGCTTCAAGTTCAGTACCTACGCCTGCCGCGCCATTCTTAAAGCCTTCAGCCGCATCGCCGGAAAAGCCGGCCGATACCGAAATATGTTCCCCACCGAATTCGATCCCTCCATGGAGAAATCCAATGAAATGGAGTACCGCCGTCAGACCAGGAGCCGTGACGCCATAGAGGAAATCCGGTACGTCATCACTGACAACGCCGCCAATCTGACCGATGTGGAACGGCGCGTCATTGGGGCGCGTTTTGCTCTTAACCATAACCAGGACGCGGCGACAATGACTCTTGAAGAAGTCGGCCAAATGATCGGCGTAACCAAGGAGCGTGTCCGGCAGATTCAAAACCAGGCTCTTGAAAAACTCCGCCGGACGCTGGAGACATAGCGCCGGCGGAATACATTTCGTGCGGTGTAACTCCGGCCGCGTGGCCGGAGGTTGTCATCGGCCCAGGCGCGTTTGGTGCGGTGCCTGGGCCTTTTTACCCGTGAACAGTTACGGCTTTTCCTCTATCACAGGATTCCGCAGGACGCCGATCTTTTCAATCTGTATTTCCACGTTATCCCCGGCAACCAGCCAGCGCGGCGGCCGGCGGGCCATACCCACACCCTCCGGCGTGCCGGTGAGAATCACCGTTCCCGGCAAAAGCGTGGTGGAGCCGGAAAGAAATTCAATCAATTCCGGCACCTTAAAAATCATGTCGGCGGTGTTGGATTGTTGGAGAATCCGGCCATTGACACGCGTTTCAATCGCCAACGCTTGCGGATCGCCCAATTCCTCGGGCGTAACCAGCGCCGGCCCTAATGGGCAGAACGTATCAAAACTCTTGCCACGGCACCACTGTGAGCCGCCCCACCGAACCTGCCAGTCCCGCGCGGATACATCGTTAGCGGCGGTAAATCCCAGCACATAATCCAACGCCCGCGCGGCGCGCACATTTTTGGCGCGCTTTCCAATCACCACCGCCAATTCCGCTTCATAATCCACCTGCGAACTAGCCAAGTGGCGCGGCAACTCGATGGGATCATCCGGATTCTGCACGGAGGAGGGATTTTTTAGAAACAAAACGGGATACTCCGGCAGGGGGGCTTTGGTTTCCGCCGCGTGCCGACGATAATTCAGACCGATACACAAGATGGCTGTGGGAACTACCGGGCAAAGGAGTTTGGCTACCGCCAATTTTCGACGGGTCGGCACAAACTTGCCGAAGATATCGCCTTCCAGGCGCAGAGCCGCCCCGTCCGGTTGCAGCGCTCCGGTTTGGATGTGGCCGGCGGAATCCTCAAAACGGATGATTTTCATCGGGAAAATACTCCTTGCCACCGCTATCCAATGACGGAGAGCTAAAATATAGCCAGCGGGTTGACCGGCGATCCTGTGCCACCTTCCACGGGCAGCGGGGCCGCCACGAAGAGAAAATCCCAGCGCCCGAGTTGTGCCGCCACCCGGCTGATTGGTTCCAGATCGCAATTGTCGATGATCGGAATGCCCATGGCCACGATGGCGACCAAGTGGATGGGCATTTTTATTTGCGCGACGCCCGAGGGCATGACATCAGCGGCCAAATCACTGGCCAGCACGGCCACATCCCGTTCGCGCAACCAGGGCAGCGCCGAGGCGTGCAGGCCGGCCGAATTCATCTCAATCGGCCAGGAACCCTGTTCCGCACGCCGCGCCCAACGCCCCGTCCGCAGGACGATGGCATCACCCGGTTCGACTTGCATGGAACTGAACCGCTCCCATGCCTGAAGATCTTCACGGTAGACCGGCTCGGCCCCGCTTAAATAAGACTTCCCCCGCAAGGCGGGGATATCCACCAATATGCCGCGCGTGAAGATTCCGTTTTTCAGCGCCGTCACCGCCAACCGTTTGGCTCCGTCCGACGTGACCTCCCGGGCAGAAAAACCATTGTACATACGTCCCTTGTGGAAAACGTGGCACAGAGCATCCAAGTGGGTCACGGTGTATCCATGATAGGCGACGCCGTACCAGTCTGTGGCGGCGGTGGCATTCTTGCCGGCGCCCGTTTGGATCATCTTATGCTCAAAAGGCGCGGAATTGTCCGTCGCCTGCCGGCTGGTATTGCGCGCCAGGGAAAGGCCAATTCCTTCGCGCACCAGAGAGGCGGCGCCGGCCCGCTTGGCGTTCGTGATCAGATTGGGAGCACCCAGCTCGTCGGATTTTCCCCAGCGTTTCCAGTTGGAAAGCACCCTGAACATTTTCTCCACGGCGGTTCTGGAGATGGGGCGCCGGGCGGGCATAGCCGGCGGAGATCTTTCGGGCATAACCAAGCTCCATTATGATGAATATCAATATATATGTTATTATACCAGATTACTTTTCGGCACGGAATCGCCGCTGCTCAATGCGTGAACATCGCGTTTCCTTTGCCCAAAATGGCCATGGCCAGAACAAGAACACCCAAGCCGGTAAAAAGCGCCCGGCGTGCGCCCGGCGGGGCCGCTTTCCATTCGCCGGTTAAAAAACCCAAGACGTTGGCCACAATTAAAGATGAGGCAATATCCACGGCCCATCCTACGGATGTTCCGAGTTGTCCGAGGCAATAAGCGCCCATTCCATAAGGAATCATGGCGAGAAACCATAATACCCCCATAACCAAGGCGAGTCCCCAGTCATGCCAAGCGCCCGGCCCCACATTTTTTCTCCAACTCTTCCTGTTCACCTGCAATCCGCCAAACCAAAGCAGCGTCGCCGCGAAACCACCCCAGTACACGGGGAACCAACTGCCCAGGCTGGAAATGATCGGCTGGCCGCCGAGCTTTTGAGCCGCGGCGGCGATCTGTGAAGTAAAGGTGAATCCCAGGTTTGCGCACGCGCTTAGAACACCGGAGATCACGCAAAGCGTCAGTCCAAGACGAAAGTTTTTCGAAGACGCCGGCGGGCCTGTTTCCCCTAGCGCGGCCGCGGGGAGCGAATCCGGCCTTATCGAGGCGTCATTGCGGTCGGGTTGTCGCCGCGCGCCATTGGAACGGGATTCGCCGTGTTCCCGCAAAAATCCGGCCCGGCCACAGATCGCCACGCCCACAATGCAGGCGGCAATCCCGCCCACGATCACCAACCCGCCCGCCGTGTGCAATTCCCAGGGAGAGCGAACCAAGATCGGAAGCATGGAACCCACGGCGGTATTGATCCCCATGATTACCGCATACCCCAGTGAAAGGCCAGCCAAATTTACCCCGTATCCAAAAGTGACGGCGCCTATACCCCAAGCGAAGCCAAAGCCCAGTCCCACCCATAGCACCTTGGGGGGAGTCCGCATCATGGCTTCATGCCAGGAGGGCAGAAACAGCGATCCGACCACAAGAGGAAGAAGGATCATCGTGACCGCTCCGGCGATCACGTAAAGATTTTCCAGCTCAAAGCGACGCCGCAGTTTGATCGGAACGGCAAAGGCGCCGCCACATACCGCCGCGAAAAAAATCAACAAGAAGCCGGTTAACAAAGAGTTCATGATGCGGTTCCTTTCTTCTTATTTTTCAGACGCCTCTGGCGGAACCGGGATGGGTCCACAGCCCAAGTCCCGCGCGGTCTGAACCACCTGCCGCCAGGTGGCGTCGTCAATCGGAATGCCATTGGCTTGTCGTTCCCGACGGATATTCCGCTCAAGTTCTCCGGGCAACAGCACGGGGTTTTCCGGATCAACCGGACGGGACGACTTGACGTAGGTCGCCAGTTGTTGCAGCAACTCGTTATAGAGGCCGCGCTGCACGAAGGCCGCCGGATCCAGGGTGATAAACGCCAATCCATTGCCGGCGCGTTCGCTGGTGGAGTCTTCCCCGGCGAGTGTGGTAGCCATGATTTCCACCAACAACCCCAGAGCGTAACCCCGGTAGCCCATCCTGCCGCCGAACGGCAGAATGGCTCCCGGAGGCGGCCCATAGAAATTGTCCGGTGATGTGCTGGGACGCCCATCGGCATCCACGATCCAGCCATCCTCCAACGGAAGGTTTCGGGATTTGTACAGACGGATTTTTCCCTCCGGGACCTGGGAGGTGGAAAAGTCGGATACAATCGGCGGCTGTTGGCCGTTCGGGACGGCGAACGCAACCGGATTGGTCGCCAACCGCCCCTGCTTGCCACCCCATGGGACCACGAAATGGCCATGCCGCGGTGAACTACAAAATCCCAATGCGATCATACCCTGCATAGCCGCCCACTCCACGTAGGCGCCCAGGCGACCGGCATGATTGCAGCAGCGCGTCACGACCATCCCCAGCGAGTGCGCCTTGGCCTTGGCCAGAGCGGTTTGGATCGCGCGAAGGCCACCGACCATACCAAAGTTCCACCCGCAGGCGACCACAGCGGTGTTGGCCGTTTCCCGCACCAGCTCCACGGGTGCGCCGGGACGTATCGTGCCATCGCGCACCGCCTGGACATATTGTGGTATACGCATGATTCCGTGAGAATCGACGCCGCGCAGATTATTTTCCACCAGATGATCGCTCACGATTCGGGCGTCCCCCGGCGGAGTTCCGCAGGCCGCCAATACCTGCTGCGTCCACGAGCACAATACTTGTGAATTAAATGTCGGCATGTCTTAATAACTCCTTGGGGAATAGCTTCTTACTTCTCCAAGCCCGATTGGTTCAGCGCCAGAATTTCCTCATCTTCGATCATTTTCAGCGGTCGCAGCGCCAATCCGCCGTCCACGAGCAGATCCGCTCCGGTGATATAAGAACTCAGGTGATTGGAAAGAAGGAAGGCGGCGGCAGGGCCGCACTCCAGGGGCGAGCCCGGACGTCGGAGCGGAATTTCACTTAGCTGCAGCGCCTGCCGCCGGGCGGACATGCCGGCGGTGAGGCGAGTGGAGAAATATCCCGGCGTGATCATGTTGACCCGAATTCCGAAGGGAGCCATTTCCACAGCCAGTGTTTCCATGTACATTTTAAGCCCCATCTTGGAGATGCGATAGACCGCCTCCCCATAAGCCGGGCATATCCGCACCGTCGAGCCGATGATTAAAATACTCCCCGCCCGCCGCGGGAGCATGTGTCGGCTGATCTCCCGGCAGGCCCAGACGCATGCGCCCAGATTGATATCCATGACTTCGTGAAAAGCCGGCGCGGTCACTCGCGTTACCGGTTCGTGGCGGGCGATGGCGGCGTTATTGACATACAGATCAAGCCCATCCCAGCGACGTATAGCCCGTTTAACCGTCTCCACCACCGCCGCCTCGGTGCGCAAATCAACCTGGATTAATTCGACTTCGGCTCCCATCTCGCCCAGTTCCGCCAAGGCTTGCGGATAATCATCCCGGCTGGCGATGATTAATCGCACCCCCTCCCGCGCGAGTGTTTTAGCGATACCAAGACCGATGCCACTATTTCCACCAGTAATCAGGCAGCGTTGGCCATGCAGTTGTGTGTCCATAACGAAGTTCCCTTTTGCAAACCGCATTCCTGCAGCCATTCATCCGACCATTCGTACCGAGAACCTATTCTCAATCCTGCAGACCCAGGAATTCGACCGCGGCGCGGAGAGCAGGAAGACTCCGCTTGGCCGCTTCTATGGGGGTGGGATGGCCGTACAGGTCGAGGGTGATTTTTCCATCGTAGCCGGTCTCGCGCAGTGCTTGTAAAACCGCCTTCGTGTCCATCTTTCCGTCGCCGGGCGCAAAATGCAGCTCGGAACTTTTCTGATCGGAATCAGAAAAGTGAACATGTCGGATGCGCCGCGCGAGTTGTCGAACCACCTGGACATAATCATGCGGGCGCCCCACCCCATAATGGCAAAAGTCATAGGTAACGCCGAAATACGCACTGTCCAACTGGTCATAGAGCCGCGAGAGCAACCGCACGCTCATTCCCACAGTGAAAGGATGAGGTTCCACGAGAAAACGAACCTGCCGGGGTTCCGCATAGGCCAATGCGGCCCGAAATAGAGTGAGCAGCCGCGGCAGCAGTTGCCTGATCCAATACTCCTCGGTGGTACCCTCCGGAGCCCGCCCTTCCCAGACCAGCACGTCTTTAACTCCCAGCGAGAGCGCGTAATCAACATCTTGGCACAGACCCTCCACCGTGGCCGCAAGCTGCGCCTCATCGCCAAACGGCTGGAAATAAGATTCCCCCACCACGTTGAGTCCACCCATTCGAATTCCCAGATCGCCCGCCTGTTTGACAAAACTCGCCCGCAACTCCGGCGTCCGGCACCGCCGCAAGTGGGGCTTGTTCATTTCCACGCCGACAAAACCAGTCTCCCTCAATATTCCCAGCAGGGATTCCAAAGAGTAGTCTTCAAAGGTGATGGAACTGGCCCACATCATTAATTCTCCAATATTCCGGTTTTTTCCGAAGTAACCGCCAGACCGGCGCGGCGGGTCTTCCCGCCGGAAGTCGCCGTTCTACCGTGCCGGCAACCCCGTTATCGCCCGCGCTTCCTGTGGGGAAGCTATTTCCCGGCCCAATTCACGGGCGATTCGCACGATCTTTTCCACCAATTCGGCGTTGCTGCGGGCAAGAGTGCCACGCAGATCGAGATACGGGTTATCTTCCATGCCCACACGCACGTGACCTCCCAAGAGTATTGCCTGCGTGAGCATCCGCCAATGCGTCCGGGGGTCCATGACACTGACGCTGTAATTAAAGTGGGCGGGCCGATGCTGGTCCATGTAAAGCAGCGCCGAAACCGTCGGGGGAGTCCAGCAACCGCCCGGCCAAGCCAAGAAAAAGGTCGTCCAAACAGGCGTATCGAGCAAGCCCTTTTCGATCAGGCGCTGCGCGTTCCAAACGGCCCCATAGTGAAAGGATTCGACCTCGGGCTTGACACCGTGCCGGCGTGCGTGCACGCAGTAGCCTTCCAACTCCTCGCGGGAGTGAATGCCATAGAGTTCCACGGGCGGATAGGCGGGATCGGGTTGGAAACACTCATCATGCGCGTTGAAACAAATGGACATCATATCCGGCTGCTGTTTCATCAGCTCGATCCGCTGCGGATAACGGCCATTGGCGATTCCGTACTGAATCACCGGCCGGCGGACGGCGGTAATGGAGTTCTTGAGCCGTTCCCAGCCCGGCAGGTCGAGATCGGAGAGTTTCGTACCGTCAGCCTGGATTTTCTCATCGACGGTGTAGGGACCATGCAGATGGCAGATGGCGGCGCCCGCATCCACGGAGCGCACATATTCCTGGGCTATAGCCTCCCGGGATTTAGGGTTGAAAGGATTCCGGGGATACGACATGGTGGAATCACAGGTAACGGTGATAATTAATTTGTCCATATCAATGTCTCCAGAGTAAAAGGTCATCGTTGGGGCGCCCGGCGGTATATCAAAAAATCCGGACGCCTGGTTCAATCGTCGCGCACCACAACAACGACGCGCCCCAGGGGATCGGATCGCACCAGACCCAAGGCGGCATTTATGTCCTCCAGCGGAAAACGCGCGGCGATCGGCGGCCGAACCGCGCCGCATTGGACCAACCGAATCGCCTCCACGAAGTCTTGCCGAGCACCGTTCCGCGAGCCGATGATTTCCAGTTCGCGCTGCGCGATTTCCGTAGACGTAATGGCCGGGGGTTGTCCGCTTTCCCCGATGACGACTACGCGCCCGCCATTGCGGACCCAACGGCAGGCGGCGGCCAGCGACGGCGTCGATCCCACGCAATCGAATACGGCCGCGACACCATCCGAATCGGCAAGATCGTGAATTGCGGCATCGACCTGTTCCACGGCAAACGGATACGTCCAGGTCGCGCCGAAATGGCGCGCCAGTCCCAGCTTTGCCTGGACCCGATCAATCGCAACCACCCGGACACCGGCATTTACCAGAACCTGAATCAGGGATAATCCCACGCCGCCGGCGCCCAATACAATAGCGCTCTGGCCGGCGTACAATCCCGCCCGCCGCGCGGCATGCACGGCCGTTACCACCGCATCAGCGATCAAGCCGCCGATATCGAAGGGTACGTTGTCGGGAAGGCGAAACAAATTTCCGGCCGGCGCTTTAAAGTACTCCGCAAAGCCGCCGTGGCACATCACCCCTAAAATGCCGCCCAAATGAAGACATTGTTGGTGTCGCCCGACCCGGCAATAGTAACAGTCATGGCAATTGAAAAAGAGATACGGAACGACACGGGTACCCGGGGTAAGATTCCGCACCGCCCGGCCGACACGCACGACCACGCCAGCCGGCTCGTGACCTAAAATATGCGGCAGCTTCGGAACATAGGCCGCCCCCGCGAGGATGTGCAGGTCCGTGCCGCAGATTCCGCTGGTGCGGGTCTCCACGAGCACCTCATCATCGGCGATTACCGGCAGAGGCATATCGCAGACTCGCAAGGGCTGGTTGATGTCCAACATGACAGCGGCTTTCATCGGACCTTCCCCTCCGGCGGCGATTCCCGCGGGAACGTGGACGTCTCACCGGCTTGTGGTTCTTGCCCCTTCGCCGCGGCAAGCAGGTTCCAGATCACCCCTTGCGAGCAGGCACGGTGGATGTCTTCTCCGGCGATGGCCAAAGGCAGCAGCCACAGGATCATCATCTGATAGAAGTCCGTGCCGTGAAGAATAGCGCCGGTGTCGGCATTGAGAATATTGGGCATGTCCCAGGCGGCCGCCTGCCCAATGACAATATCTTCCAGCAAGGCGTGGGCAGTGGTTAGCGCCGCCTTGGTCTTACCGGCGTAAGCCAAGGTGGCGGAGACGGCAACTGATTCTCCCGTGAAGATGCCGTCGGATTGCGGCGGAGCGGCGCGGTCCCAGCTTCCGTCCGGACGCAGCGCGTTGGCGATACCGTAACGGCTGGCGCGGCCGCACAAGCGCAACACGGAATCGAGGGTTGCAGCTATCCGCTCGCGTGGGAATATCGCGGCAAGGCCATGCAGATCGGCGCATAACTGGCCGGCAAGCTGGTTGGCCAGCACCGTATCGGATTGTTCGCCGGTGGCGCAGTCTTTAAAAAGAAGATAATGGCCGCCCGCCCATAGTTTCTCCTCAACCGATTGGTCGGCGACTTTTTGCCATAGCGCACAATCGGCGACGAACGCCCGATCTCCAATGCCGTGGGCCATACGCTGCGCCATGGCCAAGGCGGCCAGCCAAAGCCCGTTGACATGAATGGAAGTCCCCCGCCAAGTCCACTTGCCATAAAACTGATTGGGGGCCGGGTCCGGGTCCAAATCGGGCAGGGCGTCGCTATCGCGATCCAGCCCCTGGGTGAACTGGATGGCCCGCTTCACACTGGGATAAAATTCCAGCAGTGTGGCGCGGTCACGATCGCGCTGCCAGAGCCGATCCACCAGATGCACGAAGATGATGCCGTTGAGCGTGTGCAGCGTGCGATAGACGGGATTGGCTAAATCAGCGCCTTGGCCGATACCCAGGGGAATCTCCCCGGTGGGCAGTTGGAAGTGGACATAGGCGCGCAGCAAGGAAGCCGCCAATTCGGGGAAAAAGAAAACAATTGGCAAGCCGCCATACCAGTCGCTGGGATTGCACACGTGCGGGGTGGTACGGGGGCTTTCTGTAAGCGCGAAAATTCCAGTTTGACCATACCAGTCTTCGGCTGGGATGCTCTGGCAAGCCCAAAAACTATCTTTGGCGATGGTATGGAGAATGTTGACCAGTTGATCGCGCAGCCAAACCGGAAGATTCTCCAAGGCATACACCCGCGATTGCCATTGGAAGACGCGCTCCAACAGACGCGTGTGACGTCCGGCGACGAACTCGGCCACTTCCTGAACGGAACGGAAACGGCGGGCGTAGGCATGACGGTAATGGTGACTGGTACTGCCGGCCCAACGCGGGCAATACCACGCCAGGACAAATCGTACGAGGCGATGTTCGGACGCAGCCAGCTCCAAATCCGCGGCGAGCGTGACGCCCGGCCGGCTGGTTTCAAACGGGACCGGGGCGACAAAATGACGACCCGCCGTTTCCAGACCACCGGCATGGAGTTGGACCGCATCGGGCGTGCCGAGGAGCAGCCCCGCTTCACCCCACGTCATGCCGCCGCCGCGCACCGCGCCATCATAAAGCTGAAATTCGAGCGCGTTTGGGCCTCGTTCTTCCGGTGTGGGACCGGGGAAGGCGAGCGTAAGACGGCAAGCTTGCGCGGCGGCGGTGCAGTTGCGCAGATGAACCTCGAAGATGACGGCCGGGGTGTTTGAGGATTCGGCGTCACCGAGGATGAACGGCGACCAGGCGCGCAGGCCCACGCCGACGGGACCGGCAAGATCATATTCAATATCCGCCACCGGATAGTGCCCCCAGTAACTCATCGCGCGGGGGCGATCCAGCCCGGGCGGCGGGCTGCTGCTTAAAGCCCAGGTATGATTCGCAACCGTCAGGGCCAAAAAAGAAAAATTCAGTTCACGGGGCGGAGCAAAGCTGTTGAACAAGGAAGAGCGCCCCAGCCGGCCGTCGGTATTTAAATCCACACAACCGGTTCCGAGGCCGCCCAGGGGAATTCCGCAGCGGGCGCCCGCCGGATCGAAAATAATGCCCGGGACCGGTCTGGAGAAACCGGCTGCGGTAAATTCCCGCCATTGTTTCCGCGGTGCGGCAACGTCAAACAGATATGTAGTTTTCTGATCCATGTTGATGTTTTCAGCTAGAACCGGCGCCGCCTTTGGATCCAATCGCCCCGGCGCGATGGCGTGGGGGAGTGACCTGTTCCGGGGCGCCCGCGTGGGTCCCTTTAAGCTCCCGCATGGCCGCGCGATAACCTTCCAGCAGGACGCTTGTATCATTGGCGTACATTAACAAGCGGGCGCCGCATTCACGGGCGCGGCGCAACATCGCAAGCGAGGAAGTCTGCAGCCCTCCGGCAATCCCAGCCCTGGAGCAGGCCTGCAACACGCGTGCGACCGCTTTCCAGAAGCGGGGGTGTTCAAACTGACCCACGATGCCCATGGAAAGCGTCAGGTCATAGGGACCGATGAACAGGGCGTCCACTCCCGGCACGCGGGCAATTTCCTCCACGCGGTTCAGACCGGCTTCGCACTCAATCTGGATGACGGTCATGGTTTGGCGATTGCACGACTCGAGTTCTTCCGTCGCCGGACGGGAACAAAAGTCGGTGACGGTGCTGCGCAGCCCGTAGCCACGGCAACCTTCGGGCGGGAATTTGACCGCCCGCACAATACCGGCGGTTATTTTCGGCGAATGTACATGCGGGACGATGACGCCCATGGCGCCGATATCAAGAGCCCGGGTAATCAGGTGCGCATGGCTGTCGGTTACGCGCACCAGCGGCGTAAGAGCCGCGCCCTTGGCCACACGGCAGAGGGATTGGATCACGGGATAATCGGCGGCAGAGTGTTCGGTATCGACAAAAAAGAAATCGAACCCCACCGTCTTAAGCAGCAAGGCCATCTCCGGATGGAAGCAGTCGTCCAGGGAGGTTCCATAGACGATTTCGCCGGCACTGAGTTTGTGTTTAGTGGCATTGATTTGCATAAGCAATTCCCTGTGTTGGGGCAAACCGGGCCTACGGGCGCCCGGGAGCCAACAACTCCGCACCGGTTGTTCCTTGAATTAGTTCGTTCGGCGAATCGCTGTGATTCGTAAGCGAAATCGGCTTGGCGGAAATGACGATGTTGCCTTTGGCTCCCGGTTCAAGAATCATCGCGCGGCCGGGCGGAAATCCAAAACAATCCAGAAAAAATATGTTGTAGCTGCCGGCCGTGATAACCCCACTTCCTGGCTGAGAGTCGGTGGCGGCCGTCAGGTGAAAAATATTGCGATTGGAATACCGGCTTAATTTAACTTCCGCTTTGGCGGCCGCATGAAGGTGCGCCACCTGTATCGTGTTGGCCAAGACGCTGTGACTCGGAGAGGCGCCGGCCAGCAGGATATTGTCCTGGTAGCTGATGATTGCTGTTGCGTACACACGATTAAACAGAATCGGTCCGTGGCGGGCATCAAAAAATAAACCGGCTAAGGGGGTGCTGACGGAGGGTCCGCCAAGAGAGGGGGGGAGAGCGGAGCCGGCGGTGGCGATGCTCGAAAAACGGAACGAGCTATCCGTAATGACGGTGATGCCGTCAATCGGGGTCGGATGCATGGGCCGGAAACGTACGGCGCAGCCGTTCGCCGCGCCGGTAACCAACAGGCCAAAGCGATAATGACAATCCTCACAACTGTCGATGGTCAGGAGAGTCCCCCGCAACGGGTCGTAATTGATCACGTATTCGCCGCCATCAATACGAAAATCCTGCGCCGCGGGAATGACGATGGGCGCGTCAACGCGATAGACGTTGTTGTTGGTGCGCCCGATCGCGCTTCGGCCCTCGATGTAAATATCCGCCCCGGTAGCCAGAGCATAGGTGATGGCTTCCTGAATTCCCGCCGTTCGCGTGAAACCTCCCACGGCGCCAGCTTGGGCATTGAGGATTTTCCCTCTTGCGGTCACAATCACCCGGCCGGTGGGCGAGAGCACCATGGGTTGAGGTTTCCCCGTGGCGGTTTTCGCGAATTCCACGAGCACATAGGGGTGAAGCGCTCCGCCGGCAGTGCGCCTGGCCGGAGGGGGATTGCCTCCCCGAATAACCATCGCCCCGGCCGGCGCCATTACCAGAGCCGGAATCACGGCGACGCCGACAAACACCAGCAAATTCGAGAGCCTGAATCCACAGCGCCGATTATGGTTAGGCGATAGGAGGACCGACTCCAACCCTTTACGCAGCCATTGCATGTTGTTTCCCCTGTCGTAAGTGCGAATTAATCAGCTCGAAAGAGGGTGAGTCCGCCGCCCCGCGTCGATAACCCGTTGCACCAGGCTTCCGGGAGCGGTCGCCCGCCGGATGTCATTTCCCGCCAGCGCGGCCGGCAGCGCCCAGAGCATCATGTTCTGATAGTAATCGGATCCGTAGATTCGCTGGCCCGTCTGGCCATTTACTTCGTTCGGCTGCATCCAAGTGTAACCCCATTTGACAATTGCTTCCAAAGAGGTTTTGGCCAGTCGCAACCCGGTGGTTCGCTGACCGTTGTAGATGTAAGTCGCCGCCAGCATAAAAACTTCCGGCGGAAAGTATCCGTACGTGCCATAGACCACCGGTCCCGCCACCGGCTTGCCATCAGCCTGGGCGAAATTCGCGGCGCCATAGCGGTCGATGGCCATACACGTACGCTTAATGGTGTCGAGCACCACCGGCACCCGGCTCTTCTCAAAGACCCCCGGCAAACCGTGGTACTCGGTCATCCATTGCCCGTCGAGCTGGCAGGCGAACACCCGATCCGACTTCTTATTCGTTTCCGGTTCGTAATAAGCCAAATAGTATTTACCCGCCCACAGCTTCGATTCCAAAAGTTCGCTTCCCTCCCGGATCCACGCGGCGGATTGCCGGGCGAAGGCCTTGTCTTGGATATGTTCGGCCATCCGGTTCGCCATCCGCAGCATCGCCAGGTGAATTCCGCCCACGTGCGGCGTCATGCCAAACCAGGAATTTCCCTCGAACCAGTCCAAACCTTTACCGCGCGGCGTACGCGGCTGCGTTGGGTCCACATCGCCCGCCGGCACACTGATGATCCCCTGTTTGCCGGGTCGCAAATTTATGGTGTAGATCACCGCGCGTTTAATGGATGGATAAAATTCCCGCAACAGAGCGTCATTTCCACCTTCCCGCATCCAGTATCTATCAAACATATCAATATAACATGGACCATCTAGCGTACTCTGCGGTTCAACCAACAATGGTGTCGCCATATCCGCCCCGGATCCGAATATCCACGGCGGCGCTCCGTGGGGATGCTGATACGCCTTGTAGCCGCGCAAGGTGGAAAGCGCCAGTTCCGGGAAAAAGTAGACCACCGGCACATTGCCATAGAAACTGCAGGGGAGGCATTCAATCTGTGGCCAACCCCGTGGACATTCGTTCATCCCAAACAGGCCGTCCTGCGGTTGGCACCAATCCCCCAACGGTTTGTGAGCTGCCGCCCAATATCCCGTCTTGGTGATCAAGTGCAGGATATTCACCAGAGATTCCCGCAGCCACACCGGCAATTCATCGGCTGTATATACCGCCCCCTGCCAGGCCAATACCCGGCGCAATAACGATTCGTGATTCTCCGCAACCATCTCCGCAACGGATAAGGCATTTTTGTGTTGTTGCGTATACATCCGAACAAAATAATTATCTCCCAGCCCCGGCCATACCGGCGAGTACCACGCCACCACTATTCGAATCACCCTTTCCGCCGCGGGAGCCAATTCGAAATCCACCGCTACCGAGGCGCCAAAAGTTTCCTCCGTTACTTTCGGTAATGTATGCGTAATACCGCTCCAGGAACTTGCCGTTTCATAATCGTATCCATCTATCCAAAGACCACCTCCATACCTGATATGCTGATTTTCAGGTTCAATAATACCCAACACATACCCCACGTTTGTTTCTGCGCTCAGAGCAACGCCATTAAGATTTTTTCCTTGGACTAAATTACGCCGCGCCTTCGTCAATCCTTTCGCCAATGGCCTATTGGCCAAGAATGGCCAATCACCGATGTAGCATGGTTCCACTGCACTCCCTGGCGCAATTTGCGCCTCCGCTTGCGTGGGCCCCGGAAAACTTAGCGCCACCGTACCTTTCTGCACCTGCCGCGAGCAGTTTCTCACGTGTACCTCAAACACCGCGACCGGTATATTTGACGCCTCGACATCACCCGGGATAAACGGCGTCCACGCCCGCAATCCCACACTCACGGGAGATCCCGGTGTTTCGTATTCGAGGTCGGCTATGGGATAATGCCCCCAGTAAGCGATGTCGCTGGGCTGACTTACCACCGGCAGTGTCCCAGATGCCGTGGATGGTGTGGTCAAAACCCAGCACGGACCACCCGCCACGCTCACTCCCAAAAACCCCATTTTCAGAGGCCCTCGCGTCGGCACACCGGAGTTAAACAACGTACAATAGCCAAATGTTCCGTCCGTTTGCAGGTCGAGGCAGCCGGTGGCCACCCCGCCCAACGGCATTCCATTAGGAACCACGTCATCCCGGCGATAGATGATTCCGCACGCCGGACGCGAAAATCCTTCGGCGCGAAACCGCGCCCATTGCTTGGCCGGCACGTCGGTCGGAAACAATGTCGGCCCCGTTTTTGCGCGATAAATTTTTTCGTCCACCGGCGCGCTGCCCGCACCATGGACACTTCCCTGGCGGACAGCGGCCAAGCCGCCGCCTGCGCCCACCGCACCAACCGCCGCCGCTCCCGCCAACTCCTTGAGAAACTCCCGTCGATCCATTTTTTACATCCTCATCCATGAAATCCATGGCTCTTTTCCTGCACCGCCCAAAGAGCCACAACACTTTGAATTGCCGGGGATGCACCCAGTACCGAAAAGCTGATTTTCTGAAACCTCTCCAATGAATTCAAATGGGCTAATGGCTTGACAACTTTACGATTGTGCCGGCGCCAGGTTTAAGCAGCAGACGCGGGCCAACAGGCTGATTCCATGGAACGTTAACTCCGCCTTTTATCCGCCAGGGTATCGAGATGGCTCGCTTTACATCCGTGTTGACTAAAATAACATACCGATTTTCCGCCCTATCCGTAAACTCCTTTTCGACAATCTTTTTTACTTTTATAGGAAAAGAAACGGGAAAGCGGGCAGGCCGCCATTGTAAAAAGAGGGGCGCCAGCTTGTAAAACTCCACATTGAGACGGCCCACTGTGGTCCAACGTCTGCTTGATTCCAAATGGTGTCCATTAACCAATCCCCCGTGCGCCCCGTTCCCTTGATAGCCAAACCAGATCAATCCTTTCGCTCCATAGGCCAGCGCCAGCCATGCCTGCGCTCGGATCTCCGCGGGGGTGGGTATTCTCCATGTTCCTCCCCCAAATGCTTGTGGCGCCACCCATAATGGCCGGCCTTGGGCATCGCTGCGTGAGGCCTTGAGTGCGGCGATGTATCCGGAGAAATTACCTTTAAAGTTTGTTACGATCGGATAAATATCCACTAAATAAACCGGCAGATCAACGGTATCCGTAAATTTCTTAAATAAGGCGGTGTCCGGAGTTTGCGTAAATGTCGCAAAACATGGATGTTCCGGATCTTCGGATTCAATGACCTGGTTTATCAATTTCATTCTTGCCGCCATCGCCGGCCCGGGTTCATCAACAATATAATAACCCATAAGCGCGGGATAGCACATGGAATCCTTGATGGCATTAAAAACAAAACTATAGATATCTTCACCATTTAGAGAGATATCACCATCGATAAAACTGCCCGTTCCAACCGGCGATATTAACACACGTATCCCATTCTTATACGCGGCATCCAGGAGGAAAGGCAGAGAATCCACCCAGTTTTTATATACATATACCAATACTATATTAATTCCATGTTGACGCAAATCTTTCATGGTACGTTCATAATATTTGCGCCGATGCGATCCCAGCCAATCATACACCCCCCGGGCGAAGAAATGATTAAGCCCGGGCTGGGGCTTGGATTTGCTCCATCGCCAACGCGTGTCGACCCAAAATGTCACCTCTCGCGTGATCCGCCTGGACCCGTAATGTATGCGCAATCGCAATTGATACCGGCCATCCGCCAGACCATGGGCATGCCAGATCAGCGAATGATTGCCGCTTGCCTGTTCCTCAGGCGCGATCAACGTTTTGACGATGTGGGAATCCCTGGTCAGCACGGCAAGCGTGACCTTGCCTGGCCCCGCCAACTCATAACGGATCATTGTCTTGTCCAGCACTCCACCGCCGTTGGGGTTCACCGTGTACGAAGACATCCCCAGGTGGTTTATATAGATACCACGCGCGGTGAAATTCTTTATCCGCATGGTTGCCGACTGTGTCCACCAATCATTGTAACCAATCGCTTTAGGAATTTTTGCCAAGCCGGAGGCGCAGTTATCACGGGCTTCTAATAGGCCATTGACTTTCAGGCGCATTCCCCCCGGCCCGTATTGCAGGCAGATATGATACCATCGGCCGGGAGTCCAATTTCTTGTCTTTGAATATAACCATTTCCAAGTTCCATTGTGAACGTGCGGTTGCCCAATACCGGAACAGGATATGCGCCCCCCGGCATCACATATTCCATAAGCAAGTTCTCCTTGGGGACCACCTTTGCGGAAACCAACGATGATCGATCCACGGGGATAGAAACCGCGGCCCCAAGCCGGCCCATCAGCAAAAATATTCCAAAACGTCTTGTTCGAGTTGAGCAATGGGGCCAGCGGCTTCCAACTGTAATCGAACGAGATGGAGCCGGCATATTGGCTAAAATCACCAGGCGGATATTCAATGGCATCACCGGGCGGATTTTCAAGGGTACTGGCCGATGAAAACACTGCGGCTTTACCGTCTTTGATTGCGGCATAAGTAACCCTGATTGCCTTGCCCTTAGTGTTACCATTCAATTTATCTTGCAATAATATTTTTCCTTGCGCACGCAGGGGGATCACCGCTGTCAGCATCAAAAATCCCGTTGCAATTGACAGTGCGGTGCTCCTCATGGAACCAAATGGGGACCATACCGATCGGTAACTTAGATACGCTTTTATGAAAAGCTCCTGATTTGCGCGGCGTTATACTCCGCTTGGCCGCCCCGCGTCGATAACCCGTTGCACCAGGCTTCCGGGGGCGGTCGCCCGCCGGATGTCATTTCCCGCCAGCGCGGCCGGCAGCGCCCAGAGCATCATGTTCTGATAGTAATCGGCCCCGTAGACGCGTTGGCCCGTCTGGCCATTCACAACGTTCGGCTGGGTCCAGGTGTAGCCCCACTGCACGCAAATCCCATCCAAACAGCGCTTCGCCAGACGCATGGCCAGCTCCTGCTGGCCGTTGTACGCATAAGTTGCCGCCAGCATAAAAACTTCCGGCGGGAAGTATCCGTACGTCCCGTATCCCACTGGTCCCGCCACCGGCTTGCCATCAGCCTGGGCGAAGTTCGCAGCGCCATAGCGGTCAATGGCCATACACGTATGCTTAATGGTGTCGAGCACCACCGGCACCCGGCTCTTCGCAAAGACCCCCGGCAAACCGTGGTACTCGGTCATCCATTGCCCGTCGAGCTGGTAGGCGAACACCCAATCCGACTTTTTATTCGTTTCCGGTTCGTAATAAGCCAGGTAATACTTACCCGCCCACAGCTTCGATTCCAAAAGTTCGCTTCCCTCCCGGATCCACGCGGCGCATTGCCGGGAAAATACCTTGTCTTGGATATGTTCGGCCATCCGGTTCGCCATCCGCAGCATCGCCAGATGAATCCCGCCCACGTGCGGCGTCATGCCAAACCAGCCATTGCCTTCAAACCAGTCCAAGCCGCCGCCCGGGGAGGAGTTCGGTTGCGTGGGGTTGCGGTCGCCCGCGGGCACGCTGATAATTCCTTCCGGTCCCGGACGCAATTGCAAGGTGTACAACACCGCTTTTTTTATTGAAGGATAAAACTCGCGCAGTACGGCGTCACTGCCGGTGCGCTGCCAATACCGATCCAGCATATCCACATAACAAGGACCGTTGAGCGTGTTCTGGTAGCCCGGCGACGGCGTGTCCATATCGGCGCCGTCGGTTGCCTGGTAGCCCTGGGCCGCCCCCGCCGTACAGCCGCCGAATACCCACGGCGGGGCGCCATTTTTAAATTGATACGCCTTATAGCCGCGCAGAGTCGATAGCGCCAGTTCCGGAAAAAAGTAAACCACCGGCACATTGCCATAGAAACTGCAGGGAATGCACTCGATTTGCGGGCACTCGCGGGGGCATTCGTTCATCCCAAACAAGCCGTCCTGCGGTTTGCACCAATCCCCCAGTGGTTTTTGCGCCACAGCCCAGTAGCCGGTCTTCGTGATCAGATGCAGAATGTTTACCAGCGACTCCCGCAGCCACTCCGGAACTTCTTCCGCTGTATAGATGGTTTGTTGCCAGGCCAGCACCCGCCGCAGCAATTCCTCATGTCGCTGCGCCACGGCAAGCGCCACGGCGGCGGCATCCTGGAACTGACGGGTGTACATGCGGCGGTAGCAGTTGTTTCCCTGCCCCTTCCAAATCGGCGAATACCATACCAGCACGATCCGCACAATCTTCTCTTCGCCGGGTTGCAGGTTCACGTCCACCGCCAGGGAGGCCCCCATCTCGTATTCCGCAGTCAGGGGGAGGCTGTTGGCTATCGCCTGCATTTGGATAGCTGTTGCATATTCGTAACCATCAATCCATAACGGGCCGCCAAATCGAACCGGCTCCGCCCCGATCACACCCAGGGCGTATCCCGTGCCAGCAGGCGATCGCAGATGTAAACCGGAAAACCCCTGGCTGGAGATCGGCTTCCGCTCCGCCGCGACCAAACCATTCATCACCGGGCGATTCACCGTAGGCCACCCGACATACTGGGGCTCCCGCAAACTGGTGGGCGAAATTTGCGCCTCCGCTTGCGTGGGCCCCGGAAAACTAAATCCTATGGTCGCCTTCTGCTGCTTCCGGGAAAGGTTGCGTACGTGCACCTCGAAAATTGCGGCCGGTATATTCGACGCGTCGACATCACCCGGGATAAACGGCGTCCACGCCCGCAATCCCACGCTCACGGGAGCCCCTGGCATATCGTACTCAAGGTCGGCTATGGGATAATGCCCCCAGTAAGCGATGTCGCTAGGCTGACTTACCACCGGCAGCGCCGCGGCCGCCGTGGATGGTGTGGTCAGCACCCAGCACGGACCGCCCGCCACGCTCACTCCCAGATACCCCGTTTGCAGTGGTCCCCGCGTCGGCACACCGGAGTTAAACAGCGTACAATAGCCAAACGTTCCGTCCGTTTGCAGGTCGATGCAACCCGTGGCCACCCCGCCCAATGGCATTCCATTGGGAACCACGTCATCCCGGCGATAGATGATCCCGCACGCCGGCTGCGAAAAGCCCGCGGCGCGAAACCGCGCCCATTGCTTGCCGGACACATCAGTCGGAAACAATGTCGGCCCCGTTTTTGCGCGATAAATTTTTTGGTCCACCGGCGCGTTGCCCGCACCATGGACACTTCCCTGGCGGACAGCGGCCAAGCCGCCGCCTGCGCCCACCGCACCAACCGCCGCCGCTCCCGCCAATCCCTGGAGAAACTTTCGTCGATCCATTTTGTATCTCCTAAATAAAGCATGACGCCGTCGGCCAAGTCTGCTTGCGGCCTTTGCCATGTTCCCAAGTGGCACGGTCCATAAACTCTTCGTATGGAACGCTACCAGATGCGAGCGGCGCGCCAATGCGCATTTTTGTCAAATACCTGCGTTTTTTAAGCAAGCGTTATTGAGACTTCCATATCTCTTTCCCGCCACTTGCGTGTGAAACGCACGCCCGGTTACGCCGCAAAAAACAGCAGCTCGGATCGCACCGCGGCGGTGGCCGAGATCGTCAGGCCCTCGCGGGTGAGGGCCGCGCCGCGCAGCAACTGCCGCCGGCCGGTGTTGTCACTCGTGACGCGATACGTCAACCGCGGATCTAAACCCGCGGGCGCGAAATGGCAGGTAGAAGGACCGGCTGCGTTTAATTGGATAAATATAGCCCAGCCGTGCCGGCGATCAGGCGCTACGAACTCCAGGGCCAGCCAATCACCCGAGTCGACCCCGCCGGTGGCGTTGATCGGCGCATGATGGTAGACGAGGCAGGTAGCCAGCAGGGGTCGGATGAAACGCTTATAAAACGTAGCGTAATGCAGAAGCTTGCGTCGCACCTCCGCCGACATCTTCTCCAGACTCTCCGGCAACATCCCGTTAAAGAGCATCGGAGTATTGCCCAGGGCGTACGTGGCGCGCAAGATCGTCTCGTAGTCGGGCTGATTCGAGCCGGACATACCATTGGGAAAAACCAGTGTTTCAGACGGCAAACAGGTGCTGACACCGTTAAGTATCTCGTAACCGGACGGACAACTTGCGTCATCGGTTACATAATTTTCGTTGAACGCTCCGGCGGTCGCGAGGTCCAGTCGCGTGCCGCCCGCCGATGCCTGCTGGAGAATCAGCTCCGGATGACGCCGCCGCGCGCGGTGGAAGGCGTCGTAAAAAACTTCATACTGACGCCAGTAGTCGCATTCCAGGAATCCATGTCGCAATGTGGACGGACCGTCGCCCAGGAGCGGTGCGTTGAAATCGTGCCGGTACAGGTCCAGCCGATAGAAATCAATTACCTGGTTCAGGGTCTGATTAAAGTACTCGGCTGCCGCCGGAATCGTGAGGTTGACAATCTTCTGGGGTTCGATGAACCAATCTGGATGTTGCTTGTAGACCGCGCTTTCGGCCCACCCGCCGATGGAGGCCCCGAATGCGCTGTAGCCGCGCCGCCCGCCTTCCAGCTCAAAGTAAAGCCCAAATAACATTCCCTTTTGGTGCGCGTATTTGCGGACGGGAGACAGCCCGTGGGGAAAACGCCTGGCGTCCGGCTTCAACCAATCGCCGTAAGTACCGGTCCACAGCGCGTCCAAGATGAAGACTTCCAGACCGGCCGCGGCGGCGACATCAATACATTTCTTGACATTGGTCTCATCGAAGGCCGCGCCCTTGCACACGGAAAGAGGCTGATCACCAGGCAACAGATATTGGCTGCGGTAGGCTCTTTGCGGGTTAAGCGAAGGGACGACGGAGCGGCGCACGTGCGCCTGCATCGCCTGCACCGCCGCGTCGAAAGTTCCCTGCAGGTAGGCCAGATGCGTCGCCGGCGTGGTTACGGTTTCGCCGGCCGCCAGCACGCGCAGCGCATGATACGCCGCCGGCCCCATCTGAAAGGTCAACCCCCCGGCCCCCCGGTCGAATGCAATCCGAAAATTCACCGGCCAGCCCATCTGGGCGAAGATGTATTCACCCCGCCGTGTGTGCTGCAAAAGAAAATAGGGCTTTTGATAAGTCAAGCCATGCGTCTGCTCCAAAACGGTCTTGCCGGGCTGCAGCGGCGACCATTGAAGCCAGCCCGCCCATTGCGGCAGCCAACGTGTGGGGTGGCCGAGTTTCACCGCCTCACCCACATCCCCCTCCCACAGCCGCCCTGACCAGGGGCATAGCTCGGTAAGCGCATTGGCATGATCGGCCAGATTGGTGATCTCCAGCCAACGCGTCAGAACCGGCGTTCCATCTAGCAGGGTAAGCAACCTGACCCGGAGCGCCTGCGCGGGATTTTCCAGTTCCACCGCAAATACTGTCGCCCCAGCCTTCGCTCCCGGAACCTCCCGCCCGGAGACCCATTGCCAGCCCGAAACAACCTTAGTCCCCGGCTGCTGCGGCGGCGTGGGCTTTGTCTTGATCCCAATGGCAAACGCATCGGCAATCCGCCAAGCCACCCCGGCCGGCGCCGCGCCCGTGGCGCTCCAAAACTTCGTCACCCAGCGACCGCCGACCAACCCCTCGACATACACAGTCCGCCCCGAAGCATAATGCACTTCGGGACCTTGCGCCGTGTGGCGGACGGAAACGTCCATGTGCGGTATCGTACGCGCGGCATAATCCGTAAACGGCCCACATAGTTCCGTAACGGATGGAGCCTTTCGCAAGCCCAATGCCGCCACGCCGCCAACGGCCAAATTCTGGAGCGCTTCTCGGCGATTGAGTTGCATGTTTGTTCCCCTGGTCTGAGCAGGAAATTTTCCCTGTGCGGCGGCGCTTGGCAATTTCTTTGGCCAAGGCGGACTATCTAAACCTGCCTGCCGGGCGTATAATCCCGGCGCGATGGGAAACGCCGGCTAAAAAATCGCCACGTTCCGCAAGTCGCAACCTTGCATGCTGAATTTATATCCCGCAAAGACCTGGAACAATGCGTATTTTCGTCATACGATTTCGTCTTTTTATCACGTATTAGACTTCCCGATGGTCCGAGGCATGGCCGCTCCAGGTCATGGGGCTTGTAGCATCAATCGCTAAGTCAGGCGACTGGCCGCGGTCGCTGACGGACTCCCCCCGGCGTTTGGCCAAGCCTGCGCTTGAACAGCGAGTTCAAATGGGACGCGGTCGCAATCCCCACTTGTTTGGCGATCTGTTCCAGCGACAAGCCGGTTTTCCGCAGAAGTTCCTGGGCCCGAAACAGACGGATGCGGAGGATTTCCTCTTTCGGCGAACGATTCAAATGCCGGCGGAAACCGCGTTCCAGAGTGCTGCGCGAAACGTTCATGTCCTGGTCCGCCAGATGTTCCAGCACCTGCCCCACGTCGATGCCCTCGCAGGCATGCAGGTGAATGAAACGCACCGCTTCGGCCACATAACGGTCCGCCACCATCAGCGTCTGCGTTGAGGTCCGCTCCACCACCCCTTCCGGCGGAAACACGCGCAGAGTGCTCGGGCGTTCGCCGGTTTGAATCATCTTCTCCAGCAGCACCATAGCTTCAAAGCCGATTCGTACCGCGGCCTGTTGCACGCTGCTCAGGGACGGATTGGAAAGCTCGCAGAGCGTTTGGTTGTTGTCCACGCCCAGCACGCCCACCTCGTCCGGAACGCGGATTCCCTGGCGCCGGCACGCGGCGAGCACCACCAGACCGCAGGCGTCGTTACAGGCCATCACGCCGCATGGTTTGGGCAAGGACCGAACCCACACATCCACGTCCCGGTGCCGGAGCATGGAAGTAGTTTCAATCTCGGAGGTGATCAAATCACTGGAAGCAGGTCCGGTTTCATGGACCGCCGGTACATAGCCACGCCGTCCCAGGTACGCGACAAATTGATCCCGCCGCGGCGCGGACCACGAAACGGAGGCAAATCCGCAAAAGGCAAAATGCCGAAGGCCACGGCTAAGAAAATGCTCCGCCGCCATCCGGGCGATGACACTCTCATCGCTCAAAATGCGGGGAATCCCGGGGGCTGCGTAACGGCAGGAGAGATTGACCACCGGCAGCTTCAGGGAAACAAGTTGATCGAGAAGCCGGCGGTTTTCGATACGGGCAATCACACCGTCACAATTTTTTCGCGTTAACCAGGCGGGAATATCGCCGGCAAGACTCCGGACCGGATCGAGTATCGTCCACTTGGGGTGTATCCGCAAATACTGCCCCACGCCGCGCAGCAGCATACCTCCGTAGCCACGCGAGGATTCCACCAGCAACGCCACAGTGAATTCTGATCGCATATCTTGTTGATGCCTCAAGGCACTGTTGCTTCCTATTCTAACCATTTTTTGACCGTGTTTGGCCGCGGCAATATTTCGTAACCGTTCCGGATGTTTTTTGCGTACATCCCTGCGGGCACGGGTTTTCCCGAGACACGCAGCCGCGTGGTGGAATCCAACAGCCGTTTTTCGTCCACCTCCGGGCGGCTTTTCACGGTCGTGGATGGTAATAGAGTGGTGGTTGGATTACGAGGCATGATGGTTTACGGTTACGGAAGGACGGCCGTGGATTTCTATCCACGGCTGCGGGGGATGGCGACCATGGGGCAACCGCGAGGATCGCAATCCCGCGGCCGTTTTGTGCGCCGCCGTGAACGGTTACCGGGCACGCGTGTGACGCGCCGGCCTCCCGATAGCCATCGGGATCGGGACTATGGATGGTGAGAGGTTCTAAGAACCTGCCGGCCGGGACGGGCTGGTGGCGGCGGATTTGTTCCCGTGTCGGGAATTATTTTCGGGCTTGGGCACAAGCAGATTCCGCAACAGAGTCAGCAGCGTATCACCATCGAAATACGCCGGCGGCAGGCGAAGATGGATCGACTTGTGGTCCACCGGCCGCACCGATCCCGGAGCCTTGCTCAACAGCGGTCCGAGTTTGGACAAATCTTCCAGTGCAAAGATCAAGTCCGGCTTGCGGCTGATGATGCTTTGGATACTCCAGTCCGCGGCGGCGATACGCAACTCGGTAAGCGCGAAGAGCGTTTCGGCCGCCTTGGGTAAAGGACCGAAGGCGTCGATAACGTCCTGCCGCAGCAATTCAAGCGTTTGCAGGTTATGGCAGCACGAAAGCCGGCGATACAGGTCCATACGCTGTTTTTCGCCACCGACATAAGCGCGCGGCAGACCACCGGTGATGCCGATATCCATGTTCACCTCCGGCGGCTTATCCAGCGGCAAATTCTTCACCCGCTTTACCGCCTGCGCCAACAACTGGCAATAAAGTTCGTAACCAACGGCGGAAATATGTCCCGACTGTTCCTGTCCGAGCAAATTGCCCGCCCCCCGTATTTCCAGGTCGCGTAGCGCGATCTTAAAGCCCGCCCCCAGCGAGGCGTATTCCTCCATGGCCTTGAGGCGTTTGGCGGCGGGACCACTGATAACCTTGTCCGGGCTTAACACCAGGTAGCAGTAAGCGCGATGCCGGGAACGTCCCACGCGCCCGCGAAGCTGGTGCAGATCGCTTAGGCCGAAGTTTTCCGCCTCGTGAATGAAAATGGTGTTGGCGGAAGGAATATCCAGCCCGCTCTCAATGATGGTGGTGGATACGAGAATGTCCGCCTGGCGGTTGACAAACCGATGCATGATATCTTCGAGTTCGTGATCGGGCATTTGCCCGTGACCAATGACAATACGGGCCGTGGGCGCCAACCGCCGCACCTGGTCGGCGATGGTCTGAATATTCCAGACGCGGTTATGCACGAAATACACCTGGCCGCCGCGGGCCAACTCCCGTTCCACGGCCTGCTTGATCCGTTGCGGATCCCAGGGAATCACTTCCGTCACGACGCTGCGGCGGTCGGCCGGCGGGGTGGCGAGGTTGGAAATGTCGCGGATACCCAGCAGACTCATGTGCAGGGTGCGGGGTATGGGCGTGGCCGTCATGGTCAACACGTCCACGGTCAACCGCAGACGTTTGAGCCGTTCCTTGTGTTCCACGCCGAAACGCTGCTCTTCATCGATAACCACCAGCCCCAGATCGGCGAATCGCACATCGTGACTGATAAGCCGATGCGTGCCAATGAGTACGTCCACCTGTCCCCGGGCGGTGCGCGCGATAATGTCACGGAACTGCCCGGGCGTTTTGAAACGTGAAATACTCTCCACCACGAACGGATAATCGGCCATGCGCTGGCGAAATGTGTTTTCATGCTGCTCCACCAGCACGGTGGTGGGCGCCAGAATGGCCACCTGCTTGCCGGATTCGCACACTTTGAAGGCGCTGCGGATGGCCAACTCCGTCTTTCCGTAGCCCACGTCTCCGCATAACAGGCGGTCCATGGGCCGGGGCTTGCGTAAATCGTTTTTGATTTCACCGATGCAGATCACCTGATCCGGGGTCGGCTCAAAAGGAAAGGCGTTCTCAAATTCCTTCATCCAGAGCGTATCTTCCGGATAAGCCACGCCGGGGAATTGTTCGCGCGCGGCCTGCGTTTCGAGCATTTCTGCGGCAAGTTTTTCGACCGCCTCGGAAACTTTTTCCTTCTGCCGCGACCACATCGTTCCGCCCAGAGTCGACAGCGGAGGACGGCCCTGGGCGCCGCCGACGTATTTCTGCACCAGGTGAATCTGCGTGATCGGCACGTGCAGAGTGGCTTGCCGGGCAAACGCCAGCGTAAGGTATTCCACGGATCGCCCGTCGCGGTTCAAGTTCGTCACGCCCTGGTACTGGGCGATGCCGTGTTGCACGTGCACCACGTAATCGCCCGCCCGCAAGTCGAGAAAATAATCAATGGGTCGGGCGCCCTGGATGCTCCGCAGGCGTCGCTTCAGGTGGTAACGGTGGAACAACTCATGATGGCCCAGGAGCACGAGCCATTGCCCGGAATCGCCATCGTCACTATCGGCGCCGGCAGCGGACTTGTCCGGCGCGGTCGATTCCGTTTCGGAAAGCCGCCAGCGAAAACCCATCGCCAAATCGCCGATGAGAATGGTTACTTTTTCCATGATGTCGGGATGTTTTACATGCAGCAGATCAGTCAGACGGATGCGCTCTGAGGCATTCCGGCATACCACCACCACCTGGTGTCGCCGGGCCAAGACCGCAAGTTCCGCCAGCGCCGCGTCTGGCTGGGTGTCGAATTGCGCCACGGACCGGCAAGGCAGGCGGAGGACCGAATCGCCGGGGGGATCAAACCGGTGTATTTCGGCCCAGGCGAATTTCCGCGCCTGACGAAACACGGCCTCCGGTGGATAGACGCCGCGGGCATCCGCCAGGCGGTCAAAATAGCCGCGGCCCTGCTCCTGGATTTCCGCCGGTTCGATAAACCAGATAATCGTATCTTCCGGCAGCCAGGAAAGAAAACTCACCGTTCTTTCATGGGGCCAGGCGGCGTTTTTTCCCAGGGCGGCCAGACGCAAAACGTCGATATCCCGTGTCGGCCCAAGAGTTTCCAGATCGAAACCGCATATTCGCTCGATCTTGTCTGCGAAGAAATGAATCCGCACCGGCTGCGGCTCGCCGGCGGCCCAGACGTCGAGGATTTCGCCGCGGGCGGCAAAATCGCCGGGATTCTCCACCGCTTCCAGGCGAGTATAACCATGCGCCGCAAGCCACGTGAGCAAGGCGTCGCGGCCGGGCACGAGAGCCCCCTTGGGGAGTGCGACCAATTCCTCGGATAGAAGTTCGCGGTCGGGGCAGGGCTGCATCAGCGCCGGGATGGGAGCGAGAAGGAAATCCGGCCTGGCGCCTCCGGCAAGCTCCGAGACCAATTCCAGCCGCTGTGCGGCCAGCTCATCCGAAACGTTTGACTCTCCCGGCAAAATCTCCTGGGCGGGAAAGAGACGGGCCTTGGCGCCCGGACAAAAAAATTCGAGCTGATCCACGGCGTCATCGGCTTCGTCCAGATGCGCCGTAACCAGCAGCACGGGCCGGTTCAGGCGTGTCTGGATCGCCGCCGCCGCCAGCAGCGCGCAGGATCCCCATTGACCGGTGGCGATGGCATGGCGCTGCGCAACGAGATCCTCGGCGATGCGGGCGAGAATGGGAGAATCGAAAATACCGCGCAATTCCGCGGGGATGGCTGGTTTTTCCGTCATTTTCTTCAGTTCTCAACTTAGGGGCCGTCAAGAAATAACCTTTCCAATCTGACTTGGTCTTTTGGCCTCTGGCTTCGTTGCTCGCTCGTTACAGATCCCTGCGGATATGCTCCTCGCTGGCGCCTTGCCAGAGGCCAAAATCCCCGCGTCATATTTGTAAACCTTATTTCTTGATGGCCCCTTATTCCGGCGGGTAAATTATAATTATCATACGGGGACAAGGTGAAGGGGCAAAATGTGAAGGGACAAAATTAGGTCCGGTATCAAACGCGGCTTATTCAGGAACGTAATGGTTATGGAAAGAATTGTGAGTTTCCCTGGCAGGCAGTGGAACGAATCATGCACGCCCCAGCAGCAACAACAGGCGATGGAATCGCTGGAAAATGGTTGCGTGCTGTTTTTTCCCCACCTCGATTTTGTTTTTTCTCAAACGGAACAAAAATTTCTCACGCCCGCATGGAGCAACGGAACCCGCAAAAACATAAGTTACAACGCGGCGACGGGGAAAATCCTGGGCGTACAGGGCGATCCGGAATCGCGGCGGGAATTGGCGGCGCTGCTGCGGCGTTACGCCGATTGCACACAGACGCTGCTGCACAATTTGTTCGGGCAATACCGGTCGGCCCTGCTGCGCGCACGAACCAGTTACCGACCGATGCAAATCAAAGGACGCGCCAGTTCCACGACCAAGGATGACACGCGTCTGCATCCGGATGCGTTTCCTTCCCGCCCCACCGGCGGCAAGCGAATCCTTCGCGTGTTCTGCAATGTCAATCCGCACGGCGCGGGACGCGACTGGCGGATCGGCGAAGCCTTTGAAACATTCGCCGGCCGGTTCATGCCGCGGAGCCAACCGCCGTTTCCGGGCAGCCGGGAACTGTTATACCTGCTGCGTGTGACGCGGACGCCGCGGACGCTTTATGATCATTACATGCTGGCTTTGCACAACACCGGAAAAATGGACGAGTCCTATCAGAAGACCGGCATCCAGAATTCCGTAAGTTTTCCGGCGCGGAGTGTCTGGATTTGTTTTACCGACGAAGTGCTGCACGCCGTGGACGCGGGGCAATATCTTCTGGAACAGACTTACCTGCTGCCGGTGGAGGCGATGCAATCTCCTGAAAAGTCGCCGCTGCGGGTGCTGGAACGCATCACCAAAAGGCCGCTGACGTAGTTTTCGCCCACGGCTGGGAAGACCTCAACGATCATCAGACGCTGTGGAACGATCTGCTGTGGCAGATCGTGACCAAGCGAGGTGTAAATGCCGATAAGCCCTTGGCCGCCCTCGCCGTCGACCCTCGCCGTCGACGCTTTACATATTCGCCGGGGCGCGGCACACTGGAGAGGATGAACAACATCGCCGCCCCTCCCCCCACCGGTGAACCGGACCTTTCCGTACGACTGGGAAACATGCTGCTGGCGAATCCCGTGATGACCGCCTCGGGAACCTGTGGATATGCCGACGAATATGCCGACTTCACCGATCTGAGCCAACTGGGCGCGTTTGTCACCAAGGCGATCAGCAAAACACCGCGCAAAGGAAACGAAAGTTATCGCGTAATCGAAACCCGCGCCGGGCTGCTCAACGCCATTGGTCTGGCCAACATTGGCTTGGCGCGGTTTTTGAAGGAAAAAATACCACTTCTGGAAAAAATGGGCGTGCCGGTGATCGTCAACGTTCCCGGATGGCAGATAGAAGATTACGCCGACGTGGCGGAACGGCTCGATCACGAATCGCCGGTCGTGCGGGGAATTGAGCTGAACGTAAGCTGCCCGAACGTCAAGAGCGGCTTGAGCTTCGGCACAGATGCGGTCCGTCTGGCCCAACTGGTCGCGGCGGTGCGCCGGCGCGTATCGCGTTGCACGTTGATCGTCAAACTCTCGCCGAACGTGACGGATATCGCCGTCACGGCGCGGGCGGCGGTGGAGGCCGGCGCGGACTGCCTGTCGTTGGTGAACACGTTTACCGCCATGGTGGTGGACATTGAAAAAGGCCGCCCCTGGCTCGCCAACGGCGTGGGCGGTTTAAGCGGGCCGGCCATCAAACCCATCGCGGTTTACATGGTTCACCGCGTCTACTCACAGGTGGCCAGGAAGCATCAGATTCCCCTGATCGGCATGGGCGGAATTCAAAGCTGGTCGGACGCGGTCGAATTCCTGCTGGCCGGCGCCACCGCCGTAGCCGTCGGCACCGCCCTGTTCATTGATCCGGCGATCCCGCTGAAAATTTGCGAAGGCCTGCGGGAATATCTGACTCGCAAAGAGAAAAAGAACGTAATCGAAATCATCGGCGCGCTGGCGATGCCGGAGGAAGGCCGGGCCGGCGGCAATTCCTGATCCATGTCGTTGGAACACACCATAAATTTGGATATGACAACTGATATCTCCTGATATTTCCAGAATTTCCCGGACCGCGGCGCGCCGGCGGGCTGTTGGCGCCGCCGGCGAAGCTCTCCGCGCAGGCGCCGGCGGCGCATTGCAACCGAAACAGGAAAATCGCCAATGCCCCGGATCGTCCCCCGCAATTGACGCGATTCGCCCGTTTTTATACGGACAAATTGCGTCCCCACCGGCCGCACAACCCATAATGAAAAAAAAATTCCGCGTGGTCGATTTTTCTTCTCACCGCCGGCGCGGAGCGCCGATGAAACAACAGGTCGCAACGTCCGGCGGATCGCCCGCCGGACGTCCGCTAAAAACCCTCCGGAGGAGTCCACCCATGCCCAACGGCACAAGAGCCTCCCACCCGCAAAGCGTGAGTAAAGTAGTAGTGATAATTATATGTAGGTGAATTATGATAGCTCCGCATTTCGCCCGCCGCGGCGGGCCATGCGGAGGGAAGAGAGTCGGAGGCTTTCTGGCCGTGGCGATGTCGCTGGCCGCCGCGGCGAGCCTGCGGGCCACCATTCTGGACCAGATCGGCGTGACGCAGTTGCTGCAGGTCAACCCCACGTTGACCGGCGCCGGCGTGAGCGTCGCCCAGGTGGAGGCGTCCGCGGGTTATGGCGATCTTTTCGAGCCGAATCCCGCCGACCAGAACACCAGTTCCAATGCGCCGGGCTACACTTTCATCAACGATACCGGCACAACCAGTTCCACTTTCGACCCCGCCGAATATTCGAGCCACGCCGACATGGTCGCCTCTGATTTTTATGGGGCCGCCGGCGGCGTTTCGCCGGGCATCGCGCATGTGGATGTCTGGGACGCCAGTGAAGAATACACCGTTTTGGCCAACGGTGGGAAGCTTATTCCCGCCGGCCAGACTGCAGCGCCCGCCGTGGTCAATCAGAGTTTTATTTTTGAGGATGAAAGCGCCGGGGAAGACGCCTACCTGACCATGCTCTACGACAGCTACGCCACCACGAACAACACCCTGTTCGTTTCCGGCGTAGGAAACGGCGCGAGTATGACAACGGCAACCACACCGACCAGCCAGATCAATCCGCCCTCCGACGCCTACAACGGCCTGGCCGTCGCCGCTTATGGCGGATCCAGCGGTGTAGGACCCACCTGGGACGGACGCTCCAAACCTGACATCACCGCGCCCGGCAGCGAGACCAGTTTCACCACCCCCTTGGTGTCAGGCGTCGCAACCATGCTGGTACAGGCGGGAAATGAAGGAGTAGGCGGGTCCGGCACGCAGGCCGCGGCTACGAACATTCGAACTCTCAAGGCCCTGCTGCTCAATGGCGCCGTCAAACCGGCGGGGTGGTATCACACCGCCACCAGCCCGCTTGACCCGCGTTATGGAGCCGGGATCGTTAATGCTTACAATTCCTACGTCCAGCTTGCGGCCGGAATGCACCCCTACAGCGCCGCCACCAGCACGGCTCTGGGCGCAACGCCGACGTTTGACAGCACCGCGCCGCTTCAAACCAGCCCGACCGGCTGGAACCTGGCTTCGATCACCAGCAGCACCAGCGCCAACGGCGTGGATCACTACATGTTCAACCTGCCCGCGAAAGGGAACAACGTCTATGACCTTACCGCAACGCTGGTCTGGAATCGCCAGGCGGGTCAATCCAAGATCAATAATCTCGATTTGTACCTCGTCAACTCGGCCAATGATGCGGTCGCCGTAAGCGATAGTTCCATCGATAATGTCCAGCAACTGTTTATCGGCGATCTGCTACCCGGCCAATACGATCTGGTGGTGATGAAACTTGGCGGCACCAACGAAATATCCCCCACCAGCACCTATTCCCTGGCGTACCAGTTTACCGATCCAGTCGGCACGCCCGAACCGGCCACACTGACGCTGCTTTTGCCCGTCTTGGCGCTCCTGCCGCGCCGCGCTCCACGAAAGCGTCATGGAAAGTAATGGAAAACCCAGACCGTTCCCACCGCCCGCCGGCGAAATGCTTTTTTTTCTTTTGACACGCCTTCGCGGCGGTCTATAATCGGCAACAATCCGGGCTTGGAGATAACCGCCGAGCGCGACGGGAAGCGTTTGGAGACGATCGGACGGAAAACCATTATCTCTCTGCGGTGGTTTGTTGAAACGCCGTCCTGGCGCAGAGGATTCGGTCGCGAACCCTGGCGGGGGAGACCGGAAATTCGGAGGTTTTATCGTGTTGAGTCCGCTGCGAAAATCAGTTGTCGCAAGGTCTACCGCACCATGGCGCCGGGGTGAAAAATATGACGGGGGCGTCTGTGTCCGCGAGCAGCCGGCCACGGTCAGCCGCACTTCGAAGCCGGCGGTCAAAGGCCACCGGTGGTTCCTTTTGACGCGCTCGCCTGGCGCCCGTTCGCGGCTCGCCATAGGGCCCATGCTCATCGCCGCCGTTGCGGCCATCGGAGCGGTGGGCTTCTCCAGCCGACCCTGTCCAGCCCGGCCGGCGAGCGCGACGACCCAAGCCCTACCCTCGCAACTGGTGAACCAGGCCGATCTATTCATGCATTATTCATTGATGGGCGATCAAAAACTCGCCCACGCTTACGGCGAAGCGATTCTTCAGGCAAAACCTTCGCCGGTGGAACTCCTGCGCGCTTTCGAGAAGGCGTCCAATGGGCGGCGAATTTCACAGATTCTTGTAGACAACCAGCAAAACAAGAAATTGCGCCCTGTTTCCACCCGTATCGCGGCACTGCTGGAAGCAGGCCATATTGCCCTGGCTCGGAACGCCAATCGCATCCGCGCGGCCATTCTGGCTATGAGCCGCAGTCCGCGGGCATTTGTTGTTTCCCGCCAACGGCTCACGGCGGCGGGAGAATTCGCGGTTCCCTTCTTCATCCACTACCTGAACAACCCGGCTGACAAGGCGCTGGCGCCATATATCATTCAGATGATGAGCGACATCGGCAAACCACTGCTCAACCCGCTGGTCGTACAGCTTCAAACGCCGGTAGTGTCGGAAAAAATCCAGCTTGTCAACGTATTGGGCAACATCGGTTATCCCCAGGCTTTACCGTATCTGAAGCAGATACTCGAGGCGCCGGCTTCCCCGCCCGCCCTGAAACAAGCCGCCCGGAGAGCCATCGCCAAGGTGGATCCGACGGGTCAGTTCTCACGGATGAGTCCCGCGCAGCTTTACCTCTGGCTGGCCTGGACCTATTTTCGCAATGAACCATCGGTGGCGGCAAACTATCCAGCGGCGGCGACCAACCCCATCTGGTATTACGATAAGGGGCTGCACGATGTAACCGGCGTGATGGTTCCCACCCCGATTTGGAAAGACATCCAGACCATGCGGGCCTGCAAGGACGCTCTGAGGCTGGCACCTGAGAGCTCCCCGGCTATCAGTCTGTGGCTGACGGCGAACCTGCAGCGAGAGGTGGACCTGCCCCCCGGCCAGAGCGATCCAACGCTCCCGGCTCATGCGCCGGATGCCCAGTATTACGCCGTGGCGGCCGGTCCAGTTTATCTCAATCCCGCCCTGACCATCGCCCTGCGACGGGGCAACAGCCGGCTTATTCTTAAGATTATCAACGCCCTGGCGCGGACCGGCGGAATTCGGGGGCTTATAGGCAACGGCAAGTTGCCGACACCGCTTATTCAAGCGATGTCCTACCCCGATCCGGAAGTGCGCTTCGCCGCCGCTTACGCGCTGGCCGCGGCCAACCCCGCCCGCGCGTTTACCGGAGCGCACCGGGTAACGCCAGTCCTGGCGGCGACCATCGCCCAAACCAGCAAACCCGCCTTGCTGCTGGTCGATCCGAATGCGCAGAACCGCAATCGCCTGACGGCGGAGCTGCGCGCCGACTTCCATCCAATTGCTTCGGCCACGCTCTCCCAGGCGGTGCGGAAAATGCGCCGTGTGCCATACGTGGCTCTGATTATTGTTCCCGGTGGTCGACCCGCCGAACATTTGCTCGCACTGGCGGCGAGCAATTATCGCCTGCGCTACACGCCGGTGCTTGTGACCTGTCCCGCAGCGCGGCTGGCGGCCCTGCATTTGAAATATGTCGCGTACCGGACCTTTGGAGAAATTCCGCGCCATGCCAACAAGCAGACCGTGCTGGCGGCTTATCACCAGATTCTTGCCAGAATCCCGATCTCTCACGAAACTCCCGCAAAACGCCTGCAGCACGCTCTGCAGGCAACTCATCTGCTCAAGCTTATGGCCATCAACCGCGCCTGCATCTACAGCGTGAATGCGGCGCTTCCCGCCCTGCGCCTGGCCCTGAGGAATTCGCACCGCCGCGTGGTCATGGCGGCGGCCGGGGTGCTCGGCCGCATGGAAAACCCGCAGGCGCAGCATATCCTTGCCCGGGCCGTTTTGCAGGGAGCCAGCACCGCCACCGCGGTACGGGAGAAATTGTTCGCTGATCTGGCGGAGTCGGCGCGCAACGTGGGCGATCATTTAAGTCCACGGCAGATTCACCGGCTTATTGAGATAGTCGCGACCGAACCACACGCCGGCATCCGAAATGCCGCAGCGCAGACCTTAGGCTCTCTAAATGTACCGAGCAATCAGATTTCCATTTTGATTCGGCGGCAGGCGCACTAACTATCTCAATAGACTGGCCCTAATTATATGGGTTAACCGTTGATTGCTTCGATCTGTACGGCCAGATAGCGCTGGCGATGCCCTACCCGCCGATGGAAACCCTTGCGACGGGTGAAGCGTTCCACGTAAACCTTCTCATTCTTTACTTCACCGAGTATTTTCGCCGTCACGGTGGCGCCCGCCACCAGGGGTTGGCCGATTTTGACGCCGCTATCGTTGGAAATCAGAAGAACTTTGTCAAAGGTGATGGCAGCCGCATTCTCCGGCAATGGTCGCAGATCGATCTCGAACTTATCGCCCGGCTGCATTTTGAATTGCACTCCGCTGTCTTCTACAACTGCATAAGCCATGATTTCATCTCCGATTCTGGTCCGGAATTTTTCCGTAACAATTCTGACCACTAGCTGCGACAGAAAGATAATAATGTAGTACAATCATGCGGTTGAATCAAGTTGGTACGCACGACAGGCAGGCATTCGCAAAAAATGCCATGCCCGGGAGAAATGTAATGGAATCCTCCCAACCATCACGAAAATCGTCATTCTCGACCGCCGGCGCCAAGCCTCCGGCCGACAACCAGGTCCCCGCCATCGTCAAGACCAGCGATAAGGCCGGCGCCAAGCCGGTTCTCATCGGCTCCGGCGAACACACCTATGAATGGATCGATCATTGGGCCAAACTGCCCGCCGGGATGAGTTTTGGCAACACGCACGCGGTTCAGGAGGCGGCTGACGGCCGGATTATAATCCATCATACCGGCCACGACTCCACGGCGATCTTTGACGCCACCGGTAAATTCATTGAAGCCTGGGGCGGCGCTACTTACCTTGGGCACGGCCATGGCTTGGACTTGCGCCTGGAAAATGGCCATGAGACGCTTTATCTGGCCCCCACGGGTCTGCACAAGGTTGTCAAAACGGACCTGAAGGGCAACGTGCTGATGACTATTGAATATCCCCGGCCGGCACGCGATAAATTCGGCAACGCCTGCTATACCAATTCCGAATCTTATGTACCCACGTTCACGGCTTTCTCTCCCAACGGCGATTTTTACGTTACCGACGGCTACGGTAAGGGCTGGATTCACCATTATGACATCCAGGGAAACTATATTCAGAGCTTCGGCGGGCGCGGCGAAGCGCCAGATCAGACTCATGGTCCGCACGGTATTTGCTGCGACACGCGCCGGCCGGATCGACCGATGATTGTCGTGGCCGACCGCGAACATCATCGTCTGCAATATTTCACTCTCGACGGCCGGTTGGACCACCTGGTTGCCAACGACACACCCCGGCAGAACAGCGATGGAACCGGCAAACTTCGGCAACCGTGTCATTTCAGCCAGCGGGAAGAGTTGTTGCTGATTCCGGACCTGCAGGGACGGGTTACCATTCTGGATAAGAACAATGCCGTGGTCGTTCACCTGGGCGATAATCCGAATATCGCCCAGAGAGCCAACAACGGAGTTCCGCCCGGCGATCTTATTCCAGGCCATTTTTGCTGCCCGCACGGCGCCACATGGGATCATGAGGGGAATATTTATGTGGTGGAATGGCTTCCTTACGGCCGCGTGACCAAACTGCGGTGCGTCGGCGCGTGAAAGTTCCATCGCCCTCTCACCCACGCGCGGATGCCGTGGAGTTCTTCTCATCACGCGGGCGGTACATCGGCGGCCGGCCGGTTCGTCCGCCCCAGCACCACGATGTTCATCCGGTCCGCCAGTTCCAGCAGGGCCGGTTTATCCAGCATGATGGTCCGCCCGGCTTCCAGCACCAGCGCGGCGGCGTGGTGGCGTTTAAGATTTTCAATGGTGGCCGGTCCGACCGTGGGCATGTCGAAGCGCAAGTCCTGGTTGGGATTGCTGGCCTTGCAGAGCACCCAACCGCCGCGGCGGCATAACGCGCCGGCGCGTTCGATCAGGCGATCCGTTCCTTCCATCGCCTCCACGGCGATAATTTCACCGTCTTTGCAGGCCAGGCTCTGGCCGATCAGCAGGGCGTTGATGCGCTGCAACAGCGGCCAGGCGAAATCGATGTCCCGCAGGATCTCGGCGCCCGGCTGCCGGACCGTGAGCACGCCTTCCGTGGCGAGCAATTCCGGAATATAAGGGGAAACATCAATAAGTGTTACTCCGGCACCGGCCAATTCGTCAGCCACGGCGCGCAGCAGTTGATTGCTGCGTTTGTCGCGCCGGAGGCGCCTAAACCATAGCCGTGCGGCGCGCCAGTCGGGCACATAACGGAACATATAATAACGATCATAAATTCGTTCCTTGGCGACCCGGCCCACCATGATCGCCCGGACCGCGCCATGCCGCCGCAACAGCCGGATCCACTGGTTGATCCGAATCAGGCCCACCCGGAAAAAAACGTCGCACAAAGGCCGGAGCAAATCCTCGCGGCTCTGACCGGCCAATCCCAGGCAGATTACGCGGTGCCCCGCAGCCCGGAGATTGCGGGCGACGGCAACGGGCAGCAAGCCCTCTCCTGCGATGATTCCGATCGGTTCCTTAGGGGCTGTCAAGAAATAACCTTTCCAATCTGACTTGGTCTTTTGGCCTCTGGCTACGTTGCTCGCTCGTTACAAATCCTGCGGATATGCTCCTCGCTGGCGCCTTGCCAGAGGCCAAAATCCCCGCGTCATATTTGTAAACCTTATTTCTTGACGGCCCCTTAGCGCGTTCCCGCTGGTTCATCAACACCTTTCCCGGCGGAATATCCATGGGGCCGCCGGACCTCCACCGAACGGGCATGGGCATCGAACCCCTCCGTCCGGGCCAACGTCGCAATCGCCGGGGCAGCATGATTCAAGGCGGCGGCGTCGAATTCCACGATGCTGATTCTCCGGCGAAAACTTTCCGCCGCCAGGCCGCTGAAAAACCTTGCCGTACCGGAAGTCGGCAGCACGTGCGAAGGCCCGGCCAGATAATCGCCCGCGGCCACGGGCGTAAACGGTCCGATGAAAATTGCGCCGGCGTTTTTGATTTTATCCGCATCCGCGGCGGAATGCCGCGTGCAAATCCGCAAGTGCTCGGGAGCAAAATCATTGACCAGATTCAGGGCGTCGTCATGACTGGGAACAACGACCAACGCGCTGGTGCGAGGCAGCGTCTGGATGATCAAATCGCGGCGGGAAAGAGTTTGTAACTGTTGATCCACCTGTCCGTGAACCGCCCGGGCCAGCGCCGCGTCGGCGGTAATCAGCAGGCAGCTTCCGGGGGCATGTTCCGCCTGGGCCAGCAGCTCCGCCGCCACTATTTCGGCGTCCGCCGAATCATCCGCCAGAACGATCACTTCGCTCGGACCGGCAAAACCGTCGATATCCACCAAGCCGAAAAGTTCTTTCTTGGCCAGTTGGACGTAGCTGTTGCCCGGACCGACAATTTTTTCCACGGAGGCGACGGTAGAGGTGCCAAAGGCCATGGCCGCAATGGCTTGCGCGCCGCCCAGCGCGTACACCTCGTCAACGCCGAGTCGTCCCGCCGCGGCCAGGACCGCCGGTGCAACCCGGCCGTTTCGCATGGGACTGCATAAGCAGATGCTTTTCACCCCCGCCACCTGCGCCGGCACAACGGTCATCACCACGCTGGATGGATATGCCCCCGCCCCGCCGGGAATGTACGCGCCCACGCGGTGGAAAGGTTCGTACCGCACCGCCAGACGGGCAGAGCTTCCGAGCGAAGCGCCCACCGGCGCAATGGCGGGCGGCGTGGGCGGCAGCATTGCCTTTTGATAGCGCCGGACATTTTCAATGGCGACGTCCAACGCCTGCAGGAAAGATCGGTCCGCCTGGTGCAGCGCTTCGTCGATCTGCCGCCGGTGCACACGCAACTGGTCGGCCGCAAGCGATACCCGATCAAACTTACGTGTGTATTCGAGCACCGCCGCGTCGCCGCGTCGCCGCACATCGGAAACAATCCGGGCTACTTCGGCGGCCAGGTTCCCACTATTGCCGGTGGGAAGTTCCGGCAGCAGCATGGACCCAAGCGAAAGCCGCCGTTTGACGCCATCCAATTCTTTGGATCCTTCCGGCGTGGAGGAAAAGATTATCGGTATCGCACTCATACTTTTGGAAGTTCCCCTGGCCAAGACTGATCCCGATAAGCCCCCATTCGTCCCTGGGAACGAGTCAAGGCGCTATCGGAATACGGAACGAATTATACTTCGCGGCGCCTTTTTATACATTTCCGGAATGCCACCGAGTGGAATTCCCGCAACCGGCAGGCCGGCGCGGGCACGGGCGCCCCGCTTCCCGGCGCCGGTATTGCGCCTGACCCGTAACGGGACGATTCTACTTTCCCGGCTCTTTGCGGCTCCATTTACCAAAATCACCCTGCTAGTGCTCTGTCAGCCGTGTAATGATGGATTGATTGGCCGGAAACGGACCAGATGCAAGGAGCCAGCGGCGAAAACCGGGTCCGTAGACCCCTTGAGCCGCTGCGACGCCGCAGATGGCCCGTTTCCGGCCAACCCTGCGGGCGGGGGCCAGAGGGCCGTGGGCTTTGTCGCTCG
>JAKBMM010000072.1 GCA_021831565.1 Planctomycetota bacterium
CGTCCGCTCGTCCAGCAGCGTCCAGACTGAGGCAAATTTCTCCTGGAGTTGGCTGAAGGTTCTCATGCCCCCACAGCATACTCACTCCTGGACCTACTTGCTACCTTTATTTATTAACGACGCCTTACGCACGAAACCGTAGAGGAACCAGTCGGCGCTGGGCACCATGTCGGCAGCCACGGCCAGTCTGCCCAAGGCGGCTGTGGCTGCCGACAGGCTCTGTTTCGCCTGCTCGTCCAACACCAGCGGCGGGTTGTCGGGCGGCAATGGCGACGGAATGAAGGCCCGCACCTTCTCCCGATCCCATTTTACAACCCGATATGTGCCCGTAGTTCTTGTCATGTGTGGTCAGGTCCTCGTTACTGAGGAGCATCGCTGGTCACGGCTACGTTACCAGCATCTGTAGTTAGTAAAGCATACTTTACTAGCTAACGCAAGTGCAAAACGCTGGTGGCATGGCGGGAGACATGCTGCGGTGTGGTCAGAACCATTTCGCCACACTGCATAGATTGCCATCACATTATTATCAGGCGCCGGTTCGCATCGTCGTGCGCACCATTGCCACAATCCCCGCCTTGATTGCCGCTGGTAGTTCCGGCCCTAATTCGGCCACCATTGCAAAATCCGGATCGGTCAGGCCCAAGTGGATATCCTGCAGCTTTGCCGTCAACAGCAGCCCCTCGTTGCGGTGCCGCCCGGATTTTGCACCGCGGAGGAATCAGAGGAACGCCCAGGGTGGAAGCGGATGTACCCGTCGTCGTTGCGGCAAGCCATCAATCACGGATAATAGCCTTCAATGGCCAGAGAAAAATTTAGTAAATTTCGGTCCCGGTTGTGGAAGGTCGTGGCGATCGACCGGCAACTGCGGGAACAATTCCGCCGCGGGCGACCCTGCACGAAGCAGTCGCTCCTGGATGAGATCAGTGGCAATGAACGCACCCTGCGGCGACTTATCGAACTGATGCGCATCGACCTGGACGCCCCGATTGAATTCGACCGCGCCCTGAAGAGCTATAAATACACCCACCCCAATTGGATCTGCCCCAACGTGCATTTGGACGAGGATGAACTGCAGGCGCTGGCGACGGCGGTGCAGGCGATCCAGCCCGTGACGCCCGCGCCGTTTGCGGAACGGCTCGATCAATTGCTGGCTAAATTGCTCGATGCCCTGCCCGAAGCCAGGCGCGCTGAAATCCGCAGGACCCAGGAGCAAATCGAAATTATTCCAGCGCCCGTGCGGTCCAAGGGCGCTCAATGGGTTGCACCGCTGCTCAAGGCCATGCGGGACGAGCTTAGCGTGGATATGACGTATCATGCCATGAGCAAAGATTGTGAATCCGAACGCCGTTTCGATCCCTATCACCTGCGTTATGACAAAGGCGCATGGTACGCCATCGGCTACGACCACCTGACCCGGCACTTCCCGGTGTTTCATCTGGCCCGCATTCGCAAGCTGACGGTTTCCGAAGACATTTTCACCAAGCGCCCGTTCGATGCGAAGACATATTTCAAGGACAGCTTCGGCATCATTGTCGGAGGGAAGGCCCAGACGGTGCGCATCAAATTGACCGGCTGGACGGCCCGGACGGCGGGTGAGAAGATTTGGCCGGCGGGGTTCAGCTACCAGGCCACCAGCGAAGATGAAGGTATTTTAACGGGGCGGGTGGGCGATTTCACCGAACTGGGCGCGTGGGTGGCGGCGTGCCAGGGCGATGCGAAGATACTGCCCCGGAGTTAAATTCCACCGATACCCGGCACGGTTTCACCGCAACCACACAATCCACATATTGCAGTAGATTGCAGTAGATTTTTATCATGGTTAGCCACGAAGATCCAGTGGATATTGGGGGATATCCGGCGATTGGCAAGCCGCGTGATTGGGCCGGCAGGATTGCCACCAAAAGCCGGTGGGAGTAGAATGTGTACATGTACGTACACGGAGGCGGATATGGCCACCAAGACCATCACGATCGATATGGAAGCCTATCACCGGCTTAAACGCAGCAAGCAGGCCAACGAATCCTTCAGTCAGGCGATCAAACGAATCGTCCGCAATCCAATCGACATTAAGGGGTGGATGGCGGCAATGGAAAAAGACCCGTTGAGCGACAAGGCCGTCGCCGCCGTGGAACGAGTTATCGGCGAGCGCCGCAAGCGTCGAAACCGGAGGCTCTCCCGTGGCCCTGCTTGACACCACCGCCTTGGTGGATCTAGGCCGCCGCGCCATGGCGCCCGAACATCGTCGCGTTCGATCAGTAGTGATGCGACTTTTACGGGGCGGGGAATATCTATGCACATCCCGGATCAACGAGGCTGAATTCCGTGTGGGACCAGAAATGGTCGAGCAGCGCCAACGTGAATTGGAGCGAGTGGAACAGGTGCTCTCGGGCGTGGCCATTCTGGAATTCGATGCCCGGGCCAGCCAAGTCTATGCCGTGCTCAAAGCGGCGAGTTTCAAGAGCGGCCGCCCGATGGGTGATTGCGATACCATGATCGCCGCGGTGGCGCTGGTCAATGGCCAAATGCTGCTGACGAGAAACGCACGCCATTTCCAGAATATTCCCGGACTGATCGTTCAAATCTACTAACCTCAAACAGTTGTGCGCCGCAGCGCCGATTTTGGCCTCCCGGCGATTATCCCCCCCTCTTCAGCAAAACTTTTTTCCCGCGGACAATATCTGTCCGCGTGGGGTGGTAAACATATCCATGCTGAAGGTTCGGATGTTCCGAACGCGGGTTTTTTAGAGAAAGGGAAAGCCATGACGGACGTGCGATCCAAGGGTGCGGATGAGAAGTTCTGCGAGTCGTGCGGGAGCGCAATCAAAACCAGAGCCGCGGCCTGCCCAAGGTGTGGCGTAGCCCAAAAACTTGAAGGCAAGAGTTGGACCGCCGCACTGCTGTTCTGCCTGCTGGGCATCGTCGGACTCTGCGGCATCCAGCGGTTTTACACGGGCAGTTGGTTGATCGGCTTGTTGCAATTGTTGACACTGGGCGGTCTCGGCTTCTGGCAACTGATCGATTTAATCCTGATCATCTCCGGCGCGTATCACGACCACAAAGGTCGACTACTGGTCAAGTGACAATGCCGTCTCCGTTGCGTTTGGAAAGGAGCCACAAAATGAATGCCACAACACAAATGGAAAAACCCAGATCGTCACCGGCCAATACGCCGACCGTTACAACGCCGGACCCGTTACACCTCCATGACGATCCATTTTTTCGCGCTAAAACACTCAAGTTCATATTGAATTTCCTTCGCCGGGAGAAAGGCCGGATCGAAGACTGCGATTTTTTCAACTTCATTGCGGAAGTGCTCGGCCCCCGGCAGGCGATCAAGCTGGCGCGCGTCTCCCGCGACCCGCAATACCTCAATGACCTGACCAGGCGGCAATTGGCCGCCGGCCGCGAGGTCTCGCCGCTGAATCTTCTAATGGAGCGCTGGAACGAGCCGCGAACCCACCGGCCCTTCGCGAAGGCGTTACTGGCCGCATTGGAGAAAAAGCTCGCCCAGGCCGAAAAACACGCCACCGCGGCCACGGCTCGCAGTGTTCTGTACCAGCGTTTCCAGGACATGATTCGCCTTTTTAGTCTAAATGAATGCGAGGCCGACCTGCTGCTGCTGGCCTACGTTCGCCATGCCGGAATCTGGTGCTGGACCGACCTCGGCCGGCGCCGGGGCAGCGGAGGCCGCTTCGATCGGGTTCAACTCATGTGCCAGGCGCTGGGCGTGCCGCTTTCAGTTGGCGCAAAATATCTTTGGAAATCCGCCCGGTTGCGCACATTGAGCTGCCTGGATGATACTCTTGATTTCAATTCCGAACTGGAACCATTTCTCCTGGGCTTCGCCGATGAACCACTGGCGTCGAACTACTTTTCCCGCTGCACGGAGCCGACGCTGCCCTGGACCATGCATGGCCGGCTGGCCGAGGAGCACGGCACATTTATCAAGCGGCTTGTCAATTTGCGTGATCGCGACCGCAGCCTGAATATTCTGCTCTACGGTCCGCCGGGGACGGGCAAGACTTCCTTCGCCGCATCCCTGGCGATCGAACTGGACCTGGACCTCTATCGCATCCGCGTTCCGGAAGAAAGAGAAGATGGCGACGCGGCCTCGCGCCTGGCCGCGGTTCAGATCTGCGACAGCCAGATAAACCGCCAGGGCAGCATGATCCTGATCGATGAAGCCGACGATCTGCTCGTTCGCGACTCCGCCGCCTTCATCCACGCCCTGCTCGGCCCGAAAACCATGGCCGGCAAGGAGACCGGGGCGTTAAATACCCTCCTGGACATCGTGAAAACCCCCTGCATCTGGATCACCAACGCCGGCCCCGATGCCATCGCCGAATCGTCGCGCCGGCGTTTCGATTATTCCATACGCTTTGACGCCCTGACCCGGCAACAACGGCGGCAGGTATGGATCAACGCCATCGAGCGCTATGGCCTGCAAAACCGCATCGCCGAGTCGCTGATTGACGAGTTCGCGGAACGCTTCCCCGTCAGCGCCGGCGGAATCGACCTGGCCCTGCGCCACTTCGCCCGGCTATGCGACGTGTCCTCACCGCAGAACACACACCAGAGGGACGCAGAGATGGAAATTTCCGCAACGGGTGCAACCGTGGCCCTTGTCCGTATAGTTTTGCAGCAAGCAAAACCGCCGGACGACGCGGAGCCGGCGGCCGATGCGCCGCCGCCGCACACCGCGCCGCCAACGGCCGAGGCTCGCCAGGTGCTGGAAAAACTGCTCGCCCCGCATTGCGAACTGCTGCAAATTTCAACCGAAACCCGCCGGTCTCCTGCCGGTGCGAGTTATGCCTTGGACGGCCTGAATGTTACCGGTCGAATTCCTCCATCGCAGGTGCTCGAGGCGATCCGCCGGTTTCGCCGGCTGGCCGCGACCGGCAGCGCCCCACCGGCCGGCGCGGCGCCATGCCTGACCGTGCTGCTTTCCGGCCCGCCGGGGACGGGCAAAACGGAATTCGTGAAATTCATTGGACGCGAACTGGATTGCCCCGTGCGGACCTGCATGGCCGGGGACTTTCTGGACCGGTATGTAGGCGGCACGGAGCAGAAAATCCGGCGGGCTTTCGCCGCCGCCGCGGCGGATCGGGCGATTCTGTTTATTGATGAAGCCGACGGCATGTTCCGCACGCGGGCACTGGCCGACCGCGGCTGGGAAGTTACGCAGGTCAACGAACTGCTGCACGCGATGGAGAATTTTACCGGCGTGCTGGTGTGCGCCACCAATTCCGTGGAAATATTGGATCCGGCCACGATCAGGCGGTTTACGTTCAAACTGGAATTCGAATACCTGGACGTGGCGGGCAAGCAGGTGTTTTACGAAAAAATGTTTGCCCAAATCTGTAAGCAGCCGCTGGATGAGGCCGGCCGGCGCCGGCTGGCCGCAATTGCCGACCTTGCCCCCGGCGATTTTCACACGGTGCAACAGGCGATGTATTACGTTGGCGGCTCGGGCGGGGGAAATGCCACGCATGACGACATGCTGGCCGCGTTGGAACAGGAAGTAAGAGCGAAAAGGCAGGGCCGAGGCGGTAATTTCGGTTTCGGGCGGGGGTGACGTTTACCGCAGAGGCGCGAAGAACGCAGAGTTTATGGCTCGCGCGATCCCGATAGGCATCGGCGAGCCATGAAAATCTGAACAGTCGCCGAAAACACGTCTGCGGATTAACCAGCAATAATTGGTGCTGCGGACAATAACTGTCCGCTTCAGTGGGTAATATGAAACCTGACCGGTGCAGCCTCGGCGGCGGCACCAAAGGAGATTTTGAGAAAGGAATATGATGAAAATCCATGTTTTCAGCCGTGAAGAAATCGAAACCGGCGTACGGATCAAGCCCGCTTATGTCGTAATCTCAATCCGTAATTCGGGCGAGCCGCGTGCCAAGGTCAAAAAGCAGGCCGGGCTGCGGGGTGTACTCTACCTTGCATTCAGTGGTATAGAGCCAATGGCCGGCCGGCGGCTGCCGCCGGAAATTAAGATTTTCACGTCTGCGCAGGCGGATAAGATTTGTGCGTTCGTCCATCGGCACAAAGCCGATGTCGGCGCCATCGTGGTTCATTGTGAAAAGGGCACTTCCCGCAGCCCCGCCGTGGCCGCCGCCATCAGCGATGCCCTGGGGTTAGACGCGAAGCGATTTTGGCAACTCCACACTACGAGCAAATATATCTACAACACGGTATTAGACGCTTTTGAACGTGGTACCGCGGCCCAACAAAAAGATAGCTGAATGGAGGAGGCACGCGCGACTATCAACAGGATGCCACTGCCACAAAAAGACACCGCCTGGTTCTGCACAATCTGTGGATTACTTCGTGTCTTGGCAAGGCTTGTCCCTGATATCCATTAATAATAATTGTTATCGGGAAGGTAAATTTATTCAGTTGTCGGCTCCGTCACTCGATGGCCCCCCGTACCTCTGTGGCTTGGTTGTTCACCGCCGAGGCGCAAAGTGCGCAGAGGCCATTGCGGCGTAAGGAATCTAATAGCGCCCGAGAGCGCGGAAAGGAAACCCAATGACAAAAGCGGATTTTGAAAACGCAAGAAAGCAAATGAATGATTATCTCAAAGTGCATAGAGTGGAACACCATATGTTCTATGGCCCGGCCTCCGATGAGTATTGGCTCACGCAGCCGCGGATTCTCGTTGTGAACATGGAGCCATATGGCTATGAAGATTGTGGCCACGTCAATGTTGACTACGAGTGCCTCAAGGGGTGGCTGAATGATGCTGGAAAGACGAACACCAGAACCGTGCGGAACTCAATGGCAATTGTGTACGCCATCAACGATGCATTGCGCCGGGATGCACGCCCGGAACCTGGCGCCATACGCGCGGCTCGCGAAAATCAAAAAGGATTAGAATCAATATTGGCATCGGTGGCGTACTACAACATTCGTCCAACTTCCAACCCCGTAAAGACGCAAGACAGCACCGCCATCAGAGCAAGTGGCTGCAGTCCTATTTCCGGGTTCATACTTCAGGAAATGCTCGCCTTGGAACCTTTCTTTATTTTGGTTTCGGGCATCCATTTCCTGGCAGCATTCAATGCGATGTGGAAGTTGGACCCCCCTTTGTGCTTCCGTCAGCGGTGTTGGTATGCTAACTCAATCCTGATCCAATCTATTTCGCATCCCTCTCGCATTTGCTATAAAGAGGTAGATGAGACCATTAGTGGCCTTGTGGCGGAGTTGCAACAGGCCAAACGCCAGGGCCGAGGCGGTAATTTCGGTTTCGGGCGGGGGTGACGTTTACCGCAGTTGACGTTTACCGCAGGGTACGCAGAGGATCGCGGAGGTTATGGTATGGGTTTCACGCCAAGGTGCGAAGAATGCAGAGATTACGGTGGAATAAAAGATGATTTCCAACCTGTTCAAGCATTCACTCACAGGTGGTATACTGGCATCTGAGGTGATTCAATGACCGCCATTAAAGCTCATTTCGACGGCAAGACCATCGTCCCGGACGAGCCTGTGGATCTCCCCAGGGACACACCGCTGTACGTGTTCGTGGAAAGCAAGCGCCCCATGACCGGAAAGGATCTCCTTGAGTCCGGGTTGATAGGTCTATGGAAAGACCGTCCTGACATCGGCGATTCGTTGAAATACGCCCGCAAGCTTCGCCAACAGGCCGAAACCCGGCGGAGGGACTAAGCTTGCTCCTGCTCGACACGGACATTGTGATCGATTTACTCCGGCAGTATTCACCCGCAACTGCGTGGCTTTCCACCCAAATCAATGAAGAAAACATCCAGCCTTACACCCGCGGACAATAACTGTCCGCACGACGTGGCATATTGGTTTCAGGAAAAGTTGATGCTCACCGCGGAGGCGCAAAGCACGCGGATATCATGCTGGAATAAATACCATGAAGGTAGCGCGCAAAAATCCCGAACTCACCTCCGACGCTCTAACTTTAACCACCTCCGCGCCCTCGGCGCCTCCGCGGTGCATTTGTGTCTTCACAGTAGAATGGAGGCCGTATGAAATTTGTGGCGATTGATTTTGAGACCGCCAATGGCTGCGATCAAAGCATCTGCGCCGCCGGCGTTGCCGTGTTTAACCATGGCCATCTTGCCGATTCTTTCTATTCCCTGATCCGCCCGCCCAAGGGATACGGCTTCTTTCGGCCTGACTGGATAACCGGCTGTCATGGCATCCGCCATACCGACGTATACAACGCCCCCGAATTCCCGGCCATCGCCCCCGAAATATTCGCCCGATTGGCCGCGGCGGACGTTGTGATCGCCCATAACGCCCAATTCGATATGCGCAAGCTCTGCGGCACGGCGAAGCACTTCAGCCTGCCATGCCCGGCATTTGATTATTTGTGCACGTATTTGCTGGCGGCGCGCATCTGGCCAAGGCTGAAAAATCATAAGCTTCCAACCGTGGCTGCACGTATCGGTTACGAATTTCGGCATCATAATGCTTTGGCCGACGCCGAGGCGGCCGGGTTTATTTTGCTGGCGATGATGAATGAGACGCACGTCGCCGGCCCAAGGGCATTGGCGGAAATGATAGGCGTTCGGCCTATACCAATGGCGATACATTATCCACCAGATTGATCATTTGCTGTTATTGGGTGTGTATGTATAATGATGCCACCTTTCGGATAAGTCGTGGAAGTGCATGGTTTTCCCGACGTGCACACAGCCACATCATTTTTATGGGGAAAAGGAGATGGTGGACATGCCAGCGATACCGCGACGCTACTGGGCAATTAGAACAGATAAAGACAATCGAGATTTGATCCTGTCTGAGCTTAGACGTGGGAAGTTCAGACAAGGCTGGGGCTATGCCAAGGATCAGGACCTCCGCTCAATCCAGGCTGCGATCTCCGAAGGAAAGAGCCTGTCGGAGACGCAAGATAAAGCGTGGCGGAATCTCCGTATGCTCTCAACGAGCCATGACAGCATGCATCTGCAGGACTGGATCGTCGTTCCCAACCTACCACAACAAGGAAAATTTATTGTTGCGGAGATCAAAGACGAGTATGCGTATGACCCGCTCAAACTGAGCGAGGAGCAGAACATAAATGGACTGGATCAGGATTATGGCCACGTGCTGCCGGTCCGGCTGCTGACAGAAAAGGGGATAAACAAATACAATTTAAATGTGGACGCCGGGATACGAAAAACCCTAAAAGCTCAAGGACGCATGTGGAATCTAGATAAATACGGGCCACAGCTCGCCTCGCTTGTTGAGATGTACGCGAACGGGGAGGATCTCGCGTCTGCGGCGTCGGGGGAGGCCCGCTTACAGACCGCCTGGGAAAAGGCAGTGTCTATCGCCACCGACGCTCTTAAGAAAGAGCTCGAACCGGCGCTTGACTCGCATTTTCAGGCCGCAGAATGGGAGGAGCCGATCAAGCTGATGTTCGAGCGGCTCTACCCGGGTGCCAATGTAGAATGGGTGGCGGGTTCCAGCGAGCAGGGCGCGGATGTTGTTGTGAAGCTGCGCAACCCGTTTGACGATGGGTCGCCGTGGTTGATGGTGATTCAGGTCAAGAATTATCAGAACGAGATAGGGACTTCTGTACTAGGCTGCGTTAATAAATAAAGGTATCAACTTGGCCGTGTCGATTGAGGCCGAATCGTGTAGTTCCAGTCGCCATGAAACCTACCGCGTTCCAAATTCACTCGCTTCATTTCTTCGTCCGTCACCTT
>JAKBMM010000073.1 GCA_021831565.1 Planctomycetota bacterium
CGGGTGGTTGTCGCGGGCATGATGGTTCCTCCTTGAACAGAAGCCATAACTTCCGAACCACTTCCTGTGGATCAGTTTCTCCCATTCTACCAATCGCCGACCCCGGACAGAAACTGTCACAGGCCCCCGGCCGGCTCAAGTATAATAAAATCAGGCGGGACGCCGCTTGCACTTTGCCGGGACCGCGGGCGTTATATATTTCGGATCGGCAGTCCCGCGATGCGGAGTATAATCAAGCAGTTTGGCTTGTATTTGCCGGGATAGTCGGTATATTTATGGGAAGGCATACTTGTCCGATGGGCAATGTCGGTAATTTGTTTTTAACCGTTTTTGCGAGTGTGGATGACAATCAAGGCAACCAACATCATCCGGCATGCCGGTAAAGTGGCGCCGGACGAGCGGACCGCCGCAACGGGCAATCGTCCCTGTATTGTATGGCTCACGGGCCTTTCCGGTTGCGGTAAATCGACCATCGCCATGAGTCTGGAACATCAGCTTGTAGCGTCCGGCCACCCGGCTTATGTGCTTGACGGCGACAATCTCCGCCACGGCTTAAACCGCGATTTGGGGTTTTCACCGGAGGAGCGCGCGGAAAACATCCGCCGGGCGGGCGAAGTAGCCCGACTTTTTGCCGATGCCGGCGTAATCGCACTATGCAGTTTTATCAGCCCTTATGCGGCGGATCGGGACGCGATTCGGGCCATGGTGGAACCGGGGCAATTTGTGGAAGTGTTTGTGGATGCACCTTTGAATATCTGTGAGCAGCGCGATCCGAAGGGTTTATATAAAAAGGCCCGCGCCGCCATAGCCGAGGGACGCCCGCTCATGCTCACCGGCGTCGATGCGCCTTATGAAGCGCCCCGGCATCCGGAGATTCATTTGCATACCGCGAGCCAGAGTGTGGAAGAATGCGTCAAGAGCATTCTGGCTTACCTGCGGCGGGAGAGTCGATTGGTGGATTAAGGCGCCCGGGATGAAGATAAACAGTTGGGTTGATCTGCATACGCATTCCACGGCCAGCGACGGTACGCTCACGCCGAGGCAACTGATCGATTCGGCGTCGGAGGCCGGACTTTCCGGGCTGGCCCTGACCGATCACGATACCGGCAACGGCCTGGTGGAGGCGCAAAAGCGGGCGGAAAGCATCGGACTGCGTTTCGTTCCCGGCATCGAAATTTCGGCGGAATATCCGCATCCCGGAACCCTGCACATCCTGGGTTATTTCATCGACCCGCTTTCGCCGGCGCTCGGAGAGATGAGCCGGATTCTCCTGGCGGGGCGCAACGCCCGCAATCCGCGGATCGTCAAGAGGCTCAACGAGCTGGGCTGCCCGGTTACGATGGAGCAGGTGAGCGAAATCGCCCACCGGGGCGTGCCGGAAGGCCGACCGGTGGTGGTGGGCCGGCCGCATATCGCGCAGGCTTTGGTGGAAGCCAACTGCGTCGCCACAAGCAAACAGGCTTTCGACCTTTACCTGGGCGTTACCGGATCAGCCTATTTTGACAAGGAACGGCTCACGCCGCGCGAGACGCTGGATTGCATTCACCAGTCCGGCGGCGTGGCGGTGCTGGCGCATCCGGTGCAATTGCGGACCGGCAATCACGCCGAATTGCAAAACGTGGTGGGCAATCTCAAGGACATGGGACTGGATGGCATTGAAGCCTGGCACAGCGATCATCGCCCGCCGGAGAGCGAGTTATTCCTGGAAATCGCCCGCCGTTATTCGCTGGTTCCAACCGGCGGATCCGATTTCCACGGCGCCAACAAACCGGACATCAATCTGGGGTTGGGGCGGAACGGTGTGCGCGTGCCCATGGCGGTTCTAGACCGGCTGGAGGAATTCTGGAAGACCAAGGCATACCTCCCGAAGGCTATCGGGAAAAGTAAGACGGAGAGCAGCCATGCCGAATGAGCTTGTCGCCAAAATTGATGACCAGCTGCTCAATAAGACGTTCCGCCATGCCCATCCCGCGGACATTTTTCGCTGGGCGGCCGACACTTTCGGTTCCGGCCTGGCGATGACCAGCAGCTTCGGGGCCGAGAGCATGTGCGCGATTCACCTGGCCATCGGCGTCAAACCCGACATACCGATCGTGTTTGTGAACACGGGTTACCTGTTTCCGCAGACGCTGGTTTTCATGGAGGAAATGCGCCGGCGTTACCACCTGAACGTGTTGGAATATCATTCCCGCAACGACCCGATCGTCTGGCTGAGCGTCCACGGCGAACCCGATCCGCAAGTTCGGCGGAATGTGGACGCCTGCTGCGCGGCGAACAAAAACGAGGTTTTCGACCGCGCCATGGCCGAACTGGCGCCGGCGGCGTGGCTGCGCGGCGTGCGGGCGGAACAGTCCGAGCAACGCGCAAAAATGCGGATGATTGAATGGAACAACCGCGCGCGATGCTGGGCCATTTCCCCGCTGCTGCATTGGAGCGAGAGCCAGATTCACCAGTACATGGAGCAGCATGAACTGCCGCACCACCCGTTGTGGAAACAAGGTTACGTTTCCATCGGCTGCAATCCCCGCACGTGCACGCGCGCGATCGGCGCCGACGAGCGGCAGCGCAGCGGTCGCTGGGCGGGTCTGGAGAAAAAGGAATGCGGGATTCATCTTGATCAGGGCGCCGGGATTTAGAGCCTGTCTGCCTGGATAGGCTCTAACGGCCGGCGGCAATCCGAACCGGGTGATCCACTTCCCGGCGGCACAATAGTTGCGCCGCGAGTTGAATCGGATGCAGCGCGGCACGCCCGGCGGCATGCGCCATCTGCTGCCGGCAGGAAGTTCCATTAGCCAGGATTATCGCTTCCGGCGGGGCCTGGCGCAACGGATCAAATTCGGGCGCGGCGAAGATCCGCATAGACAGGTCATAGTGATCGCGCAAATATCCGAAGGCGCCCGCCATTCCACAGCAGCCGGTATCCATGGGGAGCAGGTTCTCGCCGACGAGCCGGCGCAGCATCCCGATGGCTATTGGGATTTGCTCCGGCCAGAGAGCTTTCTGGTGACAGTGGGCGTGCCACAACACCGGCCGGCCGCGGACCAGGGAGTGATTCGTCTCCACCAGGGCGGGCGGGCGGGGGTGGCTGTCCCAGAAACGGGCGATGAAGTCCTCCACCAGCATGGCCTTTTTCGTCAGTGCGGCCAACGCCGCATGGTTGCCCAGAGCTTTCAGATGCGGCCAGTCATCCAGCATGGCGCTTAAGCAGGAAGGCTCGCAAACCAGAATCGCGCGAACCCGCGGATCAGCCGCCAAACCGGCAAGCTCTCGAAGGGTACGGCGCGCGGTGCGCCCGGCTTGCGCCAACAAACCATTGGAAATCATGGCCCGGCCGCAGCAGCCGGTGCGGGGCAGTTGCACGGCGTAGCCAAGGGTTTCCAGCACGGCGATGGCGTCCCGGCCGATATGCGACTCGCCGAAAGCGGTGAAACAGTCGCCGAAAAGCGCCACCATCGGACGCCGGTCTGTCTCCCCCGTCGTTGTGCCGCGGCGCCGCAGGCGGTGGAGAGAAGGACCAAAATCGGGCAGCGGTCTTTGCGGCGCCAGACCGGCCAGGGAATTGAGCAATATCCGAAACGCCCGGATGCGGCCGGCGCGATTGAAGATCGTCGGCGCCATGGCGCCCCACCGGTTCAGGGCACGGACATGGCCGAAAAGCAGCGCGGCGATTGGCGCGTGGCCGCGCCGGCGGTATCCCTGTGCCTCGTACTCGGCCTTGAGCCGGGCGATATCGACATTGCTGGGACATTCCGTTTTGCAAGCCTTGCAGGACAGGCACAGATCAAGCGTGGCCAGCGTATCGGCATCGCACCAGTTCGCCCCGGCGGCGTCGCCGAGAATACCGGCCCGCAGGGCATTGGCCCGGCCGCGCGGCGAATGACGCTCTTCCAGCGTGGCCCGGTAGGAAGGGCACATGGTTCCCCCGGCGGTTTTGCGGCAATAGCCTGCGCCGTTGCACATTTCCACCGCGCCCCGGAAGTTTTCCTGGTCGGCATAATCAAAATAGGTGTTCAGGGGCGGATCGGTGGCGCGAATCGCCGCAATGCGAAGATTGGCCGTGATCTCCGACACCGCACCGGGTCGGACCATAAAACCGGGATTGAGAATGCCGGCGGGATCGAATATCTGCTTGACCCGCCGGAACGCTTCCATGATCCGCGGACCAAAAAATTCCTCCAGCAGCGGTCCGCGCGCGCGGCCGTCGCCGTGCTCGCCGGACATTACGCCGCCGCAGTCCCGGGCCAGGTGGGCCACCTGCACGGCGATGCTCTGCATGGCCTGGCGATCGGTGGGCGAGTGCAGGTCCAGCAGGGGCCGCACGTGCAGCACACCCACCGAGGCGTGGGCGTAAAAAGCGGCGGTGGTTCCATGCGCGGCCACGATGCGCTTGAACTCGTGCACAAAGCGAGAAAGCTCTTTCATCGCAATGGCATTGTCTTCCACAAACGTAAGCGGCTTGCGGGCGCCGGGAACGCCGTAAAGCAGGGCCTCCCCGGCCTTGCGCAACGTCCACGCCCGGTTCATGGATGCGGCATCCTGATACACCGCGGCGGACGCTCCGGGGCATATCCGGCGCAGTTGCGCGCAGCGCGCCGGGAGTTCCGCGGCGTCGCGCTCGGCTTCGTATTCCACGTACAACACCGCGCCCGGCGAGTCGCCACGATGAGGGGTGACTCCCCAGGAGGATTGGCCGGCCGGTGCAGGGATAAGATCGAGATAACGCCGGCATTCGGTATTGCCGGCGGCGGTGGCCAGGACCACCTCGTCCAGCAGCTCCACGGCGCTGGGACCCGTCGGAAGAATCTGCTCCAGCGCGGCGATGGCCTCATCCAGCGAGGCGAAAGTGAGGATGGCCAATCCCCGGGCGGCCGGCAGCGGCGTGAGTTTGAGTTTCGCCGCGGTTACCAGGGCCAGCGTCCCCTCGCTGCCGCAGATCAGGCCGGACAAGTCCAGATCGGCGGCCTCCACAGAGCGATCGAGCTGCGCCAGAACCAGGTCCAGTCCGTAGCCGGCGTTGCGGCGAACCAGGCGCGGAAAGCGGTCGCGAATTTCCTGGGCGTGCCGGCGCACAACATCCGCGGTTTGTTCGGCCAGACGAAGCGCGACGGGATGACGGCGCCCGGCGCCGGCCTCCAACCAGATTTGTTCGCCGGTGCTCAAAAGCACTTCGACACCGGCGGTATTCTCGCTGGTGCGGCCATAACGGATGGAACGCGCTCCGGCGGCGTTGTTGCCGATGCAGCCGCCGATGGCGGCCTGGGCGCTGGTGGCCGGATCGGGGGCGAAAAACATATTCACAGAGTTCGCGGCGAGCGCCCGGTTCAGCTCGTCAATGCCCAGACCCGGCTCCACTTCGCATAGCGCGGCGGCTGGATCAATCCGCCGAATCGCGCGAAAGCCGGGGGAAAAATCGAGCACCAGCGCCTGGTTTGTACATTGGCCGGCCAGGCTTGTGCCGCCGCCCCGCGGCAGCAGAGCGACGTGATGCGTGCGGCAGAATTCGACCAGCGTGTGAATCTGCCGGAGATTCGATGGAATCACCACGCCCAGCGGCCGAACCTGGTAAAGCGAGGCGTCGGTGGCGTAAAGCGTGCGATCATGATCGCCCAGACGCACCTGTCCGACGTTCAACTGCCGCAGCGCCTCGGCCAGCGGGCGGACATCCGCGGAAATACGATTCAAACCGGCATCGCCTCGTTGCGGCAGGGGAAAAGTCTTGTCCATAATCATAATCAACCCTTCAGGCTGGCGCGGATACCTCGCCATCACGGATACCGACCACGTATCTTGGACAGAATTAGTCTCAGGCCCTCCCGTCCGCCGCTGTTCAATGTGCCGCGTAGCCTTGTTTCTGGAATCGCTCATCGGCGGCTTCGATGTCTTGGAGCATCCAGGCGCGGGAATTGGTCGGCGTGACGCATAGTTGTGGTTGGCCGTGGCATCCATGAAACGTCCACATGGCCGCCAACGGCACTTTCGCGCGAATGATCGCGGTAAGTATGTTTTTGAATTGCCGGCGACGCGACGCCGTCATCGGGCCGCCGGGACCGAATTCGCCGACAAACAGCGGTTTTTTCCAACGGCGGCTCAGGGCGGCGGCGCGGTAAATTCTCCCCGCGGCGCGCGGACCGTAGGCGTGCACGCTGATCACATCCATGGAGGCATTGTCCATGCGAAGCATGTATGCCCACTGCGCCGGCGTATCTTTCGCCCAAGTATGGCGCATCATATTGTGCCACGATGATCCGCGCGGAAAACTGTTGCCTGTGGAAATGATGTGATAGGGATCATAGCGGCGGATGAGCTGGTAGGCTTGCCGGTAGATTTTCCACATTTGTGCGTGGGTATAGTCCCAAGATGGCTTGATGTCGTAATGGGCCGCCCGGGGCAAGTCTACGCCCAGGTTCAATTCGTTGCCGAATTCCCAGCCCCAGATCGCCGGCGAGGAACGGTAACGCCTGACCACCTGCCGGACATACTTGCGCCAGAGTTTATATACGCGACTGCCGGTTTTGGTCCATACCTTCAGTCCATTTTCACCAATGGCCTTGTTGGGCCAGTTGGTTACAAAAAACAGGCTGGGGATTAATCCGACGTGGTTTTGCTCTGCCATCCTGACCAGTTTGTCAAAGGCGTGAAAATAGCGGCGCGGGTGCTGCAAATATATGAGGTTTCTAGACCGGGACAGCCGCGGCTGCCATCCTCCCAATGTGGGAAACCTTATAAAAGGTATGTGGTATTTTCTGAGTTCCTGAAAGTCGTGCGGAACGGCCGGATCGTCCGGATTTCTCATCAGCCGGAACAGGGGGGTTACCCAATCCACTCCAATGCCACGGTATGGCCGGCCGTCTTTTTCCAGAATGCCGTTTGGCCCGACGCTCAGGCCGTACTTTTTTCCCGCCTTTGCCGGTGTGAAAACCGGCGCCAACTTCGCCGTCGCGCGCGGTCCCGGTGCGCTGAGTGTTTGACAAACCGCGGTGCGGGCGAACATAAGCGCCATAAGCACGCAAAAAATGCCGCCACTCGCCATTGGAAAATATGTTCGCGCCTCATGCGTAGTTGAAGGTCTCAATCGGTCCATGGAGTTCATTGTAACACCGCCTTGCTCTTTCTTTTCGCTCCTCACACGCGATTTTATAGGGAACGCGAAAAGGTGACCTTTTCCATCATGCCGCCAAGTCCCCATCCCCTTCGTCCCCAGGGGGATGGGGACTTGGCGGCCTATATGTCGTGGGTTACCAACACGCACGTGAAACGGTATCGGTCCATTACCCTTCTACGACTGGGCACCTATATCAGGGGCGATACAAGAGCTTTGCGGTTCAGGAAACGGGGTATTTCGTGACGTTGGCGCGGTACATAGAGGCCAATCCGGTGCGGGCCAGGCTGGTGCCGAGAGCCGAGGCGTGGCCGTGGTCGAGTTTAGGCTGCCAGGGGCAACTCGGACGGAGGCTGTTAAGCCCGTGGCCGGTCGACCGGCCGGCGTCATGGCGGGCGTTGGTCAATGAGCCGGTGCCAGCGGCCCAGCGGGCTCAGGTGGCCGAGAGTCTCAAGCGTGGCTCCCCATTGGGCGACGCGGCATGGGTGAAGAGGATGGCGGAAAAACTGGGAGTGGAATATACATTACGTCCCCGTGGCCGGCCCCGGAAAGCCGCTGCCGAAGGGCCTACATGATGGAAAAGGTGGATGTCACCTTTTCGCGTCCCCTTTTCGCGTCCCCGGTAAATAATTCCGCGTCATTAATGACATTCGCGGCTGTTCCTAGTATATATTAGCATGTCAACATATATTCGGTTTCAGATGTCGTCCCGTCTCGGAGATCGCCTTTTCCGGGCCAGCAATCCCAAGCCGCATAGAATCAGTACCGAAAGTGTGGCTGGTTCCGGGACGGGTGTCAGGAGGAAGGCGCTGCTACCATCAACATTCAGTCCCGTACCGATGATGTCGCCGTTGCTGTTGACCCCATCGGCCTGCTCGAAAACCCACCCCGATTGCGGATTAATCGGGGAATTCGGACTAATTAGATTATTGAGATCTTGCATGCCGCCTGCGCCCGTCCAAGAGAACGCGTGGTAGGATCCGTCGGACGCGACAGACCAGCCCACCACTTGGCCACTGTCGCTGATGGCCAAGGCACGCGTATTGATGTCACCCGGCGGGCCCGGTAATGCGCCTATGTCAGTTAGACTACCGTTGCTATATAGAAACGCATCCATTGCACCACCGCCCACACTGAAGTACCCCGCGACCTGGCCGTTGTCATTGATACTGGTTGCGAAGCTGCCAGGCCCGCCAATATCGGTCATTTTTTCAGCGGAGTAGAGAAATGCGTAAAGGATGCCACCGCCGGGGCTAGACCAGCCTACAACTTGGCCAGATTCATTGATACCCTGGGCTGAACTGAAGGATTGTCCCGGTAGGGCACCCAGATCAACCATGGCCCCGCCGGTATAAAGGAATGCGTGCTCGTAACCCGTGTTAGCAACCTCAGAATTCCCTACCACTTGCCCATTGTTATTTATATCGGTGGGAAGTGCGTCCGCAGTACCTCCCGTCGATAGCGTCCCGATGTTGACCATCGTGCCGTTGCTGTATAGAAACCCGTAGGGCCCTCCGGCAGCCGCGTCGGACCAGCCGGTCACCTGTCCATTGTTGTTTATCGCAAGGCCGTACGAATTACGTCCCCCTGTCAGCGCCCCCAAGTCGGTGACATTACCATTGCTATAAATATAAGCGTGCTCCTCGCCGGAGCTCGTCGCGAAGATCCCAGTGATTTCGCCACTGTCATTGATGCCCTCGGCGGTGACGGTACCGCGCGGTAGCGCGGTGACATCGTACATTACTGCGGCTTGAGTCACTGAAGCGACCAGCAGCGGCACCGCTACAACCATTAAATCAAACATCGTTTTAGTGGTGCGTAGCCGTTTTAACTTCTGCATGATTTCTCCCTTTTTTGCGTTCCCAAAATTTCCTATAATCGCTCATAAAAAAACAGAAGCGGGGCACATCCGTAAACATCCACCGCCTTTTGACAAGTCAGATCTCCGATGCGGCTAATTAACTTGTCATTCTGCACTCCCCTAAAAAAAAATGCAAGTCCAGCCATAACGAAACCTAGAATTCACGGGGGAACTACTCGATATCCGTCCGATAAAATAGTTCAAGGCCATCCGAAGGGGGCACACGAAAAGGTGACACCCACGAATGCCATTAACTTAAGCTCAAAAATCACTTGCATCCGATATTCTCCCCGCGTGCGATCATCGCCTTGAGTTCCGCTCTTGGCTTGACCATATAGCTGAATCCGCCATGTCGCCGCTTTCGTACCCGTGGTTCAAAGCGTCCCAATCGCACAGGATTCACAATCAAAGCTGGCAGATCATCCATGAACCCAGCGGTGGTAATCCATCGCACTGCATCAACAAAGCTGATACGGTCCGGGACTACTCCCTGCCGCCGGGCCGCCTCGTGGATCACCAGTTGTACGAGGTTGTAAACCAGCACGTAAGCAAGGATTTCCGTTTCCACCATTTTCGGGCTTTTGCCATGTAGTACTTCCATTTTCAATGTGGTCTTGAGATGCCGGAAGTTTAATTCCACCTGCCACCGA
>JAKBMM010000027.1 GCA_021831565.1 Planctomycetota bacterium
AAAAACAGGTACTACGCAGAAAAGTACGACTGGGCTTGGCTTTTGAGGCAACATTGACACTCCACGATTTCAACTTCCTCGGCGATTTACGGCATGATGGCCCCGCCCTCGGGCGGAAAGGAGCCAGCCATGCACGCCGGCCAGTCCGTCTTCAGTCAGATTCTCGAGTACCTCCCGCGATGGAAATTCCGGGAGTGCGTGGCACGCCACGACGGCAACTACCACGTGCGACGCTTCACTTGCTACGATCAGTTCCTGGCCATGGCCTTCGCGCAATTGACCTACCGCGAATCGCTCCGCGACATCGAGACGTGCTTGCGGGCGCAGGCCTCCAAACTCTACCACATGGGATGGCGTGGGTCGGTGGCACGTGCCACCCTGGCCGACGCCAACGAACGGCGTCCCTGGCAGATATGGGCGGACCTGGCCGATTTCCTGATCGGCGAAGCACGGGCGCTTTACGCCCAGGACAGTTTCGGTCTGCGCCTCAAGAACAGCGTGTACGCCTTCGACACCACGACCATCGACTTGTGCCTGACGCTGTTTCCCTGGTGCCAGTTCCGCCGCCGGAAGAGCGCCGTCAAGTTGCATACGCTCCTGGACCTGCGGGGCGATATCCCCTGTTTTGTGGCCATTACAGGGGGATCCACCCACGAGGTGAACCTGCTCGACGAGGTGCCCCTGGAGCCGGGGTCGTACTACCTGCTGGACCGCGGCTTCGTCGATTTCGTGCGGCTGTATCGCTTTACGCGGGAGCACGCCTTCTTCGTGACGCGGGCCAAGGAGAATATGGATTATCGTGTGCGGGAAAGTCGCTCCGTCGATACAGCCGCCGGTCTGCGGGCCGACCAATCGATTCGCTTGACCGGCCCGCTCACGCGGCGCAAGTATCCCGATCTGCTCCGACGCGTGAGCTACGTGGACCCGGAAACCGCCCGGCGCTACGTGTTCCTGACCAACAACTTTCCTCTGGCCGCTTTGACCATCTGTCGACTCTACAAGTGCCGCTGGCGAGTCGAACTGTTCTTCAAATGGATCAAGCAGTACCTCCGGATCAAGAGCTTCTTCGGCACCTCCCAGAACGCGGTCAAGACGCAGGTGTGGATTGCACTGTGCGTTTACCTGCTCGTGGCGATCATTCGCAAGCGGCTGGCCGTAGACCTGAGCATGGGAGAAATGCTGCAGATTTTGAGCGTCACGATTTTCGAAAAAAACCCGATTTTGCAGGTGTTTTCGCAGGAGGAGTTCAGAATGGTCCAAGCTGAAGTTCATAAACCCTTGCCATTATTGGATTTTTAACCGGACAGTAGTGACTGCGGATGGCAATTTTACGGTGCTTTGAGCCATTAAATATCGAAAAAATCCTTATTTTTCGATGTTTCTGGCCCGCGAACGGTTACAATAGCATGTATTAATGCGCCTGCGCCTCCGCCGGCCGCTCTCGCGCCCGCTGGATTTTCTCCGGGATCGCCCGGCTCTCGGCCCGCCAGTGATACGAACGCGGATGCTGGGCGTACCAGGCGAAGAGCAGGCTGTAGGCCACGGGAATGTTCGCGGGCGAAAGCAGCGCCGCGGTGCGCCACTGGGGTCCCCGCCAACATTCAAAAAGCAATGTCCGTCCGGCCACCCGCACGCGTACCAGCCCATTTGTTCCCGCGGCGGAGAAAAGTTTTCTCAACGCCAGCGGGCGCCACCGGCGCCCCATTTGCACCAGGATAAGCCGGCTTTTGAGTCCATAGTGTGGATTACGCCACAAGGGGTGGACCGGAAAAGGCGGCAATCCCCCGGATGCGTAATAGGCGCCGTAAGGATCTTTGTCGTAGGCGGAATAGAGGCCGGTAATGCCGGCGATCATGGTGGTCCTTGGATGCATCTGTTTCCACTGACCCCAGGGCAGCACCTGGCAAGGCAACGGCGTGAGCCTGTACCGCCGCGCCGCCGCCGGACCGGCAATGGCCCGGCCGGTGATCTGGCTCCAAAGGCTTTCTTGTTTTACCTTCGGTTTCCGGTCGTAAAGAAGCGTGTTGGAATCGAGAACCAGGCCGCTGTAGCCGAAGCGCAACACCTGACCCGCCACGCGGCGAGAGTAAATCAGCACACTCTCACAATAGCCGTCATAGGTGACGGCAATAGGCTCGCCGCCGAGGGTGTCATTGACAACGGCATGCCAGTTCATGATCGGGATCGGATACGCCCGCGCCTGGCCGTGGATCACGACGCCGATGACGCGGTCGGGATTCTCAATGAAACCACCGGAGTCGCGCCGGGCCTTATTAATCTTGCTCACCTGCCGGATGGTCAGAAGAGCCGGATGGGTCAGGGCGGCCAGGCCATCCTTGGGATTGCCGGAAGGGGCGATGTCTCCGAGTGGCGCCCGACAACCGGATAAATCAAAACCATAAGAGGAAACATGCTTGCCGTCGCCGACGACGCGGGTAAATCCGCTATTTCCCAGGGGAATCAGCACGTCTTTGACGAGCAAGCCCGCGGTCAAGACGCCCAGCAGGGCGAATATCCATCGTCCGGACGAAAAAAAATTTATGATCCATCTATTCATTGGTATGCAATTCGCGCCGTCCTCTATTCCGCCCTAGTCCCGGCACACACAGTGCGCCTGTTCCGCTGGCGGGTAAAGGTTCTATCTTTCTTTCGGCCGCATTGATTGTGCGTTCCTGCTTAGCTTAGCGGGACGTGGAACTGCCGGCCACCATCAGTATGAGCAGCAACGGTAGATAAGCCACGCTGGCCAGGAAAACACGGCGGGCCGCCTGCCGTGTCCGATTGCGGGCCAGGTTCGCCGCCAGGAAAACCATCGCCAGTCCCAGAAAAATGCAAAGGAGTCCATACCATCCGCCGGCAATATCAAACAGGCAGGCCGCCAGGCTCACGGGAATCAGAAGGAGGCTGTAGAGCACGATCATGCGGCAAGTAAGCCGGCCGGTGGAATCAATGATTGGCAACATACGAAATCCGGCGCGGGCGTAGTCGTCGCGGTAGAGCCAGGCCAGCGAAAGAAAGTGCGGAATCTGCCAGACAAACAGCAGTGCCGCGAGTATGTAAGCGGGTGGTCCCAGCGTGCCCGTGGCGGCGGCGCATCCCATCATGGGGGGGATCGCTCCGCAAATTGCGCCCACCAGCGTATTAAGGGAAGAGAGTCGTTTAAGCGGCGTGTAAATAAAGGCGTAAATGATCAGGTTGGCCAGCCCCAGCAGAGTGGTCAGCGGATTGGCGCCCCACAGAAGCACAAGGACGCCGGCGCTCAGGGTGAGTGTGGCGAACAACAGGGCGGTGGAAGGAAGCAGCCGCCCGGTTGGCAGGGGTCGGGAGCGGGTGCGATTCATGCGGCTATCGGGAGTAATTTCCAGCCATTGATTCAGCGCCGCGGCGCTGCCGGCGAGCAGCCACGTGCCCAGGGCGGCGGCCAGAAGGGCAAACCAGTGAATCGTGTCCGGACTCGCCAGGATAAAACCCACCGCCGTGGTGATAACCACCATCGCCGTTAAACGTATCTTGGCCAGGGCAAGCAAGTCCGGGAGAAGGGAGGATTTTTCCGCGGCCGCGGTCAAAACAAGGCAAGAGACTGGAGAGTTGGGTTGGGCTCCCGGCGCGCCGGAAATAGTCGCCTCGCGCGGCGCGGCGGAAAGATCGGTGATGCTGCTCATGAATTCGTGATCCGGGTCCGCCGGTGAACGAAACTACACTTGCCCGGGCGGCGGACGGAAAACTTTCGGGTCCAACTTTCAAGTTCATCCTAACGGCGGGATGGAGAATAAACAACCCGCATTTGACATTCCCGATCCATCCCTTAGAATGAAATGTTTTCCGGGAAGACGCAATATTGTGTTGTCGCCCGCCAGTGGGTCTGGTGCGCGGCGTGCTTCCCGAAGCGACGAATGTATTTGGCGTCTATACCGAGCACGAACCAATGACCGAAATTAAAACCATCCATCGCTTTGCCAGTTCGGCCGGGCGCACCACCTTGGCCCGCGTAGGCCACACCGACAACCGTTGGTACGTGGTGGATGCCGCCGATCAAACACTCGGCCGGCTCGCCGGCGCCGTGGCGGTGCGGCTCATGGGCAAGCACAAACCCCTCTACACACCCACCGTGGACGTCGGCGATTTCATCGTCGTGATCAATACCGGCAAGGTCAAGGTAAGCGGGCGCAAACTGGCGCAGCGGAAATACGATTATTACACCTATTATCCCGGCGGCCGGAAAGTCAAACCAATGCAGGAAATGCTCCAGCGCCATCCGAATGTCGTGTTTCGCATGGCGGTGCGGCGGATGTTGCCAAAGACTAAAATGGGCGAGCAGATGCTTCGCAAACTCAAGTGCTATCGGGACACGGATCACCCGCACGCGGCCCAGAAACCCGAAACTCTCAAGTTGGATTGAGAAGCGCTCTGCCCCGATGGCCGGAGCTGCGATTGCTCGGAAGATGGATTCGCAAACGCGCCGGTCGGCTTGCCCGGCCGGCGATGAATATGAGGTTTGGTCATGACACAAGCAGTGCAGGAACCCACCACTCCGAATACTCCGCCGGTCACGCCCGTGCCGTCGCGCCACGTCCGGGTGGTGGGGGGAAAAACCTTCTATTGGGGAACCGGTCGGCGCAAGAAATCAGTCGCGCGCGTGCGCATTGTTCCCGGCGAGGGTGCGTTCCTGGTCAACGATCGGAAAATGGACGAGTTTTTCAGGGAAATTTGCGATCGCAATTATCTTCAGGGGCCGCTGGCAACCGCGAATATAGCCGGGAAAATCGACGTGTTCGTCAATGTCTATGGCGGCGGACATACCGGTCAGGCCGGGGCCATTGTGCAGGGGCTGGGCCGGGCGCTTTCGCTTTATGATCCCGCGCTGCGCAAACCCCTGCAGGATGCCGGTTTTCTCACCCGCGACAGTCGCATGAAAGAACGCAAGAAGTATGGTCTGCGCGGCGCCCGCCGGGCATTCCAGTTCAGCAAACGCTAAGAGAAATTCATGGCTGGTAGAACCTTTCACGCCACCCTTGTCACACCGGAATCCATCGTACTGGATACTGAGGTTGTTCTGGCGATCATACCCGCGCATGACGGACAACTCGGCATTATGGCGCACCACGCGCCCGTCGTGACCAAAATGAATGTCGGCGTGCTGAAGCTGGAAACGCCGACGGAAATTCAACGTTACGTGGTCGCCGGCGGTTACGCGCAGATGGAAAACAATGTCCTGACGATTCTCACCGACTCGCTGGTCGCTCAAACGGCGGTGAACAACGATTTCATTTCCGCCGAACAGGCCAAAGCGCAGACGATACCGCTCGCACCGCCCCAGGAGGCTCAAAGGCGAAAACAGGCATTGGCCCGCGTCGCGGCGCTGCGGAAGTTGGCTGCCGGGGAATAGCCCGAACATTTCACCGCCGAGACGCAGAGATCGCAGAGGTTGTTGAAATGAAAGGCCTTATAGAGATTTTTTCCACAACACCGCCGATACAGACTCTCTACAATCTCATCATTCCTATCCCTTTACTCCTTGTGGCCTCTGCGCGCTCTGCGCCTCCGCGGTGCAAAATCCGCAATAGCCCGCTTGCTCTGTCCGGAGCACTACGGGAAATTTTTTTTCTCCAGCACCACCAACATGCGAAATCCAAACCAGCCGGCCAGCGGAGAGAGCCACCGTTCCACCACGCGGACTGCCGGGGCGGCGCGCAGGGGAAGCAGCACCGGCTTGGAAAAACCGCCGGATAGCGGGTACAGCATGATGCTGTGCACCATGCGGTGACGGATCAGCAGGCGTGGAAAACGTTGCGCAAACCGATCCGAATACCGGAAAAACAGGAGCGTTGGAATAGCCTGGTTGCCGGCAAACGCGCCCGGGTCTTGCACCGCAACCGGGTCGCCCGCGCCGGCGTTCGCGGGGTCGGGAAAAATCGGAACTTTCATATTTACCGGCTCGGGGTGCGAGAGCCGATAGCAAACACCTGAAACCACCGATATGAAAGGTTCAATCATAACGATCCGACCGCCGGGAGAAAGCACCCGTTGCGCTTCGGCGAGGAAGGTAAGAGGGTAGGGAACATGGTGCAGGAGATCGTGCAGCACGATGTTGTCCACACTGCCGGCGGCGAAAGGCAGGCGCATGGCATTGACGGCCAGGTCTATATGGCGGTTGGGTATCAGGTCGGTGACGATCGCACCCGGGTAAAAATCTTTGAAATGCCCCGCGCCGCCCCCCACCTCCAGCACGCGGCCGTGCGGCTGGTCCGTTCTCCCCGCCCGCGGCACGAACCACGCCGCCATCTGTTGAAAATAGTCATGATAAACCGCCCGTAGAAGGGGGCGCTTTCGCCAGGCTTTCGTCCGGGCGGCGAGCACATCGCGCTCGGATCGTCTCGCTTTCGATATGGTTACGCGCGGCGCCATACATTCCGACTCAGAACGCCACGTGTACGTCGAAACCCTCGGCTCGAACCTGCTTGACCAGAGCGTGTACGTCGTCCACAGTGCGATTGAGTCGCTGCGTCAGATCCAGCAGGGCGTTGTAAAGCCGCGGATCTTTCACGAATCTTCCGGCTGTGCCGTGCCCCTGGTCGATGGATGTGGCGATGTTGTTGACGTTCTCGAGAATCCTGGTCAGTTTCAAACTCAAGGAGACGATTCGGGCATTGGTGGTTTTGGCGATTTGGTTAATATCAACGGCCGCGGCCCCGGCCTTGTCCAGCACCCCGTTGAAGTGGGTTGCCGTTGCCTGGAAGCTCTGGAGCGTTGTTTTGAGTTCCTGGGAGGATTTCGCCATATTGGCGACAATTTGCCGCACCTGAGTCCGCAAGGTTCGATCGGCCAGGAGGCGGTTGAAGGAATTCATCGTGGTATTGAGCCGTTGGATCAGAGCGCTGATGTTGTTCATTCCGGCGGCGGTCTTCGCTTTGCCTTCCCGCTGCTGTTGATTGAGCAGCACCGGTCGGAGCAGAACATGCAGATCGTCGGCCACCCGGTCCAGCCGTTTACTGAGCTTGTTAAAACGATCCTTGATGGATGAAAAGTTCTTCACCAGGGAAGGGGGTATGAGTCCCGCGGGAGCCAGCGAGGCGGGCAAAACAGCCGTTCCATTCTTCGGCAGGTAAGTGGAAGCCGCCGGCAGCGGAATATACATCGACACGTAAGAAGAACCGACGGTCGGGGCGGTAATTTGCGCCTTGGTGTTTGTGGGAAGAGATACGTTGAAATAGACGCCGAGAATAACCTTGGCGGCCTGGAGATTTCCGCTGAGCATGACGTTCCGCACCGAGCCGATGATTACGCCGTTGAGGTCAACCACATCGCCGTAGGTAAGCCCATTGGCGTTGCGCGCCCGCAGTGTGAGCGTATAGGGGGCGTAGGGTCCGACGGCTGGCAGACGGCCCAGCAGAAACGCACCCCAGGTCAGCAGTACCAGGGCGATCAGGATGGTCAACCCGACGATCATGTTGCGCGTTTTTTCGTTTATCATGCTCATTTCCACACGGTGGATTGCCTGTAACGGCGTCGAACGCCCATAGTGTCGCAATTGCCGGGGGGAAAGGCAAATGGATTTTCCTATATTGGATTTTCCTATATCCGCCGCGCGCACGGCTGAATTTATGGCGGGCCGAGTGTGGTGATGGTCATAGGTTCCAAGGGGAAGGCTTCAAGCACGCCGTGGATCTGCCGTCCGTCGACCGCTTCAAGCCGGGCCAGTTCCTCTTCGAGCGGTTGGTAGTCGCCGTTGTAAATCCAGCGTGCGCAGATGCTCCGCATCCGTCCGAGCGGCAATTCTCCTTGCAGTACCGCGGCGGTTTCTATTTTTGTCACGCTGCGCCGAATTTCGCGTTCGTCAATCCCTTTTTGGACTACTTTCCGCAGTTGATCGATCAAAATATTTTCGACCTGCGCGCGCCGGGCCGGGTCGCAGGAGGCGTAGGCGAAAAAGCTGCCGGTCCCATCGTGCGGATAAAATGAAAAGTCCGCCTCATCCGCCAAGCCGGGTTCAATCAGAGCCCAGTACAGCCGCGAGCCGTCGTGGTCGCCGACGACATCCGCCAGGACGGCGGCGGCATAACGTCGCTCATCCTGCGCGAACGGGCCGGCGCACATCAGGGCGATGTAGTGCCGCTTGAGCTTGGGATCGGCGATATGGCGGCGATGGTTCGCCAGTTTCGGTTCAGGATGATCGCGCCCGACATGCCGCTGGCGCCAGGAACCGCAGGCTTGGCGGGTCCGTTCCAGCAGTTGCTCGAAATCCAACTTGCCCGCCGCCGCCAGCACAATGTTGCCGGGGCCGTAGCGCGCCTCGAAATAACCTTGCATCTGATCGCGCTGCAACGCCGCGACCGATTCGGTTGTTCCCAGCACCGGATGCGCCAACGGATGATCCCCGAAATGATCCTGCATGAGCGCCTCGTAAAGCACGTGTCCGGGCCGGTCCAGATATAGGGCGATTTCTTCCAGAATGACCTTTTTTTCCATATCAAAATCTTCCGGTCGCAGGGCGGGACTCATCATGTCGGCCAGAAGGTCCAGCGATTGGGGAAGAAATTCCGGAAGCACATGGGCCCAGTAGCAGGTGACTTCGTTGCTGGTAAAGGCGTTGTTGCGGGCGCCCATGGCGTCAAATTCGCGGTTAATCTGGGTCGCGGTACGCCGGGCGGTTCCCTTGAACATCATGTGTTCAAGAAAGTGCGAGACGCCGGAAAGTTCGGATGTTTCGTCGCGGGCGCCGGTTTTTGCCATCAAACCGATGGCCGTGCTTTGCGCATCCGGATTGATCTCCGCAATCACGTCCAGGCCGTTGGCAAGCCGGGCCTGCTGAAAACTGACCATGTCTGCTCCAGGTTTTTAGATTTTTACACCGGGCCGTACGGTCGTGGCCGCTCCGGCGGGGCGGCTGGCTTCCGCGGGGCCGCCGGGGATGCCGAGCATGAGGCTTTGCAGGGGGTGGCCGATGGCCAGGCGCGCCCCGGCGCGGAAACGCTCGGCCGTCACCAGCATCAACACCAGTCCGAACACGGGCCAGGCCATGTACCGGATGATAATCAAAACGCGCCGGTCAAACGAAATGCCATGCCCGGGCGGCGGGAGAAAGGTTAACGCCAGGGTATGGAGCAATTCATGCCAGCCGTAAAGAATCCCCGGAACTGGGAAATGGGCGAACACGTACTGCCAGGGAAGAACAATAAACAGCAGAATCACCGCCCATATCAGGCTGCGGGTCAGGTGGGCTACTCCCGGCGCCTGCGCCACCAGGATCACCAGCAGGCTCACAAAGATGATGATGGCCTGCGCGGCCGCCGCCAGCAGTCCCAGAAGCTGCGTCACCGGCACCACCAGTTGATAAGTAAGGTCCCATTGGCGGCGAAGGTTCAACCGTCGTCCTTGCAGGGTGCCGGCCAGACGCCCATGGAATCCGTAATTCTCCAGCGCGGCGCCGCGGAAATTCCAGCCGGCGTTCCGCCGGCTTTCCCGCGCCTCCGGCAAGACACCGGCTGCCGCGGCATGGGTTTGTCTGTCGCCCACCCCGGCGGGCGCCGCGGCGACCTGGTCCAATACCGGTCTTCCCCCCCCATAGGGCTGCGTGGTAAAGCGCATCAGAAGAAAGCCGACGATTTGCAGCATGACGCAGGAAAAAAGCAGATAACCGAGGAAATTCCGGCTCGTCCGCAGAGTTCGCAAGGCTACGCCGTAGTCGCCGTATGGGTGTACCGGTGCCGCCATAAAAATTCCTTCAATCGCAATCGCGCCAGCAAACCGCGATAAAAATGATTATATACTCCGTGTCGCTTTTTTGGATACCTCTTTACTTTGACGGTGGATCGGCATATCCTAGTGTATATAGGCAGGATGTCAGGATGTTAAGGAGTCAAAAAAATGGCGATCACGCTTACCGAAGCGGCGGCTCGTGAAATCAAGAATATAATCAAGGAGCAGGGTTTGTCTGAAGGGGTCGCCTTGCGCGTGGGGGTGAAAGGCGGTGGATGCTCCGGCTTCAGTTACGTACTGGATCTGACGCAGGACGCCGCGGAGGAACATGACGAAGTTTTGGAATCCCAGGGGATCAAGCTGATTTCGGACCGCAAGAGCTATCTCTACCTTGACGGCACCGAGATCGACTTCGGCGATGAAATCATGGGGCGGGGATTTAAATTCAAAAATCCCAAAGCGACTCATACCTGCGGCTGCGGCTCTTCTTTCAGCGCTTAACCCGGACGAACCGATTTCGCACCCTGCCATTTCGCACCCTGCCATGCTTGACCTGTTTTGGTTCTCACCATTAGGATAAAGCATGACGGTCAATATGCGGCGCCACGCAACAGGGGCGCCGACTCGCCGTGGCGCGCCTGGTGCTCGGTCACACCGCAACTGCAGGTGTGACCGAGCACCAGGGAAAGTTCCCGATTTTGATGATCATGCGGACGCGACGCCGGCACGCCGGAATTGCCCACGGCCCCGGCCCGCAGGTGAAAATATGGCGCACAAACGCAAAGAAATAACGGAAATCCTGGCGGAGATGGGTGTCATCAAGGCGCCCGCCGCCGCACAAGCGCTCCAGGAATCGCGCCAGACCGGCCGTCCCGTGGAGAGCATATTGATTGATTCCAAGCTGGCCAGCGAAGAGAATGTCACCAAGGCGCTGGCGATTCAAAATGACATTGAGTTCATCGATCTGAACAAAAACTTTGTGGCCCCCGGCGATTTTCGCCTGCTGCCCGCCGACCTGATCAAGCGACACCAGGTTCTTCCGCTGGGGGAGGAAAACGGAAAATTGCGGATCGTGATCGGCGATCCCAATGACCTGGAAACTCTCGAAGCCATCCGCTTCCGGCTCAACCGGCCGCTGGAAACATGCCTCGCCGTCAAAAGCGACATCAAAAAGCAGATCGACCGTATGTTCGCCGAAGAGCAGAAATCTCTTGACGAAATGGTCCGGCAGATGAGCCTGGACCGCGGCGCCACGATCGACATCACCGCCGGCAAGGACAAGGAAGGCGACGAGGCGCCCATCGTTCGCCTGGTCTCCGCCATCATTACCGAAGCGGTCAAAGCGCGGGCCAGCGATATCCATATCGAGCCGATGAACGACCGCGTTCGCGTCCGCTACCGTATCGACGGCGTCTGCCAGCAGCGCGACAATTTCCGGAAAAAGATGCAGAACTCGGTCATCGCCCGCCTTAAAATCATGGCGGGCATGGACATCGCCGAGCGCCGCTTGCCGCAGGACGGCCGCATCAAAATGGCCGTGGACGGCGCGAACGTCGACTTTCGCGTCAGCGCGCTGCCGGCGTATCACGGCGAATCGATGGTGCTGCGCATCCTGCGGCCCGAGAGCGTGAAGATCGGCGTGCAGCGCATGGGTTTCGAGGAGGACGATTACCAGCGATTCAAGAAGATTATCTCCCGTCCCAACGGCATCTTTCTGGTCACCGGTCCGACCGGCTCCGGTAAAACCACCACTCTCTACGGCGCTTTGGCCGAGCTGAACACGCCGGACCGGAAAATCATTACGGCTGAAGATCCGGTGGAGTACAATTTCACCGGCATCAATCAATGCCAGGTGCGGGAGCAGATCGGGCTGAGCTTTGCCAAGATTCTACGGTCCATGCTTCGCCAGGCGCCGAATATCATTCTCGTCGGCGAAATCCGCGATCGCGAGGTGGCGGAAGTGGCCATACAGGCCGCTCTCACCGGCCACCTGGTCTTCAGCACGTTGCATACGAACGACGCCCCTTCCGCCATTACCCGGCTCATCGACATGGGCGTCAAACCGTTCCTGGTCGCTTCTTCCATTCAAGCCATTATGGCCCAGCGCCTGGTGCGCACGCTTTGCGATCAATGCAAACAGCCGGATGAGGCGCCGGAGCGGCGCCTCCTGCAGATGCTGCGTTTGACCGACCGGGACCTGGCCGGCAAGACCATTTACCGGCCCGCCGGCTGCCCGGCTTGCAACAATACGGGGTTCCGGGGGCGCATCGGCATTTTCGAGATGATGGCCATGACCGCCGAAATCCGCGAGCTTGCGTTCAAGCGAACCCCCTCCAACGTGATCCGCAAGGCCGCTCACGGGGCGGGCATGAAAAGCCTTCTCGACGACGGCAAAATCAAGGTGCTCAATGGAGTCACGACACCGCAGGAGATCATCCGCGTGACGCAGGCGGAAGGCATTCTGACGGAATAATGAGGATTTCATGTCTCAGATTCTGATTGATCGGCTGCTGGAAACCACCATTCGAAAGGGCGCCTCCGACTTGCACCTGCACGTGGGACGCCCGCCGACGCTCCGCTTAAACGGTCACCTCCGCGAACTGCAGACAAAGGTGCTCGAACCCGACGACACCATGGCCCTGATGAAAGCCGTCACCCCCGATCGCGGCCAGCAGGAGCTCCAGGAGCAGGGCACCACCGACTTCGGCATGGCCTTCGCCACGGCGGACGGATCGGCCAAGGCGCGTTTCCGCGTTTCCGTCTTTCGCCAGAAGGGCGTCATCTCCCTGGTCATGCGAAAAATTCCCTACAAGCTGCTGAGCTTTGAGGACATCGGTCTGCCGACGATATGCCGCGAGCTGTGCCGCCGGCCGCGCGGACTCTTTCTGGTCACCGGCCCGACCGGGTCCGGCAAGACCACGTCGCTGGCGACCATGGTCAACTACATCAACGAGAATTTCGACCGCCATATTGTCACAGTGGAAGATCCGGTTGAATACTACCACGACCATAAAAAAAGCATCATCAGCCAGCGCGAAGTCGGAGCGGGCAACGACGTTCCCACTTTTGCCGAGGCGCTGCGCCGTGTTTTGCGGCAGGATCCGGATGTGATCCTGGTCGGGGAAATGCGCGACTTGGAGACCATCGAATCCGCCATCCGCGCCGCCGAAACCGGCCACCTGGTCTTCGCCACGCTGCACACCACCGGTTGCCAGGGAACCATCAACCGCGTCATCGACGCGTTTTCCGTCGATCAGCAGGAACAGATTCGCGTACAGCTTTCCGTGACTCTGCTGGCCGTGCTCAGTCAGGCCCTCCTGCCGCGGTCGGACACCGAGGGCCTCGTGGCGGCTTATGAATTTCTGGTCGTTACGCCGGCAATCGCCAACCTGATTCGTGAAAACAAAACGTTCCGCATTGATTCGGCCATTCAGACCGGGAGAAAGTTCGGCATGCAGCTTCTGGACGATCATCTGCTGGAACTTTTCAGGACCGGAAAAATCACCGCGGAAGACGCCATCGACAAGGCCCGCAATGCCGCCGATCTGGCCGAGCGGATGGGCAAGCGGCTGGATCGACCGGATACCGACAAGGAGACCGGCGTGCCGGCCAATAGCAGTCGCGCGTAAAATTCGCCGCCGGCGACGTCCCGCCGGGCACGGCGCCAAGCCGGGCCGCTGCGCCGGCCCGCGTAACAAGCGCCAAAGCGCGCCGCGGGTTTCGGCAGCGCGGCGCGAAGCCGGGCCGCTGCGCCGGCCCGCGTAACAAGCGCCGAAGCGCGCCGCGGGTTTCGGCAGTGCGGCGCCAAGCCGGGCCGCCGCGCCGGCCCGCGTAACAAGCGCCAAAGCTCGCCGCGGGATTCGGGAGCACGGCGCCAAGCCGGGCCGCTGCGCCGGCCCGCGTAACAGTAAACTGGGAGTTTTTATGGCGGAACACTCACCTGCCTCTAAACTGGCTTCCGCGGTCAAACCCGCCGGCTCCGGCGCCGCGCCGCCGAGCGGGCCGCTGCGCATGCCGCCGATCGATCAGCTCAAGGACCGCCCGCTGGGAAGGGTCCTGATCAAGATGGGCCGGCTCACGCGCGAGCAGGTTCATCAGGCGCTGGCGGTCCAGACCCAGCAGAAGGCCAGGAAGGTCAACACGCCGATCGGCCAGGTCCTGGTGGAACTGGGCATGATCTCCCAGAAGGACATGAATTTCGCCCTGGCCGCCCAGAGAGGCTTTGAGGTTATCGAACTGGAAGGGCGCGAGATTCCCCCGGAGGTGATCAAGCAGATACCGGCGCAGATGGCCACGGTTTACCGGGTGGTGCCGATCGCTTTCGAGGAAAAAACCAACACCATCACCATCGCGCTGGATTCCCCCGACAATTTTCGCGTGGTCGATGATCTCCAGACTCTCATGGGGTTAAAGGTGATCACCTGCATCGCCGAGCCTGCGGCGGTGGCCAAGCTTCTGGCCAAGCATTACGAAACACACCAGGAATCCCTTGCCGATCTTATGTCGGAAATTGGAACCGATGCCTCGCTCCAGGCTCTTGAGAACCGCGGCGAATCCATCGACCTGCAGACCCTCAAAGATCTGGCCGAATCGAACCCCGTCAAGCGGCTTCTGAACACCGTGCTCATGCAGGCCATCAAGGAACGCTCCTCGGACATCCATTTCGAGCCTTTCGAAGACGACTACAAAATGCGCTACCGCATCGACGGCGTGCTCTATGAAATGGTGCCGCCTCCGAAATATATCGCCATGGCCATCGCCAGCCGCATCAAGGTCATGGCCAACCTCGACATCGCCGAACGGCGACTTCCTCAGGACGGGCGCATTCCGCTGGTCGTCGGCGGCCACCCCGTGGACCTGCGCGTGGCGGTGCTGCCGACCCTTTTCGGCGAAAGCATTGTGTTGCGCGTGCTCGACCGTTCCAATGTGTCGCTGGACCTCGATAAACTGGGTATGCGGGAAGATGATTTGAAGCTTTTCCGGCAGCTCATCGCCAAGCCCAACGGCATCGTGCTGGTTACCGGTCCGACCGGTTCGGGAAAAACCACCACCCTTTATGCGGCCCTGAATGGACTCAACAGCCTGGAAGACAAGCTCATCACCACCGAAGACCCCGTCGAGTACGATATCGACGGCGTGGTGCAGGTGCAGATACGTCCGGAAATCGACCTGACCTTCGCCACGTGTCTTCGTTCGATCCTGCGCCAGGATCCGGACATTATTCTTGTCGGTGAAATACGCGATAAGGAAACCGCGGAAATCGCCACCCAGGCCTCGCTCACTGGACACCTGGTTTTCAGTACCCTGCATACCAACGACGCCCCTTCCTCGGTCGCCCGTCTGCTGGACCTTGGCGTGGAACCGTTCCTGATCACCGCCACGCTGGAAGGTATTCTCGCCCAGCGGCTCTGCCGCCGCATTTGCGTGCAGTGCAAGGAGGCGTATAAACCCACCGAGGAGCAGCTTCTGGAGCTGGAACTGCGACCGGAAGATGTCAAAGACAAAACGTTTTACCGCGGGCGGGGCTGCGGCGAATGCAACAATACGGGTTACCGGGGCCGGCTGGCGATCTGTGAAATCATGATCTTCGACGACGACATACGTGAAATGATTATGAATCGCGATTCGACCAATCTGTTGCGGGACGCCGCCCGGCGGCGGGGGATGCGGTCGTTGCGCGAATCGGGCCTGCTGGGCATTTATGAGGGCCTGACCACGATAGAAGAGGTCGTCAAGCAAACCATTGTCGAAGATTAAAAGAGCAACCGGCCGGTGGCTCCGCGCGCCGCCGCGCCCGGTTCGGCGCCCCGCCCCCCTTTCCGCACGGGCCGATCGTCCGTATATATCCATCAGGAAAAACATGATGTTTGGTCCCTGTACCAGTTGGAGGTGCATCCATGCCCACGTTCCAGTATGAAGCGCTCAATGCCGCCGGCCAGTCGATCAAAGCCGAACTCGAGGCCAATAGCTCGGACGAGGCGATATCCCGAATTCGCTCCCAGGGCTATTTCCCGATGAAAATAAAGGAGAAGCCCGGCAAGCGGCAAAAAGGACCTGCGGCTTCGACCCCGGCGCAGGCGGCCGCACCGGCGGCGGGGGGGACCACGACCAAAAAGAAAAAGGGACTCAATGAAGTTTCCTTCACCATTGGTCACGTGTCCCTCAAGGTTATCACCCAGTTCACCCGCCAGCTTTCGACGCTCCAGGACGCCGGCCTGCCGATCCTCCGTTCCCTGAAAATTCTCCATCAGCAGCAAAAGCCCGGCCTGATGCGCGACACCCTGGCCGGCGTCTGCGCCGATGTGGAGGGCGGCTCGACGCTTTCCGAAGCCATGGGCCGGCACCCGCGGGTGTTTGACAAACTTTACGTGAACATGGTCCAGGCGGGTGAAACCGGCGGCGTGCTGGATGTGATTCTCCAGCGCCTCGCCGAATTCATGGAGAAGGCCCAGAAACTCCGCCGCCGCATCCGCGGCGCCATGATCTACCCCTCGGTGGTCATTTCGGTCGCCGTGCTGATGGTCACGGGCATCATGTATTTCGTGATTCCGAAGTTCCGAAAACTATTCGCCTCGTTCAAAACCGGCCTGCCCAAGATCACGCTCTACCTCATCAGCTTTTCCCACTGGATCGCCCATGAGTACGGCTGGGCGTACATCTTGTTTTCGCCGTTCGTGATATGGCTGTTTCTCAAAATTATCAGCAAGACCAAGCCGGGGCGTTACGCGATCGACGTGATCAAGCTCAAAATTCCGGTGATGGGCCTGATCGTTTCCAAAGGAACCATCGCCCGTTTCACCCGCACGCTCGGAACGCTGCTCTCCGCCGGCGTGCCGATCCTGGAGGCCATCAACATCACCCGCGAGACCTGCGGCCACATGATTTATGAACGGGCCTTGCAGAAAGTCCACGACGCCATCCGCGAGGGCGAAAGCTTCGCCGGGCCGCTGCGCGGCTCACGCGTCTGCGACGCCATTGTGGTCAATATGATCGACGTGGGCGAGGAAACCGGAGACCTGGACAAAATGCTTATGAAAATTGCGGATAACTATGACGAAGAGGTCGACGTGCTCGTCACCTCAATGATGAGCATTATCGAACCGGTCATGATCGTCGTGCTTGGCGTAATCGTCGGTTTTATCGTGCTCGCGGTGTTTTTACCTTATATCAAGCTGCTCCAGAGCGTGGGCAACCAAACCGGTTGACGATACGGCTAAGCAGCCGCGGGTGGAAACCGCGGCCGTATGTTCGGGAGTGCGGGCGCGAATCCAGGCCGTGTGAAAACATAAAGCCGCGACCGCTGGTCGCGCCAACGATGGAAGGTGCGTTATGAGTAACGTGAATCCGCAGAAAATGAACCCGTCTCCGCGCCTCCGCGTGCGATCGGCGGCCCCGCGCGGGCCAGGGCCCGCCGCTAAACCGTCTCCCGTCGGTTCCCAAAATGTTTCTTGGCTTCCTTGGCGTCTTGGCGGTTCCAAACTGTCTGCGTGTCTCCGCGTGCCCCCCGTGGCCACGCGCGGGACAGGTCCTGCGGCTAACCCGCGTCCTGGCGATTGTTTTTTCACCATCAATTCGCCCCAGGCTTCCGCCATGGGGCTATTCCGTGCGCTTGGCGGTTCCGTGGTTGAAAATATCTCCGCGCCTCCGCGCCTCCGCGTGAGCTCTTCGTACACGCGCGGGACAGGTCCCGCGGCTAACCGTGGTTTCGTGTCTTCGTGTCTTCGTGGTAAATCCTCGCCCGGTTTTACCCTCATCGAACTGCTGACGGTCATTTTCATCATCGCCATTTTGATCGCCATCCTTCTGCCGGCGCTGATCGGCGCGGTTCACCAGGCTTACTCCACCTCTACCCAGGCGGAATTGAATTCGGTGCGGGCGGCCTGCCTCTCCTATGATGCGGCGTTTAACGCCTACCCCGGACCGTTTGCCGAAGCGGATATCTCGCAACAAAAAGTGCTTGCCAACGGTCTTCCGGTTACCGGCACGCAAAATATGCTGCTGGGTCTGATGGGAACGTTTTATCTTAGTAGTGCTTCACCACCGTATCCAACCACGGGTGGCGCTCCCATAACAATAACTGATACTGGACCGGTGGGGACTACCACTGTTGTCGTGCCATCAATAAAACCATTTGGTTCCGGCCCCATCGACTATTCCAACGGCAATCTTCAAAAAAATTCCTACCTTTCTCCGGCCGTTGAGGATTTACTGACCAACCCGCCCCCTTCACCAACGACTATTTCCAACGGTCTCCCCACGCTTTACGACGCTTTTCCCGATGGCTTGCCCATTTTGTATTACCGGAAGGTTCCCGGTATGCCGGGAACCACCGGAGTGCCGGTATGGTTGAACAGCACCACAAGTGGAGGCGCTCCTGGGACTGGCGCCGCGTTTTATCTGAACTCCAATCTGGCCTACACCAGCCCCGGAGTGGCGCCGACCTATCTCCTTGCCGCTAAGAATGGTACAAGTTATTCCGAAGGATATTCCTCCTATAATAGCTCCACGAACAATCCCTATGGAAGTCCCGTAAACGCTTTGGCCGCTACAGTGGTGAACCAGGGTCTTGTCGGTACCAATCCTCCCGGCGGTTTCAATACCGTGGGATTGCCCGTCCAGGGCGGCTTTGTACTCATCGGCGCCGGGCCGGATCACATTTATGGCCAGAACTTAAATCCCAATGTCGCCGGCAGCGGCGGCGTCGCGCCGCCGTCGGATGACATTGTGGTCTTTGGTGGACAATGAATAAATAGCCCCCTGGCTCAAGCCTGTGGCGAATAAACCGGACGGCAATGATGAAAACGATTTGCTTAACACACAAAGAACCACGAATGAACGGTGACAAAGTCAACCGCCCCGGTACCATTGTAAACCGCCAAGACGCCAAGAGCGCCAAGAAAGTGGTTAAAAAAAGTCCTTGGTGTTCTTGGCGTCTTGGCGGTTCAAAACCGTATCCCGGCGGTTCCCAAAATAGCCCTCCGCGTCCTGGGCGGTTCAAAGTGGTTAAAAAAAATTCTTGGCGCTCTTGGCGCTCTTGGCGTCTTGGCGGTTCAAAAGCGTGTCTTGGCGGTTCCAAACCGCGTCCCGATGGTTCCCAAAATAGCCCTCCGCGTCCTCTGTGTCCTCCGCGGTTCAAAGTAGTTAAAAAAAGTCCTTGGCGTTCTTGGCGTCTTGGCGGTTCAAAAGCGTGTCTTGGCGGTTCCAAACCGCGTCCCGATGGTTCCCAAAATAGCCCTCCGCGTCCTCTGTGTCCTCCGCGGTTCAAAGTAGTTAAAAAAAATCCTTGGCGTTCTTGGCGTCTTGGCGGTTCCGTGGTTGAAAATATCTCCGCGCCTCCGCGCCTCCGCGTGAGCTCTCCGTACACGCGCGGGACAGGTCCCGCGGCTAACCGTGGTTTCGTGTCTTCGTGTCTTCGTGGTAAATCCTCGCCCGGTTTTACCCTGATCGAGCTGATGGTGGTGATTTCCATTATCGCCATTTTGATCGCCATCCTGGTGCCCGTGGTGGTTATCGCCCAGCAGCGGGCGTATATCAACACCACCCAGGCCGACATGAGCACCATTGCCTTGGCCCTGGGCGAATATCACACTGATTTCAATATGTATCCCAATTCAACACAAGCCTCGGTAAAAATCAGCCCGCCCGGCATGTACAGCGGCGCGATTCCCGCGGGCGCCGCCTATGAATATCTCGCCGAAGCGTTGCTCGGCTATCTGCCGGGCCTATATGACGGTGCTCCCTCCTCCGCCGTTGGCGCTTCCTACGGCTATACAACAGGCACGCTCGCGGAAACCAAAGGCTTCAGCATGTTGCCTTACAAACGCGTCTATGGCCCTTACATGGACATCGGCGCTGCCAATCTTGTCATGGTGGCGAATCCTACGGTTGCCACGGTGCGGGATTACTACTTCGGCGACGCCTTTCCGCCGCCCAGTGGAAATATCTTCTCGCCGATTCTCTATTATTCAGCCGAGGCAACGCCCACCACCAGCAATATTTTCGGTGTCGTACCCGGCCAGGGAATTTTTGACGCACCCGACGATTCGGCGGCGGGGGCCACCCCGCCCACCAGCGCGCCCGCCGCCGGCAGCCCCCAGGCGCAGTTTCTTGCATTGATCGGCAATAAGGAAATGAACAATACGATTTACCCTGATGACCAGATTGCCGGCCAGCATGGCTACCTGCTGGTCAGCGCCGGGCCGGACGGCGTGTATTTCACCGGAGATGACGTTGTTTATGGCGGACCATAGCCCCATAGCCCCACGGCGGGAGCCTGGGGCGAAAGCCTGGGGCGAACAAACCGGACAGCAACGATGAAAACGATTTCTATCAAGCGCAAAGAACCACGAATGAACGGTGACAAAGTCAACCGCCCCGGTACCATTGTAAACCGCCAAGACGCCAAGAACGCCAAGAAAGTGGTAAAAAAAAGTTCTTGGCGTCTTGGCGGTTCAAAACCGTGTCCCGGTGGTTCCCAAAATAGTCCTCCGCGTCCTCTGTGTCCTCGGCGGTTCAAACTGGTAAAAAAAAGTCCTTGGCGCTCTTGGCGTCTTGGCGGTTCCAGACCGCGTCCCGGCGGTTCCCAAAAGAGTCCTCCGCGGTTCAAACTGGTAAAAACTGTTCCAACTTCTCGCGCCGCACCCGGTTTCACCCTGGTGGAATTGCTCGCCGTGCTGGCCATTATGGCCATCGCGGCCGCGGTCAGCCTGCCGGCGTTCGTGGGGTTGTTCCGCGGCAACAACCAGGTCCAGGCGATCAATCAGGTTACCGCCGATCTGACCTTGGCCCGCAATCTGGCCCTGCAACTGCATACGGATGTCGCCCTGGTGTTTTACGAGGAATCGGCAAACGGATTTACACTATCGGGCGTTACTCCCACTCCGCCGGTCCATTCCGGCGAAACGGCGATGGCCTTTGCCGTGGCCCTGCCGGGCCAGCCGGAGAATTCCGCCGCCGCGCCGATCTGGTTCGAGCCTTATTCCGGCGTGCCGGTCCAATATTTACCCAAGGGAACTTACGTGGCCACGCTGGTGGGCTATATCGCCACGGCGCCGCCAAATTATGCCAATGGTTTTTATCTGCCGCCAACGCCGGCTGCATCTGCCGGTAACGCCCCGCGGGCCATTGTTTTCAATCCCAATGGGCACGTGACCATCATCAATGACCTGGGCGCCGTGAAGAATCCATCCCTGCCCACCGCGGACTATGGCGATTGGAATTTTACCGTTACCGGCGCACCCGGCGCCGGACCGAGTTCTCCGGGCGTGGTGGTTTATGAACCGAACGCGATGCCGCAATCCGCTCTCGTTAATGCCACCGCCCTTGGTACTTATCTGGCCGCCAATGCCGACGTGCTGACGGTCAACAGTTACACCGGGAGCATTGTGCCATGACGTACTGTGCAGAAAATAATCCTCCGCGTCCTCCGCATCCTCCACGGTTCAAAGTGGTAAAAAAAAATCCTTGGCGTTCTTGGCGTCTTGGCGGTTCCAAACCGCGTCCCGGCGGTTCCCAAAATAGTCCTCCGCGTCCTCTGTGTCCTCCGCGGTTCAAAGTAGTTAAAACCTCTCGCGCAGCGACCGGTTTCAGCCTGATCGAAATGCTTTTTGCGATCGGAATCCTGGGCCTGGGACTGATTATGGTCGCGGCCACGTTTCCCGTGGCCGTCAAATGGACCGCCCAGAACGCCCAAAGCACCATCGGCCAGGTGCTCGCACAAAAAGCTCTGGCCTACATTAAAACGCAATATGGCGTCGGCTCGCTGTACGCACCTCCTGCTTCCCCCACTTGGCAGTTATTGACAGGGACAAACTGGTATGGGTTCCACCCGTCGTCTTCCGGCCCGGCCAACAGTATTTATTACTGGACCGCCTGCATCCGCCCGGACCCGGCCGGCGCCCCAACTCCCACTCCCCCGACTTCTTCCGGAACGCTTTATGATCTATATATTTTCGTGTTTAATAAGGGCGATGTGAACAATACATACCCCGGCACTCCTCCCAGCAAAGTCCCCATCCTTTTCACGGGTAAGCTCGCCGGTAATCCATCCACCACCCCCTTTCCCCTCGGCTCGATCGGCGTGGATCTGAATACCGGCCAGGTGTTTCGGAAAATTGTGAACGCCGGCGGAACCATCACCATGTCCGGTTGGCCCGGCTCGATTATCCCTCCACCCAGTGAGCCGGTTTTGTATGCTCCGCCGGCCCTTAACCAGGCAAGCAGCCCGCTGATTTACGTGTACGTGACCACGGTGAGTTTATGATCAAAGTGGTTAAAAAAAGTCCTTGGCGTCCTTGGCGTCTTGGCGGTTCAAAACCCCGTCTTGGCGGTTCCCGAAATAGTCCTCTGCGTCCTGGGCGTCCTGGGCGGTTAAAAGTGGTTAAAAAAAGTCCTTGGCGTCCTTGGCGTCTTGGCGGTTCCCGAAATAGTCCTCTGCGTCCTGGGCGTCCTGGGCGGTTAAAAGTGGTTAAAAAAAGTCCTTGGCGTCCTTGGCGTCTTGGCGGTTCAAAAGCGTGTCTTGGCGGTTCTGTGGTTGAAAATATCTCCGCGCCTCCGCGCCTCCGCGTGAGCTCTCCGTACACGCGCGGGACAGGTCCCGCGGCTAACCGTGGTTTCGTGTCCTCGTGTCTTCGTGGTAAATCCGCGCCCGGTTTCACCCTCATGGAAATGCTCGTGGTGCTGGCCATCATGGTGATTATGATGGCCGCGGTGGGCGAAATATTTTCCCTGGCGGGCCATTCCGTGCGCCTTGGCCAGGCCACGCTTAAGGTGATGGCCAACGTGCGGGCCGTCCAGGCCCAACTGGCCAAAGATGTTTCTCATATCGACACCAATGGTTATCTGATTATCCGCCAAAGTAATTATGCGCCGCTGTGGCTGGCGAGCGTTCAATATGAACCCGGCGATGAGGTGAATTACGGCGGCTTCTATTATCGTTGCAGCAAGCAAAATACCGCCAACACCAGCAACGCGCCACCCAATGGGTCCTACTGGCAAGGCCCCCTGCCGCTAACAATAAGCACGCCGTATGGACCTGACATTATCTACCCCTGGCGCGATGACCAAATCACCTTCATCGCCCACGGCAGTTTTCAAAGCCGCACCGGTAATAACGGAACCTCTTCCGCCAGTCCGCTGGTGGATTGTGTCACCTCCAATTCCGCGGCGGTGTGGTATGGGCAATTGACGGCATCGTATGGTTCATCGGCGACAACGGGTTCGCTAACACCGGGGTTGGCTGAAGAACGACCCTATTGGAGCCAGAGCACGTCGATTCCGCAGGGCCAACCGCCCTCCGGCGAAACCGCCGGCGACTTTTATCTCGGCCGGCATGTATTGTTGCTGGCGCCATCAACAAATGCGAATACCGTAACAGTTACTATTAATGGTAGTAATTATACCGACGCGGCATATTCAAACATTTTTTACAACGGTAACGGTAATAGTAATATGCCGCAAACCGCGGTGGCGGGCGAAAGACCCGCCGATATCACTTCCTCGCGCCTGGATCTGGCCACCATAACGCCCGCGGCCATCGAAGCGGCGATCGTGACCATGGCCCCACCGCTGTCGGCCACAATTCCCGACGATTATTGTTACCGCTTCGCTTCGTTGGTGACGCCGGCGGCGTCCAATCAGATGACCGATCAGCTTATCAACGGCTATTTCCGCATGACGCCGATCCTTCTCCCGGGCGTACCGAGTTTTTCGGTGGACGTGGGGTATGTAAATACGCTTGGTGTATTGCAATGGTACGGACCGGATTACCCCTCCAACAATCTCGCCACCAATCCCAACCCGACTCTTTATCCCAGTTGGGATCCAACGCTTTTTTCGATATCTGCTGACCAGGGTGATATCCAGTCACTGGTTTTCGATGCCGCTAACCGCCCGTATTGGCCGACCGCATTACGGATTACCTACACCGTGACGGACCCGCACAACCGCATGGAGGGCGGCCAGACGATCACGCAGATTATCCAGTTGCCGCAATGAGGTTGAATGAAACGATAGCCCCGTGGCGCAAGCCGGGGGCGAATAAACAGGACGGCAATGATGAAAACGATTTCTATCAAGCGCAAAGAACCACGGATGAACGGTGGCAAAGTCAACCGCTCCGGTACGATTGCAAACCGCCAAGACGCCAAGGACGCCAAGAAAGTGGTTAAAAAAAGTCCTTGGTACTCTTGGCGTCTTGGCGGTTCCAAACTGTCTCTTGGCGGTTCCCAAAATAGTCCTCTGTGTCCTCCGCGTCCTGGGCGGTTCAAAGTAGTTAAAAAAAATCCTTGGCGTCCTTGGCGTCTTGGCGGTTCCAAACCCGGTTCCCAATCGCCGCGCGGCATGGTTCTTATCCTGGTGGTGGCCATCCTCGTGCTCCTGGCGATCATGGGAACCATCTTTATTGTGGTGGCCAACACCGATAAACAATCCGTCTACGCCTCCAATGATGCCATCAGTATGAACTTTGCCCGCCAGGGGGTGCTCAACATTATTCGCGGCGACATGCTCAACCAGACGCTGGACCAGAACGGCAACGTGCTAGCGATAGATCCGACACTTCTGACGGATCGGATTTCCCGTTTCTGGGATTACCCGGAAATGGGCAGTGTGTCGACTACGTCGCTGGCGAATACCCTCCCCTTTTACGAGGTGAACGCTCCAGCGAGCAACCTCCCGCCTTCCCCGGCGATGCAGCTCGCCCCCAGCCAACCCTGGCTGGTCTCCAATTTGCCGTGGGAACCGGATACAAACTACGTGGCGGGCGATGAGGTGATTTATGCCGATGCGGCCGCCAGTCTGCCGACGCTTTATTTGCTCTCGTGTAACACAACGCATCTTTCAGGCGCGCCGGGATCGAATCCCACCGCCAGCGGACACTGGACTACGGTTTCCAATATCTCCTCCACCAAACCACTGCTGAGCATGTTGACCCCTTATCTCTACGACCCCACCACGGGCCTATACGATATTGGCCTTAGTTGGAATTCAAACGGTACGCCAGTCACTATACCCGGTGGCAGCTACAAAGTGAATGTTCCCAACGCCAGTGTGGTCGAACCGCGCTGGTTTTATAATTCGGCGAATCCATCGATCCCTTCGCAAAACGGCACTCTCGATGCCCTCTGGAATCTTCTGCCCTACAGCGGCCCCGGCGGCACGCGCTACCGCTTCGCCCTGCGAATTGTGGATTTGTCCAGCCGGCTGAATCTCAACAGCGGTTACCCCGGCGGCTCTGCCGATCCTTATCCCGGTGTCTCCCCCGACCCTTACGGCGAATATCTTTCCTCCTGCCCGATCTGGCTGAGCTATGTCAGTGGTAGTCCCGCCGACAATTCTAATGTCCAATATCTGCAAACATCCACCAGTCCTCCTGGCCGGGAAGGAACATCCGCCTCCCCCCCATACACCCTCCAAACCTGGCAAACCCAGGAGCTTTTTAATTATGAATTACCGGTGCCCCCCCCAACGCAGTTTTTCGGCCTGACCAGCGAACTGGAACTGCTCACTTACGGTTCCTATGGCAGTTCTTTCGGCAGTACGTTTACCGGCGGGCGGCTGCCTGACGGCGGTTTGCCATACAATTGCCGGCCGGCGCTGATTCTGCCCTATACGCTCGGCGCCACCACCAACGGTATGCTCGACGCCACCAACACCGGTTATCGCAGCTTCTTCACCACCTATTCCTGGGATCGCAATTATTTTCCGGAAGCGCGGGGAACGGCGCCCTATTCCCTGGTAACGAATGCAAACTCTTATTCCTACCCTGATGTTCTCAACCTGAACCAACCCACAACTCCCGCCGAAATCGGCACGCTTGCCGAGAATATTGCTTACGCCATGCTGGATGCCGGCTACACATCAATGCAAGCCGATTCCTTCGCCGTTAACTATGTCACGTACCGCTTCTATACAATCCCCGACAGGACGACGTATTCGCCGGCTTACGTGGACAGCCGCGGCGAGCTTTATATCCCTTGGATGAGCAGTTACACTCCTGTCGCATTGATGCCGCCGGTTTATAATGGTCAGCCATACGCACTGATGGGTTTTGCGGCCCAGCCGTTTCTAAACGAACTTGCGGTGGCGGCAACCTACCCCAAGGGGGGGCCGGTTTCTTTCAACAATTGTGCGGTGGAACTGTTTAATCCGTTTAATGTATCTCTAAACTTGAGCGGCTGGCAGATCAAAATATATAATGAATCTACAGGAACTTACAGTTCTCCACCAGTTACTCTCTCTACTTCTATTATCCCGCCCGACGGCTATCTGGTGATCGCCGAGAATGGCTCGACCGGTTTTACTCCACCGCCACAGGGAACCGTCATTCCCAATCCCAATCTTGTCTTCCCATCCAGTGCCCCATTCCAAGTGGTTCTTTTCCGCCCGGGTGGGCCGACTGGTTACTTTCCCGTTGACGCTTTTGATACCCTTTACACACCACCCGCACCAGCTCCTCCCGAAAGCGTCTTCGATAACATCACTGTTAACGGTACCTTTTCAATCCAGCGTGCCAATGGCGCCGTTGGTACTTCGGCAATGTGGGGATGCGCCCAGGCGGTTCCCCCGCTTAGCCACATGGTCGGCGGCGATTCGCTCGGTGCGATAAATTCTTCATTTCCTACCCCCACCGGACAAGCCATTCCGCTCTATGACCGCTTCGCGGATGGTTATGCGCCTCTTTTCGTATCGGGAACTCCCCCGACGATAGACAGCAATCTAGATTTGATCAACCTGGCTGACTTAAACTGCATCCCCCGGCAGGCCAACTCGGAAACACAGACTACCGGCGTGCCCCTGCCGCTTTCCTTACAGCTTGAGCAAGATGTTCTCCTTCCACATACTTTTCCGCCAGGTGCGAGCACCTTCAATGGCGAGCAATATCAGTACCACACCTATTTCGATTTCGCCTACGATCCACGTGCGGCGTTTACCTGCGCCACCACCACCACCGGTACCGTAAAGCCGTCATTTCTCTCCATGATTTCGCTCAATGACCGGGCCGGTACTTCTACTCCCGGCGGGCTGCCCAATCCCGTCGACGCCGTGCGTATTCCGGGAAAAATTAACGTGAATACCGCCGGCGCCAACGTACTGACCACGGCCTTTTCCAATGTGCCTAGCACAACCGGCCTAACTCCCCAGCAGATGGCCGCGGATGTGATCGCCTTTCGCAATCGCGACCCCGTCGGCACTATCAATATACCCGACGGATCCGGTGGTGTGACGGCTGAACCACACCCCGACTATTCAAATTCAACCAATTATCCTGGTTACGGTTTGCGCTCTCTGGGCGATATGCTGGTGGCGTTCCTGCCGTCGGAGATGATTTCCGGTATTCCGCCGACCACTATGCAGCAGTGCGACGCCGCTTGGGCCGACGTCGCCAATTTCTGCACCGTCCGCAGCGACACTTTCGCGGTTTACGGCCTGATTCAGGCGCTCAAACTCAATGGAAACTATACTGGAACTTACCTGCCCACCGACTGGTACAACGCCAATCAGGGCAATTTCATCGGAACCAGTCCCACCTACGAGAATACGATTGCAACCGATAATCCCAACTCGGAATTCATTCTCCTCGGCCAGCGGCGCTTCATCGCCATTATTGACCGGTCGTTTTCCAATATGGACACTGGTCCCGGCGGCACTACAATTATTCAGCCCAAAGTGGTCGCCCTGAAAAATCTCCCGCAATAATAGTTGAACTATTATCCCTTGGACATAAGCAGGCGGAACGAACGAATCTGGAAAGGTCGGATCGGGAACCGGAACCCACCCGGGCTCAACGGTATCGGCGAACCGTCCTCTTCCACGTGATTGCACTCCAGCACCTGTTTCAGCGCGCCATCGAGAAGCACGCTCACCTCGCCGCGCGAGCCATGCGATTCGTAGACTCTCAGAATCAGCCCGCGCCCATCTTCGGCCGGCTTGAGCGTCTCGAGAACGGCCGGTGCGCCTTCCAACGATAGAAAACTGCGGGACCGCGGGGCGCCGGCGGCGCGGCCGACCGGCACGCTGCGGGCGGGAACGTTCAGTTCCCAGGCGCGGCGCACCGTTTCACCATCGGTCCAGCCGCCGCGATGCGGCAGCAGGGAATAGGTAAATTCATGTTGGCCGCGATCCGCCTCGGGATCGGGCCAGGTCGTGCTCCGCAGGAGCGTGAGGCGCAACACGTTATCCTTCACGTCGTAGCCGTAACGCGAATCATTCAGAAGGCTCACGCCATAACCGGCTTCCGAGAGATCCGCCCAGCGCTGCGCGGGCACTTCGAACTTCTGCTGATCCAACGAAGTGTTGCGATGGGTCGGCCGCTCGTAGGCCCCAAACTGAACCTCGAAGGCGGCGCGGGTGCACCGAATATCCAGCGGGAACGCCACCTTCAGCATCGTCTGCCGCTCCTGCCAGTCCACACGGGTTACGAAGTCGATCCGATCCATGTCCGCGTAGATCACGATGTCCTGTTCCAGCGTGCTTTTCCGGTGGATGCGCTTGACCCGCACGACCCCGCGCACCGGACCGGTTTCCACCACCTTGACGGACGTGGCGCCTTCAAACGGATACCGCCGTTTGTCGTTGGTGGCATGAACATTCCAGGCGTCCTCCCGTTCCGGGCCGTCCTGCATCAGTTGCAGATCATTGCCAACCGCGCCGCGGACGAGCACGTCCCGGTTGTAACGTTTGTCGATGAGCCGCGTGATTTCTCCGTTTCGGCCCAACTCCATGCGGTAGAACCGATTTTCCAGACGGTTGGGGGCGATCTCCAGCGGTCCGCCGGCCACCGTAGCCGGCTCTTTTCCAATGTGGAACAACGCATATCCGCAAGAAGGAATCGCGCCGGCCTGGAAAGCAATGGTGGCGCGGTCGCCCTGCCGCGCGATCACCTGAACGGGATAGCGGGTTTGATCCGGCGCCTCGATACTCAGCGGTCCGTGTGGGGCGGGCACTTGCGCGGTCACGACATCCGTTCGCGGCCAGGATAGCGCATTGAAGACCCCGATTTCCGCGGGCGGCTTGCCGGCCCCGGGTATGATCTCCTGAAGACCCGCGGCCACGCTACGCTCCGCGGTGTCCAATATTTTCGAGTAAACCGGCAGGGCTTCGGTGTAAACCATCCCGATGCTGCTACCCGGCAGGATGTCATGAAACTGGTGCAGGAGCGTCCATTCCCAGGCGTCGTGCAACGTTTGGGCGTCGAACCGGCCGCCCGTAAGTTGGGTCAACGAACCCAATATCTCGGCTTGGCGCAGCAGTAGCTCGCTGTGGCGATTCGCCCGCTTCATGGCGGAATGCGTGGTGTAGGTGCCGCGATGGGTCTCCACGTACAGTTCCCCATCCCAGACTGGCAGACGCGCGAGGTCTTTTTCCGCCTCGTCAAAAAAATCTTCGGCCGTGCCGATGCGCACCGCCGGCAGACCAGGGAACCGGCCCTCGGCCCGCCGGAACATTTCCATCATTTCCTCGTTGACGCCGCCGCCGCCATCGCCGTAGCCGAACGGAAGGATCACTTCGGGATGCTCGGTCTTCTGGGCGTACATGGCCCATCCCTTGCTGAGGACTTCCGGCGAGGGAAAATTGTTATAAGCCCCCAGATGGTTGACCACGTGCGCGAGCACCTCGGTGCCGTCAATTCCGCGCCAGCGGAATAGGTGGTGCGGGAACGGATTGGTCACCTGCCAGTGCAGCTTGTAGGTATAGAAATACTTCACGCCGCAGCCGGCGAGAATCTCCGGCAGCGACGAGGGATACCCGAATACGTCCGGCAGCCAGCACATCCGCGGCCGCGTGCCGAACTCCTCGTGGAAGAATTTGATCCCGTAGAGCATCTGCCGGATCAGCGACTCTCCGCTGGTGGCGTTGCAGTCGGGTTCCACCCACATGGCGCCGGCGGTCTCCCACCGGCCGGTCTTAACCCACTGGCGGATCTGCCGGTACAAGTCCGGGAAATACTGTTTCGTGTACTGGTAAAGCTGCGGTTGGCTGCAGGTGAAACGGAAGTCCGGGTACTGTTCCATCAACCGGCAGGCGGTGGAAAAGGTGCGCCCACACTTGCGGACCGTCTCCCGCAGGGGCCAGAGCCAGGCGGTATCGATGTGCGTGTGCCCGACGGCGTAAATGGCGCCGGACTCCGGATCCGGCGCAATAGCGGATATTTTCTGCCGCAAAATCCGGCGGGCGCGGCCCACCTCTTCGAGCAGCCGCGGGCGCGGCAGCGTAAGATCCACAGCCAGAAGGGCTTCCTCAATGGCCGAGTCCAGGAGCGGCTTGCGTCGCGAATCGGTAATCACTTTGGTGGTTTCCCAGGCAAACCGGATGTCGTAGCAGAACCCTTCGATCAATCGGTTTACCGTCTGCACGGACGCCTCGGAAAACACGCCGAACTGGCCGGCCAGTTCCGGCGCGCGGTAAAAAGATTGCACCGACATAAACTCAATCCCAAGATTCAGCCGGCCTTTTTTGGGGATCGGAACGCGCAGATGCGCCCAATCGATCCCCGCATAAGGCTTGCCGTCGATGCTCAAAAGCCCCTCCATGTCCTGAAACCGAAAGCACAAGTAGGCGTTCGGCAAGGCGACGTGGGCCGGTATGGCGACCTGCGTCTTGAAGAAAGCCGTCCTGCCCGCGGGAATGCGCGCCGGCAACGGCGTTTTCTCCCAGGGTCCGTCGTAGCGATATTCATCCATCTTCTGGTATTGAGCCTTTCGGACCTGCCAGCCTTCCACCGGTGAAGAGAACTCAACCGCCAGTTCCTGCAGAAGTTGCAGTTTTCTACTGATGATGCGTGGATCCATTTATGTATTGCTCCTAAATAATAAATTTTTTCACACGGCGTCGTGTCCGTGCTGTTGCAACATAATACCCAGCCGGCGCACTCTAGTGCTCTGTCACAGCTACAATTACGGGTAGCTGTGACAGAGCACTCGTGTCGCCCCGCGGGTGTATTTACACCGCAAGCTGTGGAGTTACCCATCTGGGGCGTACTCTATAGCATTGATTCGCCCAACTGTCCAATGCGTCGCGGGTAACCGTTTACGTCCCGGGTGTTTTTCGCGTACATCCTGTCGGCATGGATTTTTCCGGTGTGCCGGGACCGCCATCACCGCGCCGCCCCAGCCACGCAGCCGCGGGGATCGCAATCCCGCGGCCGTTTTCCGCCCCGCCGTGAACGGTTACCGTCGCGGAGCCGGCGCTTGACAGATGGAATGATCTGTGAGTTCAACCCCGTTTTTCAGACGAATCCCGGCACGTCCCGCCCGGCCGGGATTGGGATCGCTAAATCAGCCCCGCTCGCTTGCGCAATACCCACTCCACCGTCAACAGAATCACCAACAGCGCCAGGGCGATAGGTTTGTTCCATATTTGCCGCGACTGGCGGCTGATGGTTTGAACGCTCCGGTCGGGAATCAGGCCGGCCAGCCGGGCGGCCTGCGGTAGCGGGAGCACGCTTCCCCCGGTCGCCCGGGCCAGGCGGCAAAGCGCGGCCATGTCCACCCGGGGATTATTGAATTCCAGATTCGGCGGCGCCACCCGCACACGCAGCGGCTTGAGGGGAGCGGCCAATTCGCCCGGCGGAGCACTGATATGATATTGCCCCAACCGCTCCAGTGTCAGCGACCCCTCGTAAAGCTGATGACTTGGATCGGTGGGAACCATGATTACCGACTCGCCGCCGCCGGGACCGCTCGCCTCAAGCCGGAGGCGCGCGGGCATTTGCCCGGCCAGGGCGGGATCGCGAATCTTCAGGAACAACCGGATCTCCTGGCCGCTTTGCGCTTGGGATGCCGATGAGCGCAGTGTCAGGCGGTGGGAACTGCCCAAGACGCGCCTGCGGGCGAGCAGGCGGACCATCTGGAGCCAATAGCTTTTGTATAGTGGCGCGCCATGGTAGTAGCGCCAGCGCCAAGTGTCGCATATAGCCGAGAACATGGTGCGGCCGGCCCCATAGCGTCCGAAAACAATCAATGGCGCCGGTCTGCCGTTGATTTTGTATGCCGGCAGATCGGCCAAAACCACTCCGCTGGGCGCCAGGCCCGCGACACTTTGAAACCAGTAGAGCGGCGGCAGGTGGGCGACCTGCCGGAGATTTTTCCGGCGGCTGTCAAAAAATTCAAACAAGGGGCTTCTCTTGCCCGCCGCCGTTACATGCAGCTCAAAAGGGCTGATGGACGGCTTGGGCGGGGCGGAATTGGCGGGAGTGGCTATAAGCACGGGCAACAAGGCCGCCAGGGGAGTATGGGCGTAGGCCATGGGAGCGTAACGCCAACCGGCGATCATGCCAAACCCGCCGCCGAAGCGACCAACGAAACGGAGGATCAGTTTTTGCTGCGCCGGGGAGAAATAATCAGGATTGACATCGCCTAGCAGAAGAACATCGTAGCGGTTGAGCTGGCTTTGAGTTTCGGGAAAGTGATTGATGGGAATGTTGCCTTCCTGGGCGAAACGGTTGTCGGCGGAAAGCAGCAGGCAACTGATGCGGGTGGTTTTCTCGCGCATCAGGTCATTTTTCAGATAGCGGTATTCCCAGCGCGGGTAACCATCGACGTACAGCACCCGAATTTTCGCCTGCACCGCGTCGGTGATCATGGGACCGGCGCGATTCCCCCGTTCGGTTAATTCGCCGGCAACCGGCTTGAGCCGCAGCAGCAACCGATGGCGACCCGGACGGCGGGGATGGAAGATCAGCCGGATGGTCGCCTGGCGGTGGCCGGGCGAAATGACCACCGGTTTGCCGGCAAGCTTTTTGATAACCTTGCCGTCGCGGGCCACCTCATAAAGGCTCGCCCGTGTGCGCACCACGCCGGTGGCGCCGGTTACACGGACGACGGCGCGCACGGCCACGGGATCCTGTATGAAAGCATGATGCGGCGCCTGAACCTGCGCCAGGGCGAGGTTGAACGGCGCATGGATTTCGCCCACCGGCAGGGCAAAGATCGGCGTGGCCCGGCGGCGCGCCGCGGCTATGGCGCTGGCGGCCGATCCGCCGCTGGTGGAGCGGCCGTCGGTAAGCAGGATGACCGCGCTGAGCGGCCGGCTTCGCAATCGCTGGAAAATTTCGCGCACCACCGCGGGCACGTCGGTAGTCGGGCCGTCCGGCCGGCACTGGGATAAACGAGCCAGCAGGCCGGCAAGCTCGGTGGTATTGTCGGCCAAGCCGAGTAAACGGGCGTGCGCAGCGCCGACGAACAATGCCACGCGTTGCCGGCGGCATATTTTTTTGAGCCAGGTTTTGGCGGCCCGGACGAGTTCTCGGCGCGCCAGCGCCAAGCGTGTGGGACGGAGCAATCTTCCGCCGTGCGTGGCGAACTTCCGGGAGGAAAACCCCGCCGCCAGTTGTTGCATCGCCGGATTTCGGTAGGGATCGCGCAGGCTCATGGAAAGTGAGGAGTCCAGCCAGATGGCGACCACAGATGGCGTACGATGCGCCTGCACCCGCACCAGCATGGGCCGGGCGAGCAAAAGCGCCACGGCGGCCAGCACCCCTCCGCGGAGCAGCGCCATCGTTCGCTTGCTTCCGGGCGCGGCGGTTTGGGCGCGATAGCTCCACCAACCAAGAATCGCCAGGATGATTGCGCCGCAAAAGATCAGGCCGGGATGATGCGTACCCCAGGCCCAATGGAGCCGGCCGCCATGTCGCGACAGAGGCATGCCAAAGAGAATATGGAGCAATCGGGCAAGCATAATGCCTCCGTACCGCCGCGGCCCCGGAGCGTGCGCGAGGCCCCCGGCCGGGGTGCGGCAATTTTTCCGGGCATCCATGGGTGTCCGCACCCGCCTGCACCCTTCGGGAAGGCTCCGCGGCGTGCGGAACAGGGCTTGTTTGGCGGGAATTCCGGCCCGGCCCGGAAAAATTGCCACACCCCACCGGCCGCTCTTCCCGCCCACCCCCGCGCGGGGAGTGATTCCCGCCGCGGGTTGGCCCCCGCCTCTCCCGAACAGGTTCTTATTCCACCGGTCGAGTCCGGGAGTGTATTTCGCCGCCGGCGTCCGGCGCGGCGTCCGGCGGGGCGCATGGTTTCAACAGGGGAAACAGCACCACGTCGCGAATGCTCGTACGGTTCAGCAGCAGCATCGCCAGGCGATCGATGCCGATTCCCAGTCCGCCCGCCGGCGGCATGGCATAGCCCAGCGCCGTGATAAAGTCGTGGTCCATGCGGGCCATCGACTCGCCCTCTTTCTGGCCGGCCAACTGGGCGGTAAATGTTTCCATTTGAATAAATGGATCATTCAACTCGCTATAGGCGTTGGCCAGTTCCATGCCCGCGGCATAAAGCTCGAACCGCTCCGCCAGATGTTCCCGGCCCGGTTTGCGGCGCGTAAGCGGGCACAGCGCGGCGGGATAGTCGTACACAAAAACGGGCCGATCGAGCGTGCCCAGTACCGGTTCGACACAGCGCGCGAACAATTCATCGACCAGCACCTCATGCGCTTTTTCAGCGGTGTTTTCAATATGGCGCTCTTCCGCGCAGCGGCGCACGGCGGCGACGTCCACGAGGTCCGCGCCGACATGGCGGCCAAACAAGTCCATGTACGCCAGCCGCTCAAAGGGCGGGGTGAAATCAAGCACGCGCTCGCCGTAGGGAAGCTCCAGGCGTTCCGGTTTGGCCGCGGCGGGGTGCCTCCGCCGCCAGCTTTGTTCCGCCAGCGCACAAACAAGCGTTTGGGTAAGTTCCAGCATGCCGGCCAGATCGCTGTACGCCTGGTATAGCTCCAGCATGGTAAACTCGGGATTGTGGCTGGTATCGATGCCCTCGTTGCGGAAATTCCGGTTGATTTCAAACACCCGTTCCAGGGAGCCTACCAGCAGACGCTTCAGATACAACTCCGGGCTGACGCGCAGGTAAAGGTCCAGGTCCAGGGCGTTGTGGCGGGTGCGGAAGGGACGGGCCGCGGCGCCGCCGGGAACGGCCTGCATCATCGGCGTCTCCACTTCGACAAAGCCGCGGCCATGCAGAAATTCGCGGATAAACCGCACGATGCCGCTGCGGGCCAGGAACACCTCTCGGGAATCCGCGTTGGCCAGCAGGTCCAGGTAGCGCCGGCGGTAGCGAAGCTCCGTGTCGGCCAGGCCGTGAAATTTCTCCGGCGGGGGCAGCAGGGACTTGGCGCACAAGCCGAAGTTGTCGGCCCAGACGGTGACTTCACCGGTATTGGTATGTCCGACTTTTCCGGAAAACCAGGCGATGTCGCCGGCTTCGAGCAGTTTGGCCTTATTCCAGTCTTTTTCCAGAAACTGGCGGACCAGAGCGATCTGGATGCGGCCGGTCCAGTCGCCAATGGTCAGGAAAATGAGCTTGCCGATGTCGCGCCGGAGCATGATCCGCCCGGCCACTTTGGCGGACGGCCCGCCGCCGTGCGGCGTGTCCGGCTGGTGGAGGTTGCGCGCTTCATTTATAGATATCAAGCCATCTATGCGATGACCGAAGGGATCGACTCCCGCGGTCTTCCATTTCTCCAGACGCGCCAGCCGGTCCTCAAACTGCGGATTGTCGGTAAACATCGCCTCACCCTTGCCGGCCGCGGCTTCGTCACACGCGGACCTCTATACGGCGCGCCGCAGAGGTTTATATACTGCACGCCGCCATGTTTGCAACATTTGCTCCATGGCCGGTACGCCCGGGTGCGGCAATTTTTCCGGGCATCCGTGGGGGGTGGGTGTCCGCACCCGCCTGCACCCTTCGGGAAGGCTCCGCGGCGTGCGGAACAGGGCTTGTTTGGCGGGAATTCCGGCCCGGCCCGGAAAAATTGCCACGCCGGTACGCCCGGTTCATGGAAAACCACGGGCCGGCAAGCCGGCGCCACGCTTGCGCCCAACGATGAGAAAATGTCTCCCCCCTTAGGGGCGCGGTAACCGTTCACGCACCGGATGTTTTCCGCGTACGTCCCGGCAGGCACGGGTTTTCTCGGTGTACCGGGACCGCCAATCACCGCGCTGCCCCAGACACGCAGCCGCGTGGATCGCAATCCCGCGGCCGTTTTCCGCGTACGTCCCGGCGGGCACGGGTTTTCCCGGTGTGCCGGGACCGCCAATCACCGCGCCGCCCCAGACACGCAGCCGCGTGGATCGCAATCCCGCGGCCGTTTTCCGCGCCGCCGTGAACGGTTACGGTGCGCGCGGTATAGAATCAATGCGGGAGATATAAACTTGGCCAAAACGTTCCGCGGAATGGGAGGTTGGCGATGATCCGGATCAGAAGAATCTACGAAAAACCCGCCGGGGATGATGGCGTGCGGATTCTGGTGGACCGGCTCTGGCCGCGGGGAGTCAAGCGGGAAAACGCTAAAATTGATTATTGGATGAAAGACCTCGCGCCGAGCGACCAACTGCGGCAATGGTTTGGTCACGATCCGAAAAAGTGGCCGGAGTTTCAAAGACGTTACCGGATGGAATTGGCAACGGCGCCGGCGCCTTGGACCGAACTGTTGCGGTTGGCCGAAAAGAAGGACATCACGCTTCTGTTTGGATCCAAAAACCAGCGGTACAACAATGCCGTGGCGCTGGCGGAATTTCTCCAGGAGCGGCGGCAAGATCCCTGATCTGAACTTTTTCATTTTTTTCAACCCGCAACTGTAGCTGTGACAGAGCACCTGTCGGCGCCGAAAAGCGCCGGTGATCGGCCAGTTCCGCTGGCCCAGGGCGTAACCGTTCACAGCGGCGCGGAAAACGGCCGCGGGATTGCGATCCTCGCGGCTGCCCCATGGGTCGCCCCCCCGCAGCCGTGGATGGAAATCCACGGCCGTCCGTAACCGCAAGGAAAACGGTGTTTAACGGGTCAGCCTGCTGACCGTGTCACCAATAAAAATAAACCGTTCACGGCGTCGCGGAAAACGGCCGCGCGGTGGAAACCCGCGGCCGTTTTCCGCGCCGCCGTGAACGGTTACGAATAAACCAATAAACCGGGACAGCCCGCCCGCATAGCCACTCTTTATCAAAATTTCATTGTCAAAATTTCATTTGACTTGATTCTCAAATGGATTAAAATGAGTGGCAAGTGTCTATCATCAACATCGGCGAATGGGCAACGGTTTGGGGGCCGAGGTGGCGGACGAAAAGCCCGCCCAAACAAAGCTGTAGCGGTGTTCGGTAGTTCGTCGTGGCGGGAACTTTGTCGCGCGCGGCGCGAAGCAGTACCACGGCCACTTCCAGGCATGGAGAGAGGCAATTCCATGCGCCGTCCGCCGTCATCTTTCAGGTGAAGAAAATCATGCGCCGGGGTCTTGTCGTTCGCCGGCGCGGGAGTCAGAACCTTTTGGGAGGAAATCAGCCATGTTGACCAGGTTGAACCGTTTGAATCGTTTGAATCGTTTGAATCGTTTGAACCGTCCCGACACGATCGCAAAATTGCTTTCGCACAAGTACCGTCGTTCCAGCCGCTCAAAGCGCCGGCTGGCCATTTTGAGCCTGGCCGTCTCCTTCGCCGCCGCCCATGTAGCGGTGGCGAGCATGGTGGAAGTTATCGGAACTCCCGGAACCAACGGCACGCTGAGTAATCCCAATGGCGGTCCGGGCGGCAACGCCACCGCCAACGCCTCCGGCAACACCGATACGAGCAATACCGCCATCGCCACAGGCGGTACCGGAGGATACGCCTACCCGCAATACCCGAATACCGCCGATAACGGAGGTAATGGAGGAAATGGGGGTAATGCTGATGTCACAGCCATCACAGGTTCCAGCGGTAGTCCCATCGTAGGCGTCGCGTCGGCTGATGCCTACGCCATTGGCGGAGCGGGTGCGTTCGGTGGTAATGGCAGTAATTCCGGTGGAATAGCGGGTAATGGCGGCAACGCCACGATTGGTTTCGTAGGGGCTTACGGCAGTGGCACATACGCCGTCAACATAAACATCAAAACTCTGGGCGGAAACGGTGGTTTCGGCGGTCAACCTATAACGAGTGGAAACGGCGGGACAGGCGGTAACGGTGGCAACGCAACAATCGACGGTGTCGCCGCCCTGTCAACCGGTAGCGGTACCGTTACAGTCAACGCCGTGGCCGAAGGTGGCAATGGCGAACCTGGCGGATATGGTGCGGTTAGCGCGGGCGGCACCCGGGGAACGGACGGCCTTGGTGGCGATGGCGGCATTGCTTCTTTCACCGGCACGATCTCGGGAATTTCGACCGGCGGTGGTAACGTGAATGTAACCGCGACTCAAATTGCTGGTACCGGTGGATTTGGTTTCGTAGGCGATCTGGGACCACCCCCCGATTCTATTCTTTCCACCACCATAGGTGGAACCAACAACACGGTAAGCGGGGCCACCAGCGGAATTTTAACTCTTACCCAAAACGCCCAGACCGCTGGCAACGCCTCTTCCACGCTGAATTTCAATCTGAACACAAATCCCCTTCCATACGGCCTGACTCCTTCGCAGCTAATCGGTAATTCCAATGCAACAGCCTACACCACGGCCAATGCGGAGGTAGACCTGACCGCAGCGACCAACATTACAGCAAACGCAATAAGCAGTGAAGTCGCAACGGCGATTGCTGACTCAACCGCCACTGCTGCTGGCCGAAGCGCTTCTAAAGCCACCGCAACAGCCATAGTCAATGGATCCAATGGCGGCGGCGTCATTGGCGGAGCCGCCAATGCCGTGGCGAAAGGCCTGGGTGACGGGCCGGATTCTGTCAACGCCATCGCAACCGCTTTGGCCGGGTACGGCGAGGGAAGTAACGGTACCACTGGTCCCATTAATGGCGGAGTGGCCAATGCCAACGCGAGTGGAGTGGGTGTCGGGTCCGGTGCGGTGAACGTCACGGCCAGCGCGACGGGCGGCTGGAGCGATGGGGTGGAAATCGCCGGAGAAACCACCTCCAATGGCGGTGCGGCGTATGCATCCGCATCGGGCCTGTCCTCCGGAGGCGGTGCGGTGAATGTAAGCGTGAAACAGACGGGCGGAGACGGTGGGGCGGCTATGTTCGGCGCTGGCGCAAGCAGCGGCGGCAATGGCGCGGATTCAATTCTGTCGACCACCATTGGCGGAGCTAAGGCTGCGTTAATAAATAAAGGTATCAACTTGGCCGTGTCGATTGAGGCCGAATCGTGTAGTTCCAGTCGCCATGAAACCTACCGCGTTCCAAATTCACTCGCTTCATTTCTTCGTCCGTCAC
>JAKBMM010000074.1 GCA_021831565.1 Planctomycetota bacterium
TCCACCTCCGGGCGGCTTTTCACGCTCGTGGTTGGTAATCGAGCGGTGGTTGGATTACGAGGCATGATGGTTTGCGGTTACGGACGGCCGTGGATTTCCATCCACGGCTGCGGGGGGGGGGCGACCATTGGGCAGCCGCGAGGATCGCAATCCCGCGGCCGTTTTCCGCGCCGCCGTGAACGGTTACGGTGGGGGGGACATAAAGAAATGGAAATGCCCCCGAAGTTCTCCGTATAGACGGGGCGTTTGCGGGGAGTATGCGGTTGCGTTGAAATAGGGGCATGGCTGTGCGACCTTCCTTATGGCCTGATTCGCGCTTGCTCGAACTGCTCCGGCGTCTGCATCTGGGCGCCGGCCGGTCCAGCTTCCTGTGGGCCGAAGGCCGCCGCCGGTTCGGCTTGCGCGGCGCCAGCATGGAAATAGCCGATTTTCGCACGTATGTTCAGGGCGATGATTTGAGCCATATAGACTGGAAAGTCCTCGCCCGTCTCGATCAACTTGTCGTCCGCCTGTTTCACGCGCGGCGGGCGGCGCCGGTCACCCTGATGCTGGACGCGTCGGCCAGCATGGCCTTCGGCCGGCCGCGAAAATTTGATTTTGCCCGCTCTCTCGCGGCGGCGCTCGGTTTCCTGGCGTTGCATCATCAGGACCCGTTGCGGGTGCTCAGTGCAACCGGTGCGCCGACTTCCCCCGCCGCGCGGCGTGCCGAATTTTCCGCTGTTTGTTCCTTGCCGTCGCTGCTGGCCCATCTGCGCAACTTGGAGCCGCGGGGGCGGTTGGATCTGGGCGCCTCTCTGGAGAGCGCCGTCGCCGGAACAAGGCGCGGTGGTCTTTTTATGATCATCAGCGATTTTTTCCCGCCGGGCGATTGGAGCCGGCCTCTGCGCCGGCTGCTCGCCGCCGGTCAGGATCTCGTGCTGTTGCACACGCTGGCGCCACAGGAACTGCGACCGGAATTTTCCGGGCCGCAACGGTTGCGCGACAGCGAAAGCGGCGCCGTGCTGCCGCTGACGCCGAATCGCCGGTTGCTCCGGGAATATCAAAGACGCTTGGATGTATATATCAATCAGCTCGCGGACGCCGCCCGCGGCGTCGGGGCCGCATATCTTCTGGTCGACACCTCAACATCGCTGGAAAATCTGCTTCTTCGGGATTGGCGGCTCAGGGGAATTGTCCGCTTATGAAAAGCGCGGGAAAATTTTTAAATTATGAGAATTTTGTTGTTGCCCTTTCTCGCAAGAGCCGATAAAAATGAGGAAGCATTTAATCCCTGAAAGGGGGTGATAGCTATGGCAGCCAGGAAAAAGACCCGCGCCAAGAGCACGAAAAAGTCGGCGAAGAAGAGTACGAAGAAATCCGCTCGTCGTTAATGAATGCTCGCTTCGCATGCTCTTGATCGGAAAATGGTTTCATGAATACTCGCCATCCCGCGAGCTTTCGCGCCGGCGCTCGGTGGAAATGCGCCGGTGCGAGAGGCGGGGGGTGGGTGTTTGTGATGCTGGTCTTCCCCAGCTCGCTGGCTCTGGCCGCGGGCTTTTTTTTTGAGTCAATCCATCATTACACGGCTGACAGAGCACTAGGGCGTCGCTCCGTCCCATGGCGCGCGATGAGACTCTCCGTCAACCACCGCCGTTGCTGCAAAGTGCCGCGCCTCAGGTACACACCCGCCCTCACAACTGGGTATAATACACTCGCAGGGAATAAGCATGATCCGGGCACACACAAAAACTCGCCGGCGAAACAACAAAGCGCCGCCCGTTCCAAAATCTTCTCTACCGGTGTCGCGACCTAACCCAGCCGCGCTGGAATTGGCGATCTGGCCTGATCCAGTGCTTAGAACGCCCGCCGAGCCGGTCCCGACGCCTCACGGAGTCGACGATTGGCTTGGTCAGGTTATCGCACGGATGATTCAGTTGATGCGTGCGCATAAGGGAGTGGGTTTGGCGGCGCCACAGGTGGGACTGCCATTGCGCCTGTTTGTTATATCGGACACCGGCGGAACAGACGAAGCCCGGGTCTTTATCAACCCCGTTCTGGTCGAACAGGAAGGATGGGAAGAGGCGGAAGAGGGGTGTCTCTCGTTACCGGAAGTTCGCGGTAAGATTTCGCGGTATACCCGTTTGAAGCTGCTGGCAATAGATTCGCATGGCCGCGAAGTGGCCGAAACGCTGGAAGGTTTCCCCGCCCGCATCGTGCAGCACGAAAACGATCATCTGGACGGCGTGCTGATTATCGATCGTATGTCGCCCATGGCGCGGATAGCCAATCGCAGGAAAATCAGGGAGTTGGAAGACAAGGCCAAATCGTGCCTATAATCACGCATAATGTCTTTTTCAGGAGAATAAACCATGCGTCGGTTTCCGGTCGTTGTGGTAAGTGCGCTTGCCGTGCTTGGAACCATGAACCTTTCCCTCTTCGCCGCCGCGGTTACAAAAGTAACCGTGCGCGGGGAACTGCTGGACATGGCCTGCTATACAACCAAGAACATGACGGGGCGGCAGCACGGAAAAACCTGTGGCAAGGCCTGTCTGGCCAGCGGTCTGCCCGCCGGTGTTTTGGTCCATGGCCAAGCTTGGACGCTTCTGACCAATCCCAAACCATTGGCCAGGTATGTCGGCCGGCAAGTGAAAGTTATCGGCAAGGAGGATGCGAAGGACAAGGTTATCTTCCCGGCTAAAATTTTCTGGAAGATGGGCGCCATGTGGATGCCGGTCAAGCTGCGCGACTTCCTGCATCACTGACGGGCTTGGAACTGCGCCAACGAATTTATGTAATTATATATGTGTTTAAGCATTGGGCGGTGAGGGACTCGAACCCCCGGCATCCGCGGTGTAAACACGGCGCTCTAACCAACTGAGCTAACCGCCCGGCGCCTCGCCACGATACTCCAACGCCCCGCCTAAAACCACTCCCCGCTCCTCCGGCCGATCGCTCGTCCCCTCTCGCCGGCTCGTATCCCGGATAACTATTGGTATTCACGCCCCTGCGGGTATTTCCGAAAAAAATTGCTATCCTGCCCGCGGGCACACTCGCACACCTCGACTCTATACGCTAAAATTCGGCGAAAGTCGGGTTCCGAAAAGCGTGCGAACAATCAGAAAGGCCTGTCAATGGGGAACAACGTGGAAGTTTTAGGAAAGCGGGACATCGCGCAACCGGACCATCAAGAGCTTGTCCTTCGGCTTGCGGGCATTGGACAAGAGCATGTGTACGCCTTTTATGATCGTCTTTCGGCCGCCGAGAAGCTGAACCTGGATCGGCAGGTGGCGTCCATTGACTGGCCGCTGGTGCGAAGACTCATCGACACCGTGGTGTTGCATCCGCATCCTTTTTCCTTGCCGGAGAACATTTCGCCGGCGCCTTATTTTGAGAACAAACCACACGCTTCGGACCGCCAAAAGAAATATCAACTGGCCCGGCGGCGCGGAGAAGAACTGCTGCGCATGGGAAAAGTGGCGGCCTTCGTGGTGGCCGGTGGGCAAAGTTCGCGGCTGGGCTGGGATGGTCCGAAAGGAATTTTTCCCGCCACACCGGTGCGGCACAAACCGCTCTTCCAATATTTTGCCGAATTCCTCCTGGCCATGCAAAAACGCTTCGACTGCACGATTCCCTTTTACATCATGACCAGCACGGTCAATCATGCGGCCACCACGGCCTTTTGGCAAAAGCACGGTTATTTCGGGCTATCCGAAAAACAACTGATGTTTTTCCCGCAAGACATGCTGCCGGCGGTGAGCTTCGGGGGAAAAGTTCTTCTGGAAAGTCCCGGCTCGCTGGCCCTTTCGCCCAATGGCCACGGCGGTTCGCTGCTGGCGCTTTATAAAAGCGGGGCCGTTGCGGACATGGCCGGGCGCGGCATTGAACAGATTAGTTATTTCCAGGTGGATAATCCGATTGTGCGCTGCGTGGATCCGCTGTTTATCGGCTTGCACGTTCTGGAGAACGCCGACATGTCCTGCAAAATGCTCCCGAAGGCGTTCGGAAAAGAAAAACTGGGCAATTTCTGCCTGCAGAACGGCAAATTGACTGTGATCGAATACAGCGATATGCCCGATAGCCTGGCGGAGCAGCGGCTGGCCGACGGCCAATTGCGATTCCGCCTCGGCAGCATCGCGCTGCATGTCTTACGGCGCGATTTTGTGGAGCGGCTTAACCGGAACGGCTTGGCGCTGTCTTACCACCGCGCGGAAAAAAAGGTTCCTTATGTGGACCCGTCCGATGGAAAACAGATCAAGCCGGAAAAACCCAATGCCGTAAAAATGGAGATGTTTGTATGCGACGCCCTGCCGTGGGCGCGGCACGGCGTTGTTTATGAAACCGACCGCGTGGATGAATTCGCGCCGATCAAGCAGCTCGCGGGAATCGACTCGCTTGTTACCTCGCACCAGATCACCACGCTGCGGAATGCGGCCTGGCTGGAGGCGGCGGGCGTGAAAATTCCCAGAAAACCGGATGGTACGCCGGATTGCACGCTGGAAATCGCCCCCTCGTTCGCGTTATACCCCGAGGATGTCGCCGCAAAAGTACAGCGCATCGCTCCGATTCTTCCGGGCGCTGCGGTCTACCTGGCCTAGTGCTCTGACAGAGCACTAGAAATCACGACTCTCGCTATATTCTCCCACTCGCTCTTAACTTTCCCGCGGCCCGCCCGGAAATCGCCGGACTCTTCGCGGCCCCGCCTTTTGGCGCTTCACGAAAATATCCCCATGACACCGGCATATACGCCCAGCGCCGCTGTAAAGAAAATGATCAATCCCACCAGCCAGGCGTAGCGGCCCTTGAGCTTCCAGGGGGGAGGCAGCGCCTTGAGCGCCAGCATGTACAGGAACCCCAGGACGATCGGCAGCAGCAGGGAGTTCATTACCTCCACGCTCACGGCGAGCTTGACCAGATTGACGCCGGAGAGAACGATCGCCGCGCCAATCAGCAGGCTCGCTACATATACACCGTAAAACCAGGGAGCCTCGAACGGATAGTGCGCCAGCGAACGTTTGTAGCCGGTAACTTCGCCCAATCCCCAGGCCGCGGTGAGCGAAACCACGATGCTCGCCACCAGGGCCGCACCGAGCATGCCCAGGGCGAAAACCGCCTTTCCCCAATACAAACCAAGAAAAGGAATCAGGGCGTCGGCGATTTGTTGCACGGTGTTCAGCGGAGTGGCGGGGTTCTTGCTGCCGATGGTGGTGGCGGTGAGAATCAGGATGGCCGCCATGATGATCTGCGTCACTACCGCTCCGATGGCGGTGTCCCAGCGGGCCGGCTTCACGTGCGAAATATTCAGCCCTTTGTCCACCAGGGCGGACTGCTGGTAGAAAATCATCCACGGCATGATGACCGCGCCCACGTTGGCGGCCAGCAGGAAAAGGTATTGTTTGTTGCCCAGCGGTATGTGCGTCATGTCCGTAAGGATCGCCGCTCCGTGCGGGTGCGATACAATCGCCACGCCCACAAACGCCAGTTCAAAAAGACCGATCAGAATGGCCAGCAGTTCCACCTGTCGGTAACTTCCCGTCGCCACCACCACCACCAGGAAAACCACCGTTGCCAGGATGCTTACCCACGGCGAAATGCCGAAAAGAAGTCCCACGCCGGCGATTCCCGAAAATTCCGTCAGCAATGCTCCCACACAAGACACCATCAAGGTACTCACCGACAGCCACGCCCAGCCTTTGCCGAAACGCTCCGCAATCAGCTCGCCGTGACCTTTCTGCGTGGCCAGCCCCAGGCGAACCGTAAGCTCCTGCACCACAAAAAGGATGGGAATCAGTAGAAACTGCGGCAGCAGCAGGCGATAACCCCATCGCGCGCCGCTTTGCGCCGCCACAATGGCGCTGCCCGCATCGGTATCGGCCAGCATCACCACAAGGCCGGGGCCCATCACGGCCAGCGCCAACTGCCACGCTGGAATCGGGGGCATGGCGCGTTTTTTGCTCGCGGGTTCGTCAGTTTGTTGTGTCGAGTGCATTTCGCCCCCTTCTCATGCGGCGCAACCGTCCGGATCCCGCGATGTTCATCCTGCGACCTCCGCGCGTGGTTTTCTTCCCGCGATGCCCTCGCGGACTTTGTAACCATCCCGGCAAGCCGGGATAAAATCTCCGGACCATATTAACAACGCTAATGCAAAATATCCGTGGCGGCCAGCGTTTTCATCTATCCTTCATTCATCTATCCTTCATCTGGCAAACGTATGGTTTACCGTGTATACTCACTCGGGTCGCGGTTGGGGCCTGGCGGGAATAAAATTGTATTCAGGATGAAACATGATGATATTATCGCACCGTCTGCAGTGGAAACCCGTCTTGGCGGCCGTCATGGCGGGCTTTTTTCTTTCCGCCCTCGTCGGCCCTGTCCAGGCCGCGGTAAAGCGACCTTTTCTGATAGCCGTTGATCCCGGCCACGGCGGAAAAGATCCGGGGGCCATTGGCTGTCAGGGTGCGAAGGAAAAGAACGTTACGTTGGCCATCGCCGGGGATTTGGCCCGCCTGATTGACCGGGCGCGGGGGATGCGGGCCGTGCTGACCCGCAAAGGAGATTATTACGTGAGCCTGCGGAATCGAACCAGAATCGCACTGCGGGCGGGGGCCAAACTCTTCGTATCGATTCATGCGGATGCCGGACCGCCCGCGTGGCGCGGCGCCACCGTATATACCCAGTCTTTGCGGGATGCCACGGGAAAAGCATCGGACTCTCTCGCCGACCGCATCACGCAACAACTTCGGCGGATCGAACCCGCACGCCATGATCGGCGGGCCGATTTCGTGGTGCTTCGCACAGCGCGCATTCCGTCGGTATTGGTGGAAACGGGATATATCACCAATCCCGCCCAGGAGAGGGAATTGACCAATCGCGGCTTTCAAGAGCGGATCGCTGCCGCCATTTTTCGCGGCATCCAATCTTATCTGGCCGGCCGGGGCGGATGACCTGACCCCGTTATCGGCACAGGGCCGAATTTGAAGTAGAGTAGCCGCATGGTCGAAACCCCCAACCATTCCGACGGGCCGTTGCTGCGCGTGCGCGATCTGAAAACGGAATTTCGCGCCGATTCCGGCGCGATCCCCGCCGTCGACGGAGTGTCATTTTCCATTTTTCCCGGCCAGACGCTGGCTCTGGTGGGCGAGTCGGGTTGCGGTAAAAGCGTGACCGCCCTCTCGCTGTTGCGCCTGATTGATCCGCCGGGCCGCATCATTTCCGGTTCCCTCCTGCTGCAAGGAAGCGATTTGCTTAAACTCTCCGAGCCGGCCATGCGCAAAATCCGCGGCGGGCGCATCGCCATGATTTTTCAGGAACCCATGACCAGCCTGAATCCCGTGTTCACCATCGGCGATCAAATTCTCGAAGCCATCCTGCTGCACCAGAAAGTGTCGGTTCGCCAAGCGATTGATATCGCGACCGAATCGCTCCGCCGCGTCGGCATTGCCGATCCCGCCCACCGCCTGCGGGAATTTCCGCATCAGATGTCCGGCGGCATGAAACAGCGCGTGATGATCGCCATGGCCCTGGCCTGCCGACCCTCTCTATTGATCGCCGATGAACCCACCACCGCCCTCGACGTGACCATCCAGGCGCAGATTCTGGAACTGTTGCGGGAGCTTCAGAAAAACACCGGCATGGCGATCATGCTGATCACGCACGACCTGGGCATCGTGGCGGAAAATGCCGACGTCGTCGCCATGATGTACGCCGGTCGCCTCGTGGAAGTCGCGGACGTATACGAGTTGTTTGATCACCCGTTGCATCCGTATACACAGGGACTGTTGGAGTGCGTGCCGCAGCTTGGTCAGGATCATGACCGGCTCCAAACCATTCCCGGCGCTGTTCCCAGCCCGCGCGACTGGCCCGCCGGATGCCGGTTCGAACCGCGCTGCACCATCTGTGCCGGCGAAGCCCGCGCGCAATGCCGTCGCGCCATGCCGCCGCTCAAGGAGGTTCGGCCCGGCCATTGGGTGGCGACATTTCAGGCCCCAGGGTATGACCGCGCGCCGCAAAATGAGCCGGTTCTCGCGTTCCGGCGGGACGCGCAATAATCAAATGCGGCCGGATGTCATAATATATGGCGCGGCGGTACTTAAGATACTTTCTTAACCGCGCCAAGCCGGGCCACGGCGAAGGCCCGCGTGTGGCGCGGATGTCCCAGTCCCGCGTGTGGCGCGGATGTCCCAGTCCCGCGAAAAAGGTGATCCGCATGGTAAATCAGAATACCGCCAACGGCTCCCTTGCCAATAAGCCGGCGCCGCCGGATAACCCCGCCCGCCCGCCGCTTCTGCAAGTGGATGATCTGCGGGTTTCCTTTCCCATTCGCTCCGGTTTTTTCCGATCAGCCGGTGGTTCCATCCGCGCCGTCAACGGCATTTCCCTGCGACTCAACGATGGTGAAACACTCGGTCTGGTGGGGGAATCCGGCTGCGGGAAAACCAGCGCCGGTCGCGCCATTCTCCGCTTGATTCCCCACACCGTTGCCGTCGTCACCGGCGCGGTGCGTTTTGACGGACACGACATCTATGCCCTCAAGCCCAAACCGCTGCGCGCCCTGCGCCGCCACATGCAGATTATTTTTCAGGATCCCGTCGGCTCCCTGAATCCGCGCCTGACCGTGGGCGCCATGATCGGCGAACCCATACTCACGCACCGCCTGCTGCCCAAAAACCAGATTCGTGATCGCGTGGCGGAATTGCTCGAGCGTGTGGGCTTTTCACCCGACGCCGCCGGCCTTTACCCCCATGAATTCTCCGGAGGGCAAAGGCAGCGGATCGGTATCGCCCGCGCGTTGGCCCTGAATCCGCGACTGGTTATCTGTGATGAACCGGTTTCCGCGCTGGATGTGTCCATCCAGGCGCAAGTACTCAACCTGCTGGCGGACCTGCGCCGGCAAATGAAGCTCTCTTACCTGTTTATCGCCCATAATCTGGCCGTGGTGGAGCACGTGTCCGATCGCATTGCGGTGATGTACCTGGGGCGGATCATGGAGACCGCTCCCGCCCGCACGCTTACCCGTTCGCCCCGGCATCCTTATACGCAGGCGCTGCTTTCCGCCGTGCCGCGGCCTGTGCCGCGCCGTCAGGAACAGCGTATCGTGCCGGCGGGTGAAGTGCCCAGTCCGGCTCATCCGCCTTCGGGTTGTCCTTTCCATCCGCGCTGTCCTCTGGTCCGTCCGCGCTGCCGTGCGCAAATGCCTCCTTTGGAAGTAAAGGGGCGGGACGTCAACCACCTGGCCGCCTGCTGGGAAACCCGCTGACGTGTCCGCGGCGGTTTATAGCTTGTGGACCATCCGCTTATACCCTCCGTGTTCCTCCGCTTCCTCCGCGGTGCAAACTCCGATTTACCGGGCGTCATTTACCGGTAAGGAGCCTCCGCAAAATAACTTGAACAACTCGACTAGCCGCCTTTTCCGAGTTTTCTAGGCTTGATGGTGTAATTCCATTCGCCATGGAACTTGTGCGGTTCGATGTTCAAGGACTTCATATC